>UQMO01000028.1 GCA_900542125.1 uncultured Collinsella sp. | reverse complement strand
AGATTCATGAGCGTCTCGTGGGCTCGGAGATGTGTATAAGAGACAGGCTCAGGATACTTCTCACGGCAATACTCAATCGCCGCGGCCTCGCCGTAGTTGTGCAGCGGAGCCAAGGGGGCTACCTCGAGAATCTTGGCCATGACCTCGTCGTCGACGACCGCGGAATCATCGAAGTGCCAGCCGCCCTGAACGATGCGATGCCCAATGCCATCAATCGTAAAGTCGGTCTTCTCGAGCTCCTCGAGCACACGAGCGATAGCAGAGCGATGATCGGGGAAAGGAACCTCCTCGGTCTGCTTGGCGCCACCGTTCTCGGAGTGGCCGAAGATGCCCATGTCCGATCCGATACGCTCGCAGTTGCCCTTGGCGAAAACCTCGCGGGTATCGGTATCCAAAAGCTGATATTTAAGGCTTGAGCTGCCGGCGTTGACAACAAGTACGTTCATGAGACTCCTTTGCAGTGCAATACGGTCGACGCAGACCCCTTAAGGCGGCCGCATTTTAATAAGAAGTTATCATATCTTGATAAATAGCTATCAGAATATCGCCCAGCGAGCGCAAAGGAGGGGCTGAACGGCACTCGGTCGTCCAGCCCCCCTCTTGCAATTATTTGCCGTTGACGATGCGCTCGACGTCGGAAGCGATCATGAACTCCTCGTCCGTGGGGATGACGAAAATCTTGACCTTGGAATCCTTGGCGGACAGGCACCAAGCTCCGTCGCCACGCAGGGCGTTGCGGGCATGATCCATCTTGACGCCCATAAAGGCCAGACGGTCGGCTACGCCGGCACGAACGGCCGGAGCGTGCTCACCGATGCCAGCGGTGAAGACGAGCGTGTCCATGCCGCACATGGAAGTAGCCATCTCGGCAGCCTTGGCGGCAATCTTGTAGACAAACATGTCGAAGGCGAGCTGAGCCTCGGGGTCACCAGCGGCGGCGAGCTCCTCGACGTTGCGGCAGTCGTTGGTCTTGCCGCCGGTCACAGCCAAAAGGCCGGACTTCTTGTTCATCATCTCGTCGACCTCGTCGAAGGTGTAGCCGCCCTCGCGCTGCAGGTAGCACACGGTAGCCGGGTCGATGGAGCCGCAGCGAGTGCCCATCATGACACCGTCGAGCGGCGTCAAGCCCATGGTGGTATCCATGCACTTGCCGTCCTCGATGGCGCACAGGGAAGCGCCGGAACCGATGTGGCACACGACGACCTTGCGAGCCTCGCCGTTGGTCATCTCGGCAACCTTCTTGGAGATGTAGCGGTAGCTGGTGCCGTGGGCGCCGTACTTACGGATGTGCAGCTTGTCGCAGACGTCCTTGGGCAGGGCGTAGGTCTTAGCGACCTCGGGCATGTTGAAGTGGAAAGCGGTGTCGTAGACCGTAACGTTGGGCAGGTCGGGATACTGCTCCAGGCAGTACTCGATAACGTTGGCCTCGGGGTTGTTGTGCAGCGGCGCGAGCGGAGCGACCTCTCGGATCTTGGCGAGAACGTCCTCGTCGACGAGGGAGGAGTCGCCAAAGTACCAGCCGCCCTGAACGATACGGTGGCCGATGCCCTCGATCTTGACGCCGTTGGCCTCAAGGTCCTTCAGGACGACCTCGATGGCGACCTTGTGGTCGGGGAACTCATTGTTCTCGGTCACCTTCTTGGAGCCATTGGCAGCATGGGTGAAGGTACCGCCGGTAAAGCAGACGCGCTCGCAGGAGCCCTTTGCGGACACCTTGTGGGACTTGGTATCGATGACCTGATACTTAAGGGTCGAAGATCCCGCGTTGACGACCAGAACGTTCATGTGTCTCCCTACTAACAGGCGGTGTGGCGCCGCCAGGTTACATACGTTTCAATAATAAACCCAAACGCCCTCGCGCTCGGGTTTATTGCGTTGATATATAAGTTATCGGTGCCTAAATACTCATGTCCTTTGACTTGTAAGACGAAATAGCGCGGGGATATACACAAGGGAAGAAATCTCGAGCGCGACAAGCAATACGACTCGAATGCCCGCAACGCTACTCAACACAGCGTTGAGCAGATAGAAAAGAACGGCACCCACCGCCACCATCTGGCTTTGAACCGAAATCAGTGAACAGCGCATCGAAGAATCGGCTGCTTTTTGAAAAATTGAGTATTTAATTGGAGCAAATAACGAGTACGCAACCGTCTGCAGCACATAGAACACGGGCAGCAAATAAACCGGAGTTAAAGGAATCAAAAACAAAGCTGTCAATACTAAGCGAATGATGCCGCAAATACGCGCAAAACGGCCCTTGTCGACACGAGCAATCACACTGGGCACAATAAACCCTATGGAGGCGGAGGCAAGGAGCTGGACCGCAATGGTCACGCCCGAAGCGACGGCACCCATTCCACGGGCTGCGAGCAGCAGTGAGAAAAAATCTTCCAGAGCGACAAAAGCAAATGCCTGAGAACAGTCCATGACGAACGCCGAGCGAAGCGTGCCATTGCCCGCAATGGCAGTCCAAATCATTCTCGGGCTAATTTGGCTCATAGAAGCCGCAGCGCTACCTTTCCCTTTCGTTTCGGGAATGCAGGCAACGACAAGTAACGTCAATACCATCGCAAAGATATCGGCCGAAAGACCGATGAAATATGCACCTTCTGACGAGATGAAGCCGCCCACACACGCGGAAAGAGCATAAGATGCGTAAAAGACGAATCGCTCAACCACATTAAGCCTAACGAGCTGATCTTGGGAGACGGAATCGATATAGATTGCCTCAATAGAACCGCTCACGCACGCGACAGCAAAACCCTTGAGGGCAAACGCACCTATCAAAAGCAGAGGAGATCGTATGAGGAGCAGGGCAGCGTAGTATCCGAGCATTCCCGCGATACCCACCAGGCCACTTATCTTTCGCCCAAATCTATCGGCGATATAGCCGGTAGGAATCTCGAGAGCAAATTTGCTTACCTGGTACGCAATCATCATGCCAGAAATCGCGACCATCGAGAATCCGACGAACTCAAGGTAAACCGTCAGAAAATACAAGATGGTGCTGAAGTTCGATAGGAAAACAAACGCCATATACAGCCAAACCGTACGGTTTTTCATACTCCTCCTCCAAAGGCCGATAATCCAAGCCGAGGTCTCAAAAAGCATGAAGGCAAAACCGTCAGCCATACGTTACAAATCGTCAATATTCATTTGACGGCACGAAGCCAAGCAACCTCAAGAAGCGAGATGGCGCAACAGGTGAAGAAATACCGTCTGATGCCGATCCGTCCAGGCGTTTTGCCGGTAGCAAAAATAGATAGGCAAGGTTACGTCGCGCGAGCCCTCAATGGAGCATTCGCTCACGTTGGATCCATCTGATGCAAGAGAGGAGCCAGAAAAGCTCAATATCAATCCCCCGCCTTGAAGAAACTCAATCTGTCTCTCGCTTCCATATTCGACATCACGAAAGCGGAAATTAACGAGTTGGGCCTCAGGGCACTGGTTGATTGCATTGAGACAGGGCGACAAGTTGATGGGGACAGCAAGCCTACCGCTCAATAGTTCACGAATGGTTATGGTGCCCCTGACACGATGGCCAACCGGACACGAAAGAACCTTGAGCTCCTTTTCACCCAGGCATTTCGAACAAAGGGCGCTGCCCCGTGGCTTCTCGAATGAAATAGCCGCATCCGATATCCCGAGCAAAAGAGACTCAAAACACGTAGCCGTTGGCTGATGCCACACGTCGAGGTGAATCTGGGGGTGCGAACTCTCAAACGAGTCGTACCAGTTTTCGTCAAAAAGACGCCCCCGCCCATGAAGGCAGGGGGCGTAAAGACGAAAATGACCGTCAGGCGAAACACCCTGCCCCATCGACCGAGCGTAATTTTTGAGATCATCGACTTGCGCGAGGATTACGCGCGCGCGTCCCGCAAACTCTCGCCCTGCAGGAGACAAAACGGCCTCGCCCGTCGACCGGTCGAGCAAAACGACCTGATACTCAGATTCCAGCTTCTTGATCGCCGACGAAACAGCCTGCGGACTCACATGAACGGCGCGAGCCGCCTTGCGCACGCCGCCATAATTCGCTACCGCTTGAAGATATTCGAGTTGAGACAACTGCACAGGTTTCTCCAAAGGCAATCAAGACGACGGGCCATACGATCTCAGATAAGGTTCTCGCCCAAGTTCTTGCCGCCGAGGACGTGCATGTGGAAGTGCATGACGGTCTGGCCGGCGTTAACGCCCTTGTTGGAGATGACGCGGAAACCGTCCTCCAGGCCCTTGGCCTTAGCAACCTCCTGGATGGCATGGGCCATGGCGCCCATGGTCTCGGCAGGCACGTTATCAGCGATGTCGCTGTAGTGCTTCTTGGGGATCACGAGCGTATGAACCGGTGCCTGGGGATTGAGGTCATCGAACGCGATGACCTGGTCGTCCTCGTAGACAACAGTCGAGGGGATCTCGTGGTTGGCGATTTTACAGAAGATGCAATCACACATGGCTGGTTCCTTTCTAACGACAACGCAACAGAAGGTGGCGTTGTTCAGTGAAACACCAAGACAGTTTAGCCCACTTCAAAGATCCGAATTGAGCGAAATCCATTCCTCGGCAATCGCAATGGCCAGAGGGCTTTATCCATCCATATGCTCGCGCCTATTTAAAGTGTTTGACCTCGGGAACGATCAACACCGGAAGGACGGATAGACCGTAAAGCAGAGTAATAAGCATCATTTGTTTGTCGTAATCTGAACCGGAAATAGCCGCAATCCCAATAGGAAGCATATAAGAGCCCAAAAGGCTAACTTCGGCCATAATGCCGCCAGCGCTGCCAGCATAACGAGTGCCGATTTCAACAAATGAAACTGGCAGAGCTTGAACAACTGGACCCATCATGCTCGTAACGATGCCGCACACTGCAAGCAATACCCCCATGGACTTCAAGCCCGAGGCAAACCACGCAACTGCAATTGAAATAGAGCCAAGAAGCCCGACAATCACAAGATACGGTCGCGCAAGGCGGCATTTACCGTAAAGCATCGGAGCAATCAAGCAGCCGATAATCCCAGCAGCGGTTGTCAGCGCCGCCATTTCGCCGGCCGTCGAAGCATCGGTGCCTCGCACAAGCTCAAGAGCCTGAGGTAGCACACCGGAAAAGGCGGTCGTGGCGGCAAGTGAGAAAGCGGCGCAAATCGCGCAAAGCCAAACGTTACGCGAACGAAAAGCAGTCAGAAGGGCTTGGTCGTGCTCAACGCCATCAGGAATAAGTGAGTCATGCTGTACGTTCTTACCAAATAAACCCCAGAAGATAGTCAGAACGACCAACAACGCTTCTGCAACTGTATAGCCCATTAGCACGGAAGACATAAACGCCGATGACGCTTGCGCCGCCGCAATGCCAAAGCAAGTCGCCGCATAGTAAATGCCCATCGCAACATCCGTCTTATCTGCAAACCAAAGTCCAAGCGTCTTTGCATTATTGGCAGTCAATGCCGCCATCCCCACGCCGATGCAAAACATCGAGACAAGTTGAGCAGGATAGTTCGATAGGGTGAAAATTCTGATAGCGCCGCCGACTAAAGAAACACAGAACCCGCCAAGTATCACTACTTTGGGCCCAAGCCTATCTCCAAGTGATCCGAACGGGAGACTAAAGAAAACCGCCGCAAGCATTGGCGCCAGAAAGAGAGATGAGAATCCGACAGGGTCGATATTCATCTGAGGCATGATGACCGTAGCATAGGCAGCGACCTGATACTGCATGAAGTTGCCCAAAAAACAGAGACCACACGTCAACAGCAATATTAACCAGCGGTAACCACTCGAAGCCCGCTTTTGCTCAACTTTGTGCGCAACTTCGCACGCTTCACCATCCATTGCACCAACCTCACATTAAAAATGGTCGCGACCCCCATATCAACTGGAGGTCGCGACCAGGCAAAACACCGATTAATTATAATTCAGAAGTCTCAGGCATCTCGGCTTTTGCCGCCGCACCAGTCTCGGGCAACATCGCAATAGGCAAAACGCTCGCAAGGAAAAGAATCGATTCGATCGTAAAGTTCAACGTCCAATTGTCACCAGAAATAGACGAAACAATAACGGGAACAAAATAGGAGCAGAGAAGGCCGACAGTACCGATTATTCCACCAGCGCTACCGGCATATTTCGCGCCAATCTCAGGAAGATCAGGAGTCATTGCCTGAATAATGGGGCCAGAAAGAGCGGTCATAAAACCATTGAGGACGAGAGCAACCCACATGACAGTGCCAAGCGGCAAAAACCAGTTTGCAACCATTACAACGGCGGCAATCACCGTGGTTACAATGAGAAACGGTTTATTCTTACCGAGCTTGAGGACGGCAGCCGGTCCCGCAAAACAAGCAAAGAAGCTACCAACTGTAATAATTGCTGCCATAGATCCAGCGGTGGCAGTATCAACGCCGCGAACGAGCTCAAGCGCAGACGGCAGAATTGCGCAATATGCCGTGGTTGAAGCGAGGGTAAGACCATAAGCCAAGGCAATGCACCAAACGCCGCGCGACTTAGCGGCAATCTTAATGTACTTCATAACCGGCTCGGGCTCGGGCATGGGCTCGCCCTCCGGGACGTTCCTCATAAAGAAGATCCACAGCGCAGCAGTTACAGCTTCGGCAATAGCAGCGACCAGATAAGACACGTCAAGCGTAGGAAAATAAGTGCTGAATGCCTGGGCTATCACGATGGACACACATGAAGCAGCATAGAAAACTCCCACGGCAAGGGAGGTCTGCTGTTTAAACCAGGAACCCAGCACCTTTGCCAGATTGGCATTGAGCGCCGCAATGCCAAAGCCGATCATAAACATCGAAACGATCTGCACGGTAACGTCATTAATCATGAAATAACGCAGAAAGCCGCCTACAGCAGAAAGCACCATGCCAATTGACACGACAAGCTTAACGCCGTAGCGATCAGCAAGAGATCCTGCAGGAATCGACAAAAACACAGCGGTGAGCATCGGCATCAACATGAGATTGGTAAGCCCACCGGCATCGATGCCGAGAGTCGTCATCACGACGACACCCCATGCTGAAACCTGATATTGCATGAAGTTTGCCATGAAGCAAATGAGGCAAACTACGAATAAGATCATCCACCGATAACCCGATAGCTTTTCTTCTTGAGCCATTTCTTTCTCCTTACGCAGGGATAGTTCAAGCTGAATTCAATGGGGCTAATTAGCCCACTCCATTGCGGCTTCTTTCACTAATCGTTGAGTAGTACCTCGTACATAGGACGGAACACCGAATCTTCTTTGGCGTGCAGCGAATGCACCGGCTTCCACTCGTTTTCGTCAATTACCATATGAATGTGGTTCTCAGCGGTATAGGGGTCCCATGGTGCCTTGCCCTCAACAAACGGTTTGCCCGTCTTCGCAAAGCTGAACCACGCATCGTTCATTTCATCCGCGAGATGCGCTGGAGGATTGTCACCCGTAAACATCAGACCACTCGCGGTATCAAGATTCTTGAAAACGAACGGCACCTCGATTGCGTGGCAAGAACCCATTCCCTCGACACGAGATTTATAACGGAACAAATAGTTGTACACGGGCTTAAACGCCGACTGCTCTTCAGCCATAAGGTCGGTGCCGACAAAGAAACCGGTTGAGTTCATAAAATTGGTGTAATTCTCGGCAAAATCGCGCTCAGGCCATGCCTTTCGATATGCTTGCTCCCAGTAATCGATATCAATCTGATCATCAAAATGAATCGGGAATTGGCCGTGCCAGAATCCGGGAAGGTCATCGAAATAGAAATGGAAATAAGTAAACTCGTCCTCGGTACATCCAATCATGATATCGATATCCTTGGCTGCGCCCTCCGCCCAGGCCTTCATCGGCTTCTTGGGAAGAAAAGACCCGTCACAAACCGGCGAGAAAATTATCGACACTTCGTAGGTATGACGATCGCACCACACCTGCATGCCCTCAATGAGCTCGTCTGCCGACTTCGCTAAGAGCTCTTGGGCGGTTTTGCATCCCATGATTTCGGCGAACTCCCGAGCAAAGTACTCGCCGCGCTCGCGGGTCTTATAAAGCTGGATAGGGCCGGACTCCAAAATCGCACGTTGGAAATACTTATTTGCCTCTGGCAATATGGAAAGAAGAGCCTGGCTGGAAGAGCCTGCCGACTCACCGAAAAGCGTGACACAATTGGGGTCACCGCCGAAGGCCGAAATATTCTCATGCACCCACTCGAGCGCACGGATTTGATCAAGAATGGCAAGATAGCCGGCGTCTTTGTAGTCCTCTCCGCCCGGCAGGCAATCGAGCAGCAGCGACCCAAACAAGTTCAGACGGTAGTTAATCGAAACAATAACGACATCCTTCGCTGCCGCAAAATTGGAGCCGTTATATAGCGGGTCGGCAGATCCACCTGAGAAGTAGGCACCACCATGGATATATACCATGACAGGAAGGTTCTTGCGTGCGTGTCCCCTGACCCACACGTTAAGGCTCAGGCAATCCTCCCCTTGCTCATGAAGCGAAGCGAGTTCAACTTCATCGATAAATTGCCTGGCAGAATGCCCGAATTCCACGCATTCAATTTCCTCATCGGAATCATCAAGGCGCTCAGGGGCACGCCAGCGAAGATCACCTACCGGCTGCTTTGCATAGGGAATGCCCAAAAAAGCTTCAACCCCGTTTTCGAGCGTCTTGCCCGAAACTATACCCGTCCTAGTCTTGACCTTCATTGCTTGTCCTTCCTCACAATTAAGATGCTAGATCGATATGATTTAAGCTAGCTGGCTTGAAACCATCTTAGAATTTGGAGAAAGTCAAAGGTCAACGACGTGTTTCGATGGAATACCAGCTGGATACCAAGCGCTTAAGACCGTTCACCTCGTCAAAACGACCGCTTGCCCGACAATGACGGAGTAACAAACATTAGAATAGCTCCAAGGTTTTGAGTGGCCCTAGGGCAGTCGGAAGGTGTGACATGGAACGCGAGTTTTCCCTTAATATCAAGCAGACGGCCGGCCTCTACGGCGTAAGCGCAGACACTCTTCGCTATTACGAGGCAATTGGTTTAGTTGCCCCAAAGCGCGGGGCGAATGCCTACCGTGAATACAGGAAGGACGATTTCGGCAGACTCAACATCATCATGTCAATGCTCAATATGAACTACACGCTTAGCGAAATCAGATCTTTCCTAGATAACCATTCACTCGAAACGAGCTTTGAACTGTTCAGCAACGAACTTGATAGCATCGACGCAGCCATAGCAAAACTATCGCAACGGCGCCGAAAGATCGAGCATTGCATGCAGAACATATCCATGTCGTTAAGAGCACGCGAGGAAATAACAGTCGAGGGTGGTTCATAAGGGACCCCGAGGATATGTCATCGTAAGCGAGGATGAGCTAAACGGCGACATAATTCCCTACGCCACCATTAAGCGCATGAAAGAACTCGGGATGGAAATCGATTCGATACACACGGTTCCATGCTTCATCCTTGAACCATCGCGCAGAAGCGCCGACGGTTGCCTGGTAGCAGAGAAGACGCTGCTTTCACTCGAATCAATCGACGATAAAGGGTGCGAGATTTTCCCAGAAGGCGACTATCTTTGCAGGACAACCACCGGACCTGCAGAAATAACGCCGACAATATGGAGGGAAATGAATGAATTCATGGACCAGAATCATCTCATTGCCGCAGGGCCTCTTCTAGAATTCTGGTATGTAAGCGAATACATATCTGACAATCAAGATGAATATTTACACACGCTAGAAATAATGGTTGAACCCGGTGAAATCGACCAGCGATAGCGCCTCAACTCACCTAACACGCCAAAAGGCAAGCAACATTCACCTCCAATGGCCAAGCCACCAGGGTAGTCTTTTTGCGACGGGGCTTTTTTGACTACTTTTTCGCAAACGCAAGTGCTCGGCGAGGCAGCCGACAAGAGGTAGTCAAAAAAGCCCCGTCCCAAAAAGACTACCCCAAAGTGGACTGCGAGATGGTTAGAACGAGAGGTTGTCGTCCGTGTTGGCGGCTTCGCCGTCGGCAAGCACGTCGTTGCCGTCGACGTCCTTAAGAAGCACCGAGACCTTCTGCTCGGCATCGGCCAAGCGTGTGCGCAGGCTCTTGAGGAGCTCGACGCCGCGGGTGTAGCTCTCGAGCGACTCCTCGAGCTCCATGTCGCCCGACTCCAGGCTGCGGATGATGAGCTCCAGCTCCTGCGAGGCCTGCTTGTACGTAAGCTGCTCGACCGGGGTCTTCTCTGCCATATCTATTTCCTTTCCCAAAGGTTTATCACTGTAAAACGCGGTCTATTCGACCGTATTGACCGTTGCCGCAACGTTACCGTCTGCCATGCGCACACGGATGGCGTCGCCGGGCTTAAAGGTCTTGGCGCTCGTGGCCACACCATCAACGCTGTACGCGATGGAATAGCCGCGGGCGAGCACCTTGAGCGGCGACAGGGCATCGAGCGAAGCCGCTGCACGGCCCAGGTCGGACGCTGGCTTGCTGAGCATCGTGCGCCCCTGATGCTCCAGGCGGGAGCTTGCGAGCGTGAGCGCATGGCGCTTACCATCGAGCCCCGAGGTGCTTGTAACCAGACGCTCGGGCAAACGCTCAAAGGTGGAGCGAAATGTCCCGACCGAGCGTACTATGGCGCCCGACAGGCGATCGGCAGTCAGCGCAAGCTCCGATTCGCGACGCTCGACCATAAATGTGGGGTCGTTGAGGCACGGGCGGCACGCGGCCGCATCGAGCGCATCGCCCAAGCGAGCCGTATAGGTATCCCAGGCACGGCGCCCGCGCTGATCGAGCATTTCCAGATCGACCTGATTCGACCCGATCATCAAGGCCATCGCGGCGCCCAGACGCTGATGGCGCGCCTCGAGCACATCGGCCAACTCCGTCATAGCCGGCGCCACCGATTCTGCCGCTGCCGTTGGCGTGGAGGCGCGGCGGTCGCTCACCATATCGCAAATCGAGGTATCGGGCTCATGGCCAATGCCGGTCACCACGGGCACAGGACAAGCCGCCACCGCGCGGGCAAGCTCCTCGTCGTTGAAGGTCATGAGGTCCTCAAAGGAGCCGCCGCCGCGCACCAGCAAAATGCAATCCGGCGCCGGCGTAATGGCGGCGGCACGGTGCAGCCCCTCGATTAGCTCTGCCGGTGCGCCCTCGCCCTGGACCTTGGCGCCCACGCAGACGAGCTCGACGAGAGGGTTGCGACGACGCAACGTGCGCTTGACGTCGTCGATTACGGCGCCCGAAAGCGAGGTGACGACCGCCACGCGGGAGCAGAACACCGGGATGCGGCGCTTGCGCGCTTCGTCCATCAGGCCCTCGCGGCGTAGCTTTTCGGCCAGTTGCGCCACTTGTTGACGCAGCAAACCCTCCCCCGCCAGCGAAAACGAGCGAGCGACAAAGCTCATGCGGCCCGTGGCCTTATAGAGATTGAAGCTGCCCTTAAAGCTCACCTGCATGCCGTCGCGCAGATCGAACGTGCGCTTGAGATAGGCGCCCTTCCAAATGATGCAGTCAACGGCGGCCGAATCGTCCTTGATCTGGAAATAGCAGTGACCGCTTCGGGCGTTAGGACCACGAAAACCTGTGACCTCGCCCAGAACGCTCAGCTGCGGAATGGCATCGAGCGCACCGGCGGCGATCTCCACCGCCTGGCTCACGCTGAGCTCCTTGCGCTCCTGATCGTCCGAGCCGTCAAACTCGGCGGAAACAGCATTGCCGGTTAGGTTCCAGCCTGCCACGCAGCCTCCTTTCGTTATCGAGCACAGAGGCTCCGGCCCCGTGCGAAATTAAGTCCAACACATAGTACAGCGCCGCGGGGACACGAATCCCCGCGGCGCCCAGTGACCCAATTTGTTATCGGTTGGAGTTTCTGTTGTAGCGAGCCATAAGGTAGAGCAGCTGAATAATCGAAGTGAGCGCTGCGGCCACATAGGTAAGCGCGGCTGCCGTCAGTACCTTCTTGGCGCCGTTGACCTGCTTGGAGCTCATGCCCGACTGCTCGATGTACGCCACAGCACGTCGGCTGGCGTCAATCTCGACAGGCAACGTAACGAGTTGGAACAGCACACTAAACGAGAAGAAGATCAACGCGAGGGTCGTGAGCCCGGCAATGTTCATAAACAGGCCCAAGAGTAACACGATGGTCCAGGTGTTCTGGGTAAAGTTGACGACCGGCACGAGGGCGGTACGCACTTTCATCATGGCATAGCCGCTTTGACGCTGGGCGGCATGGCCCGCCTCGTGGCAGGCGACGGCAACGCTTGCGACCGAACCGCCCGAACGGTTGGCATCCGACAGATACAGGTTGTTGTCCTGCGGGTTGTAATGGTCGGTGAGCTCGCCAGCGACACCCTTGATACCCACGGCGCTACAACCGTTGGCATCGAGCATGCGGCGAGCGACTGTGGCACCCATATCGCCGTCCGAGCGAACCTTGGACCAGGTTTTGTACGTCGAGTTGATATAGTTCTGTGCGGCAAGGCCAAGCACCGTGCAGACAAGAACAACCAGCAGGTACAGCGGGTCGATGCCAAAGCCGTATCCATAGTAATAAGGCATGCGAATTCCTCCGAGTCGAGTTACACGTTGGAGGCATTTTACCCACTCAACCGGCTAGGCTTCCCTACAGGAGCTCGATTTTGCCGTCCTTCACCGTCAACCCCATATTGCCGGAAAGCAGATCGTCTAGACGCGAACCCACGAGCTCAAAGCGCCAGCCTTCGCGCAGGGGGCTCTGCTCGGGATGCTCAATGTAGTCGGCCAGGTCATCGCGCGAGGCAATGACCGAGGTCGCCACGCCCGAGCGCTCGGCAACTAGGCGAATGAGCGCATACATCAGGTCCGTCACGCTCTCCAACTCCGGCGAAATCTGACGGTGCCCGCGCACCATGAGCGGCAGGCGATCGTGCGGGCAGCTCGCGCCGCGCTTGATGGCCATGAGCGCACCGTCCACGTCGCGCTCCCCCAACTGATCGGTACCGCGAATGCTACGGAACTCCTCAACGCGCACGGGATTGCGCTTAACGAGCGCAAGCAGCGTGTCGTCGGACATGACCCACTTGCGCGGGATGTTACGGCGCTCGGCGCGATCCTCGCGCCAAGCGGCGAGCTCGCGCGCGATGCCCAACTGATGACGGCTACACGAATTGATGCGTTTGACCTTGCGGAACGCCTCGTGGCGATCGGCGCGATAGTGCGACTCGTCAGCCAGCGGGCGCAACTCGTCGAGCACCCAGTCCACACGGCCCAGCTCGCGCAGACGGCTCATCATCTCGGTATAGGCGACGATCAGGTACTTGACGTCGTCGATCGCATACTCAATCTGCTTATCGGTCAGCGGGCGGCGCGACCAGTCAGTCAGCGACTCGGTCTTGGGCAGCGATACACCGCAGAACGTCTGAACAAGCGCGCCATACGAAATCTGCTGGCGCTCGCCCAAAAAGGCGGCGGCCACCTGCGTGTCAAAAATCGGTCGTGGCAGCACGCCCACGGTATGGAGCATGACCTCCATATCCTGCGAGCACGCGTGGAAGACCTTGGTCACGCTCTCGTCGGCCATAAGCTCGGCCAGCGGCGATAGGTCGTCGATTACCAGGGGATCGACCGCGACGCTCTCAGCAGGGGTGGCAATCTGAACCAAACATAGACGCGGATGGAACGTGCGCTCGCGCAAAAACTCGGTATCGACGGCAATCGCGTCGAACTCACGGGCGCGCTGGCAAAAGTCGAGTAGAGCCTGATGTGTGGAAATGTACATATCAACCCATCGAATAAGGTTAGGCCCGAAAAACACGGGTAGGATATCGGCATTGCCTTACAACTATACTCGGTTAGTCACAGAACGGGAACGTAAGTATGCGCTGCCTTATCATCCACAACCCGGCATCGGGCCCCAGCTCAGATGAAATCTTCGCATTCACGCACGCCCTTGCACAGGGCGGCGACGAGGTCGTGATGCGCTTTATCGGCGATGGCATGGAACCCGAGGACGCCGTGGCAGACGTGCGCGAGTTTGACCGCGTGGTCGTTTCGGGCGGCGACGGCACTGTCTCCAACGTGCTCGACCAGATGCGCGGATGCGGTGTCCCCACGCTCGTCTTCCCCTCCGGTACGGCCTGCCTGTTCTTCAACAACATCGGCAATGCCCCCGAGGCGGCGGCGCTCGCCAAGGCCTGCCGTGCCGGTCGCACGGTCAAAGTCGACATGGGCGAGCTCTTTTGGCTCGACGAGAACGGCAACGAGAAGCGCCACGGCTTCATCATCATCGCCGGCTCGGGCTTCGACGCCGAGATCATGATGAAGGCCGCCCCCACCAAAAACGACATCGGCGAGATCGCCTACTTCCTCTCTGCGCTCGCCACGCCCAACCCTACGGTAGCGCACTTTACGATTGAGCATGACGGCATTGTCGAGGAGCTCGACGGCATCTGCTGCATGGCCGGCAACACCTCGGTCATCCAAAACGACATCAACCTGTTCCCCGACTGCCGCATGAACGATGGCATGGTCGACATTGCGGTCATCGAACCCGTGCGCACCGTGCAGCTGCTGCCTACCGTGATCACCGCTGCGCTTGACCCCGCCGGCAAGGTACTCGGGCGCCCGCAGTTCAAGATCATCCAGACCAAGGAAGCCAAGATCACCTGCACCCCGTCGCTGGGCATGCAGTTCGATGGCGAGATTATCTCCAGCAATTCGGGCGTCTTTGGAGCCCGCGCGCTTCCGCAATGCCTCGACCTCATCGTCGACGAATTCTCCCCGCTCGGAAAATAGGAGGACCCCATGAACGACAATCCCCTGATCGGCTTTATTGTCATCGTCTTGGCCATGCTCGTCGGTTACGCCATCAACGTGATTCACCGCCGAAAGAAGTAAATCCACATTGGTATGATATTCATCCAGTTATCGACTCTCCCGCTGTTTATGCAAATCCTAAACAGCGGGAGAGTTTTCTTTTTGAGCACCGTCTAATGCTTTATTCAGCTACAGTAAATGCAGGGTGCCTTTATTTAACTAAAGCCATAAAATGAGTATTATTATCCGTTCATCGTATATTTCCACACGCTCATCGAGTAAAAGCTGTTGTCGAGTGAATACTCTTCACACTTCCTTTAGGCTAGTAGATGTATTTATTAGCTGAAACTCCGTACGGTTTCGCGGGGTTTCAACAGTTGGGAGGGATTATGAGGTTTACTCATCCTGTCAACACGCTCAAGAAGCTCGGCTGCGGCCTTGCGTTTGGAGCAGCGGCCATCATGGCCATGCCGACTTCGGCACTCGCCTGCACCCAGATCTACATGGGCAGCAAGCTCACGGCAGACGGCAACACGTACTACGGCCGTTCCGAGGACTTCGGTCCGCGCTATGTCAAGCACTTTGGCATTGAGCCCGCACACAAGGACGGCAACGAGTACACCTCGGTCGAGTCCGGTTTTGAGTACAAGTCCAAGGGCGCAACCTACCGCTACACCTTCGTTCGCGACAACCCCTCGCAGTGGGAAGATCGCTACGACGCATATTCCGAGGCAGGCATCAACGAGAAGGGCGTCTCCTGCTCTGCCACGCTGAGCACCTCCTATAACGAGAAGGCCGAAGAGGCCGACCCCATCACCGAGGAGACTGGCATTGGCGAATACAGCTATGCCAGCGTCATCCTGGGCGAGAGCGCCACGGCCCGCGAGGGCGTCGAACTCATCGGCAGCCTGATCGACGAGCAGGGCGTCTGCTCCAACGACCAGATCATCATCGCCGACAGCACCGAGACCTGGTTGTTCGCCGCGCTTTCCGGCCATCAGTGGATTGCTATGAAGCTCGCCGATGACATCGCCTCGCTCAACCCCAACATCGGCAACCTCACCTATAACGTCGACCTCGATGACACCGAGAACTGTCTCCATTCCGAAGGCATCGAGTCCATGCCTAAGGAGAAGGGCTTTGCCGAGTACACCGACGGCAAGTTCGACGTCGCCAAGACCTACGGCGAGGAGATTAGCGAGGCCGGTATGCACCAGTGGTCGCGCTATATCCAGGGTCGTGATTACTTCATGGCTCCGCTTGCCGAGGGCACCGACTACGAGATCGTCAAGGACGAGCGCGAAGAGGCTCGCGCCACGACCGGCGCCCTGGTCCACGAGATGCAGCCGCTGTTCTTCCAGCCCGGCAAGTCCGACTGGAACACCTTTGAGATGATTCGTTCCTTCGCCGCTCGCGGCGAGAATGTCGCCGGCCTCAACGCCAACACCGACGGCGCCTATGCCATCGGCTCCAACCGCAACACCGAGATCCACACCTTCCAGATCCGTCAGGGCATGGACCCCGAGATCGCGACCATTCAGTGGGAGATGCTCTCCAACGCCGAATTCTCCGTCGCCATCCCCTTCTACTCCGCACTGCTCACCGAGGTCAGCCCCTACTTCAGCGATCAGGATGTCTCCTTCGATCACTGCGAAGAGGAAGACGTCGTGAACAACGAGGAGCCCAAGAACTCCATCAACTACGTCCTCATGGACATCAACACGCTCGCCTATGAGAACCGCGACCACTGCGCCACCGGCGTCCGCGCCTATCTCGACGCCCTGCAGAAGGAACTCATCGAGCAGAACCTGACCGTCGACGAGGCCATGCAGGCCGAAGAAGGCACCGAGGCCCGTACCGCCCTGGCCAACAAGGCCGGCAAGGCTGCAACCAAGAACACCTATGTTAAGTGCAAGGCCATGCTCGAGGAGATGCGCGACTACCTCAAGGAGGGCGATTTCTCCGAGGAGTTCGTCCCGAGCGACTACGATGCCGACAACGACTGCCTGGTCGAATCCATCACCTACGCCGACGAGGCCCTTTCCGATGAGGACGTGACCGAGCCAGAGGCCGAAGAGGAAGAGGTCACCGAGGAGAAGTCCGAGGGCAACAACATGGCCGCCATGGTCGTTGGCGCCGTCGTCATCATCGGTGTCTGCGTCTACGTGATCTATCGTCGCAAGAAGGCCTAAGACCCTCATGTCCTAGCTGAGCGGGCGGGGCACATGAGTCACCTCGCCCGCTTAACCCGCCTTTTGACCGGCGGGAAACCCGCTTGAAATCTTTTCAAAAAAGATTTCCCCGCACACACTTCGCTGTGCTATAGTGCAGCGCAACAGCAACTTGGTGCGACCGCGCCACGGCATCACGAAAGGAGCCACCAACATGAAGAACACGATGAAGTCTCTCAACAACTGGTGGTGGCGTGATGCGAATACGATCGGTCGACAGTGAGTCCCTCACGCCTGTTTTTGCGCTCTAGGTGATTGAAAGGCCTCCGGTTTCGACCGGGGGCCTTTTTCTATCTCGAGCCCGATCGCATTCGCATCACGCGCCTCCGCTTTTCTCTTGCACTCCCCTTCCGAAAGGATTTTCACCATGTCTCAGAACACCACCGCCGCCCAGCCCCGCACCGTCCAGACCGCCGACCGCGGCAAACTCGACGTCCGTGCCCTCGTCCTGCTCGCCATCCTGCTCGCCGCCGGCTTCATCCTCAACTTCACCGTCGGCAAGGCCATCTCAGGCATCTCGGGCGGCATGATCAGCCCCGAGTTCATCATCTCGGCCTTCTGCCTCACCATCCTGGTCGTTCGCCCCAACATCGGCCAGGCGCTCGTCATTGGCCTCATCTCGGCTGCCGTGATCCAGATCACCACCACTTCGCCGTTCGTCGATTTTGCCGCCGAGGGCATCGCCGCCATGCTCATGGCCGGCATCGTCAACGCCGCCGGCAAGGACGGTCAGGTCAAGCCCGCCATCGCCATTGTCGCAACCTTCCTGACCACCTTTGTCTCCGGCGTCATCTTCATGGTCATCAAGATGGCCATGCTCGGCGTGGTCGGCGAGCTCGCCGCCGCCATGTTGCCCGTCGTCGCCATGACCGCCGTCTTTAACGCCATTCTGGTCGGCGCCCTCTACCTGCCCATCCAGAAGGCCCTTAGGCTCAACTAACCCGCTCGGCTTTACGAGCCACCCCATCTTGGCGTTCATTCGACGCTCGCGTACCCAAGTACGCTTCGCTCCTCTTTCGCGCCAACCTGGGGCCCCTCGTAAAGCCGTCTCCGTGCTTCACCACCAAAGACCGTCCCAAACAACGAGCTTTTTTGGGACGGTCTTAAACAACTGGTCATTTAAGACTGTCCCCAATGACTATGAAAGGTATCCATGGAAACGATCATCAACGTCGACGATGTCTCGTTCTCCTATGGCACGCAGACCGAGCAGGCGCTCAGCCACATCTCGCTCAGCGTGAACAAGGGAGATTTCATCGGCATCATCGGACCCTCGGGCGCCGGCAAGTCCACGCTTGCCGCCTGCCTGTCAGGTGCCGTGCCCCACCACTACACCGGCACGTTCTTTGGGTCCGTCATGGTTGACGGCCACGACACCTGCGAGGTCTCGCTGACCGACGTGTCGCAAATCGTCGGCAGCGTGCTGCAGGATATCGACACGCAGATGGTCGCTTCGATCGTCGAGGAC
The DNA here is from genome assembly GCA_900542125.1 of uncultured Collinsella sp. Classification (GTDB taxonomy): domain Bacteria; phylum Actinomycetota; class Coriobacteriia; order Coriobacteriales; family Coriobacteriaceae; genus Collinsella. The sequence continues at coordinate 10,464 of UQMO01000028.1, read as the reverse complement.
GAGATGCTCTTTGGCCTCGAGAACTTTGGCGTTCCCCACGACAAGATCGAGCAGCGCTTGAGCGAAACGCTCGAGACCGTCGGCATCAGCGACCTGCGTGACCGCGAGATCGCCACCCTCTCGGGCGGACAGAAGCAAAAGGTGGCCATCGCCGCCATCCTCGCCATGCGTCCGCGCGTCTTGGTTCTCGACGAGCCCACCGCGGCACTCGACCCCGCCAGCTCCACGCTGGTCTTCGAGACGCTGCGTGAGGCAAACCGCACACTTGGAATCACCATCGTCGTCGTTGAGCAAAAGGTCGCCCTACTCTCGGAGTACTGCAACCGCGTGCTCGTGCTCAACCATGGCGAAATCGCGCTGCAGGGCGAGCCACACGAGGTCTTCGCGCATACCGACGAGCTCCGTGCCATCGGCGTCGACTGCCCTCGCGTCACGCGTATCTTCAATAGCCTCGAGGCCGATGGCCTGGTAAGCGGTACCCCCTGCTTGGATGTCGATGAGGCCGAGCGCCTGATTTCGGGCATCGTCGACCCCGCACACGCGGCCATCGAAGCCCAAGCGCCTGCCGGTTCCCCGCATGCGCCGTCGTTGCGCCCTCATGCCAAGGACGCAGAACCCGTACTCACCTTCGACCATGTTGAGTTTGCCTATCCCAATGGCGGCGCCGCCGTACACGACCTTAGCCTGACGCTCTATCCCGGCGAGCTCGTGGGCATCGTCGGCCAGAACGGTGCCGGCAAGACCACGCTCACCAAGCTGCTCACGGGTCTGCTCAAGCCCGCCTCGGGCAGCGTGCGCGTCACGGGACTGGATACTGCAACCGTCCCCACGAGCCGCATTGCCCGCGAGGTCGCAACCCTCTTCCAAAACCCCGACCGCCAGATCTGCAAGGACACCGTGCTCGACGAGGTCGCCTTTGGCCTGGAGCTTGCCGGCATCGACCGTGCCGAGGCGCTGCGTCGCGCCCAGCTCGTCATCGACCGCTTTGGCTTGCCGGCCGACGAGGCGCCCTTCTCGCTCTCGCGCGGTCAGCGACAAATGGTGGCGCTTGCCTCCGTCGTAGTGGTTGAGCCCAAGATCGTCGTGCTCGACGAGCCCACGAGCGGCCTTGATTACCGCGAGTGCATGACCGTCATGGAAACGGTGCGCACCATGGCCGAGCGCGGTTGCGCCGTTATCATGGTCTGCCACGATATGGATGTCGTCTCGGATTTTGCCGAGCGCATTGTGGTAATGGCCGACGGTCGCATCCTCGACCGCGGCCGCACGCACGAGCTATTCTCGAACATCGATCTCATGCGGCGTGCCTACGTGGAGCCTCCCCAGGTTATTGAGCTCTCGCGCCGTCTGGCATCTTCCGTCTCGACCGCTTTTGCGCAGGTGAGCGAGGTCTCCGATGTCGTTCGAATTACCAAGGAGATGGTCCACCGTGGTTAACGTCATCGACTACATGCCGGGTGACACGCTGCTGCATCGCCTGAACCCCGTCGTCAAACTGGGCCTCGCCGCCGCCATCATCGTCGGCATCTTCTTGTCCGACACCTACGTGGCGCTGCTGGGCTTTTTGGCGCTCACCCTTGCCCTGGGTGCCTATGCGGGCGTCGTCAACCGCCTGTTCTCGCTGCTCAAGTTGCTGATTCCGCTCGCGCTTATCATGCTGGTGCTCCAGCTGGCCTTTATGCGCGATGGCAACGTGGTGTGGAGCTTTATCACCGACACGGGCCTCATCACGGGATCGAAGGCCTGTCTGCGCCTGCTGGGTGTGGCGTTACCACTCATCCTCATGCTCACGGTGACCAAGCTCAACGACCTTGCCAACGCCTGCGTCGAGGTGCTGCACGTGCCGTATCGCTATGCTTTCACTTTTACCACGGCGCTGCGCTTCGTGCCGGTGTTTGGTCAAGAGATGAACGCCATCATGGAGGCGCAGACCGCACGCGGCGTCGAGTACGACACCAAGAACCCCATCAAGAAGCTTAAGCTCATGCTGCCACTGTGCGTGCCGCTGCTCATCTCGAGCGTGGGCAAGACCGATGCCACAGCCTTGGCGGCAGAACAGCGCGGCTTCTATCTGCGTACGCGCGCCAGCTCGTACAAGCGCTACCCCATCAAGGGCCTAGACATCGCCGTGCTCATCGTCAGCATCGCCCTCATCGCCATCGGCTTCCTGTTCTAGTTCACCACTGACAGCAACCGCCCAACGCAAAAGGCCTCGGCTCGCACCAAACGAGCCGAGGCCTTACTGTTTCACCAGATAAAACCTACCAAAATTAACCTGTCCCTTTTTGACAGGTCGGAAGCTAGAGGCGGTAGGGAGCGCCGCTACGGATGATGGATTCGCGCACCAGGACATCCATGGCGTCGAGGGTGATCTCGGGCATCTCTCGGTACTTTTGCAACACCGAGAGCTCGGTGCAGGCCAGAATGACGCGGTCGCAGCCGCTACGGGCGAACTCCCACATCACGCGGTCGAACTTATCCATATCGGGCTCACGTCCGGCCTTCACATCATCGTAGATAAGCGACATCACATCGTTCTGACGTTTCTCGCTGGGATAGACGACCTCAACACCCGCAGCCTTACATTCGCGGCCGTAGACGCCCGCGCCCACGGTGCCATCGGTGCCCATGATGCCGATCTTATGCACCGGCTCGGCCGGCATACTCAGGTTGGGGTCGAACTCACACTCCCCCATCACCGCACCGGCCAGAGCATAGCGCACCGACTCACGCGGCATGTGGATAATCGGCACCTTCGTAAACGACTGGATCTGGTCATAGAAGTAGTGTGACGTGTTGCAGGGAATGGCAATGTGTGCACAGCCCAGCGACTCGAGTGCCTGGGCGCACTCTTTCATGGTCGCCAGCAGTTTGGCATGCTCGCCGGTCTTAATGGCCAGCGTGCGGTCGGGCATGGTCGACTTGGAGAGTACCGCCATGTCGATATGTTCCTGATCGCAGGCAGCAGCCGTATGACGCACCACCTGGTCGTAGTAATACGACGTGGCCTCGGCGCCCATGCCGCCGATAACTCCCAGCTTTTCCATCGCCGCCTCCTTGGTGACGCTTGCGCAATTGCGCGTATCATACCCGCGCCCGCCCGATGCAAACCGGACGGGCGCCGCGCTCATCTACTTGTAATACGTCTTGAACAGCTTAAAGTGGCGCAGCTTGGTGTGCCACATGCGCAGCCAGCGGTTAAAGACAAAGTCGCCCTTCATAAACGAAGGGTCGGCGCCCTTGCCTTCCTTGTCCAGGCGATGCACCTTAGCGCGCAGCTCGGGATCCTTGACGTACTTGTCGACGACGCCCATGGGGACGACCATCCACAGGGCCTCGTCCTGAGCCGTCACAAACTCCGGCTCAAACGGACGGTTGAACACATACTCGTCCACCACATACTTGGCAACGTTAAAGCCGCTGTTGGTAACGTAGTAGTTGCTGCGGCCCTGGCGCGTGTTGAAATCGAAGAACTTAAACGAGCCGTCGCGCTCGTCGTACTTTACGTCAAAGTTGGAATAGCCCACAAAGTGAAGGTCCTCGAGCAACTTACGCACGCCGCCCATGAGCTCGTCGTTGGGCTCGGTAATGATACAGGCATGGTTGCCGACACCGTGGGGCTGATGCTCCTCGAGTAGCACATGGCCCAGGCACATCATGCGGACCTTACCGTTGCGGTCGGAATAGCTGGTGAGCACGCGCATGTACTCGTCGTTGCCGGGCACGCGATCCTGCAAGATCAGGTCGTCGGTGTAGCCGCTGGCATACGAGTCGCGAATGACCTGTTCCAGCTCGGCGCGGTCGGCAATCTCATAGGCCTTCTTCTGGCCCTCGAACTCATGCTGCCACCACATGATGCCGTCAGAAGGCTTCAGAATCATCGGGTAAGGAAAATCAATCTGGTCGAGCACTTCGGCAGGCGCCTCACCCTGGGCATTGAGCATCGCCTTGGTAAAGGTAAACGTGTGCGGATAGGGCACGCCATGCTTCTCGCACAGCTCGTAGAAGATCTCCTTCTTCTGGCACTGCTCGAGCATGCTGTAGGGCGCGTAGGGAGCGACGATGTTATCCGCCAGCTCATGAGCATCCTTGGCTTGAGCCACGAGAGCGACATAGTTGTCGCCGCAGCCCACAAGGACAATAGTCTTGTCGGCATGCGCTTGGGCAATGCCGTTGACGGTTTTGAGCATCACGGGCATGGTGTCAATATCCACGTTGGGCGTGTAGTCGATAATCTGGCTGCGGTACGCGGGACCCGTCTGATACTTGCCAAAGACCAGACTCTTGACCTGGTACTCCTCGTAGAAGGCGCGCGCCACCGAATAGGCGTTGATGTCGCCACCAAGCAGCACGGGAATGAACTCGCGCTCTGTAAATTGCAATGCCATGGAAACTTCCTATCATGAACTGCCCACACAACGGGCGGTCTTTGCGCAACTGATTTATTCTAGCGTGCCAAGCCGCCGGCGCCCAAAGCTCCACCGTATCTATGGCAATCGACGTAATCGTCCAGCACGAAGACGGCGCCCACCGTTGTATGACAATGGGCAATGAACCTACCGTTGTTGTAGGATTCAGCGTATTGACATCTTCGAGCGAAAGGTGCACACGTGCCCCAAGACCATCCGACCGATAATCCCATCCTCAATGCCGCGAGGCGCGAGCTGGCGGAACGTGCGAAAGCGACCGCTCCCCTGTGCACGGCAAACGACGCCTACAACGGACCCGCCCGCATCGTCTCGATCAACACGTCGGCACACAAGGGCACGCGCAAGTCGCCCGTCGCCGACGGGCACGACACCGTTATAGAGCAATTTGGCCTCGCCTCCGACGCACACGCCGGGCATTGGCACCGCCAGGTTTCCTTTTTAGCTGCAGAGTCTATCCAGACGGCGCAGGCGCGCGGGCTCGATGTGCACGAGGGCGACTTCGGAGAGAACTTCACAACCCGGGGCATCAACCTGCTCTCGCTCCCCTTGGGCACACAGCTCAAGCTTGGCAGCGAGGTGCTTGTCGAAATCAGCCAAATCGGCAAGGTCTGCCACACACGCTGTGCCATCTACTATCTCGCCGGCGACTGCATCTTTCCCCACGAGGGCGTTTTTGGCGTGGCACTAAAGGGCGGAGAGGTCTACGCCGGCGACGATATCCAGGTAATCAAACTCGGCGACGGCACCTGTTCGTTCACCCCCGCCGAGGCCCTCGAAGAGATTGAGCAGGCTCGCCAGAAGGGCACGCTGTAGTTATAAAACCCCACGTTGAGATGGCTTTTACAGCCCAAAACTCCTCTCAAACAGAGCTCTGTAACGTTAAAGTTGAACTCTATGGTTTCTCAACAATTCATCATAACTGCAGGTCAAAGCCAAAGCCTCAAGTTCAACTTGACCCTTTGGAACCTTTAAGGTTCAAGTTGAGGTCGAAAGCAGTAGTAGAATACCGTTCGAACCATAACCTACGATTGATTGCAGAGGGACTGGATGCAGCATTCGAATCATCGCACCGCAGCGCTCATTGCGTCGAAGCCGGCTCGCATCATCACGAGTGCCGCGCTCGCCGTTGCGCTGACGGCCACGCCGATGCTCTCCCCCGTTGCGGCGTATGCCGCCTCGCAGGCAACGCAGGACCAGCTTTCCGCAGCCCAGCAGAAGATCGAAGCCGCCACGAGCGCCTACAACGACGCCCGCACCAAACTCGATGACCTGCAAAAGCAGATTGACTCCAATGAGGCAAGCATCGAGGAAATCGAGGCCAAGCTTCCCGAGCAGCAGGCCAAGGCAAGCTCCGCCATGCGCGATCTGTACAAGTATCAGAAGGGCACCAATCCCATCGTGAGCTTCCTGGTCAACGCGCAGAGCCTGGGTGAGTTCATCACGACCTGCAAATACACCAACCAGATCACGAGCTCGAGCGTCGACGAGATCGAACAGCTCAATAACATGCAAACCGAACTCGAGCAGAACAAGGCTGAGCTCCAGCAGGCCAAGTCTCAGCTTGAGGCAGAGCAGAAAAACGCCGAGGATGCGCTGGCGCAGGCCCAGCAGCTCCGCAGCGAGGCACAGGCAAAAGCCGAGCAGGAAAATGCCGCCGAGCTTGCCAAGCTTGAGGCCGATAAGGCCGCTGCCGCCGAGAAGCTCTCGGGCGAGGGCGTAAGCGGCAGCAATTCCAGCAGCCAGGCCACCAACACCAACACCACCATCGACACCACGGTGAACAACGCCAATACCGGTAGCTCCGATTACGATTCGTTCATTAATGAGTGGACGAGCCGCATCGACAATTATCTCGCCGGCTCCCCCATGGCAGGCCAGGGCTATAACTTTGCCGTCGCCGCTTGGAATACCGGTGTCGATCCCCGTTGGTCCCCCGCCATCGCCTGCATCGAGAGCACCAAGGGCGCTTATTGCGCCAATTCGTACAACGCCTGGGGCTGGAGTGCACGTGGCGGCGGTTGGCGCAGCTTTGGCAGCTGGAGCGAGGGCATCTCCGCTCACGTTGCCTATCTGGGCGCCAACTACGGCTCCACCCTTACCCCGGCTGCGGCCAAAAAGTACTGCCCGCCCACGTGGCAGGACTGGTACAACAAAGTCGCCGCCCAGATGAACCGCATCTAAGTGCAACTGCAAAGGGCCCCAATAGGGCCCTTTTCTTTTAGGTAGCGGAGGTATCGACGACGCCGGTCGCATTGGCAACCGCGACTATGACGATCATGCACAGGAGCAGCACACCCAATGCCTTGAGCCAGAGTTTCGCGAGTTTCTTGCCGCGATAGCTGTCGAGCAGTGCGAATCGCCGACGAAGACGGCGCTTATCGAGCAGCGCAAAATGCATAAGCACCATAAGACCATCGACAAAGAAAAAATACTCGATTATGAGAAGCCACGTCGGGTAACTTTGGTTTGCTCCGGTGGGGTGAAAGACGGCAAAGTGACTTCCGGCAAAGAACACAAGCAGCGAGAAGCAGATGAGCGTATTCCAAATGCGCCCCAGAGACTCCGGAACGCGAGAGAGCAGACCACATGCAGCGGAGGCGGCAGGCCTAGGAAGCACTGTGGGGTTCTGGAGCCCTTGGGGCGTCAACACCGTCTCCGAGGCCGGAGTACGGACAAGCACAGGCGCAGGAGGCCGCACGGGGCGACTTAGATCGTATGCCGCGCGCGTCGCCCGTCCCAACGCTTCCGCGCTCGCAAAACGCTTGGCCGGGTCGAGCGCCATCGACATGCAGACGGCATCGGCAAGTGGAGTGGGAATGCCGCATGCCTCACATTGCTCGCGCATGTCGAGCCCTGGTTTAGGGTCGACTCCCGTCAAGCAAAAGAACAACAGGGCCCCAAGTGCGTAGACATCGCTGCGCACACTCGTCTGCCCAAACCCATACTGCTCGGGCGGCGCATAGGGTCGCGTGCCAAACTTGACGGTGTCAGCATCGGCGCCATCGCGCCATACGCGCGCGATCCCCAGGTCGATAATCACCAGCGATGAAAATGTCAGGCCGTCATCAGGCGTATAGTTGGCACCTGTCACGATGATATTCGACGGCTTGAGGTCGCGATGGATCACCGGCGCCGACGTCTCCCCCACCATTGCAAAACCGGCATGGAGCTCGCCCACGGCATCGCATAGGGCAGGATACAATTCATGCGCATAATCGGGGGTGGCTCCCAGACGGTCCACCAGCGCCCCGAGTGTCTCCCCTTCGATGTATTCCATAACCACGTTGAGCTCGTCGCCCACACGACGACAATCGACGATTCTGGGCAGGTGCTCAAAACGCCTGCCTGCCCGCTGAGCGGCAAACAGACGCTCGTATGCCCCGCCGATTTGAGCCGAAGCATCGATGCGTTTACGAACAAAGGGACCGAGCGAACCACCGCCGGTTCCTTCAAAGTACACGAGCTCGGTTGTTTCAACGGACGAGCGCTTAAGTACACGCTCCACGCGATAGCTGTCGTCGCAATCGAGCGACGCCAGGTGCTCGGCAAGCGCTGCGGTCAGCTCGTCATCGGAATATGTTGGGGTCTGAGTATCCATAGCCTCCATCATAGCGCAGGGCGCAGACACCCCATGGCATCCGCGCCCCGTTCGTTTGCATCGTTGTTCGGCAGCTCCGCCGGCTCAGATATCAGCCGCTAACTCACCGTCTCCTCGCCAAAGCGATACAGCTCTTCATTGACCTTTTGGAGGCTACAGCCACGGTCGATGCAAAAGATGACAATCGCATCGCGACGGTCTTTACAGTTGAGGACGCTTGCCCCGGCAGCCGTCAAGGCGCGGTTGGTCTCCTTGAGCGTCAACGCCATCGCAAAGGCAATCTGCAGCACCTTATTGCGGCTCGGATGCCGCGCACCGGTAAAAATCTGATAACCAAAAGTCTCATTGAGGTCGGCCATGCGCACCACGCGCGAGCGCTCTAAGCCCTTTTCCTGCAGCAGCTGCTTAAGGTAGTCCGAAAGCGACGGGGCGGCAAAGTCGTGTTCTTTGATATAGCCATCGATGTTTGGCGCGTCGAGAAGCTCATTGAGCAACTCCTCGGTCAGCTTTTTATCGGGCATACGACTTCACCTCCCCCAGTGCATACAACATGCTAGAAACCGCTTACGTCCGAACGCTCCCAGCTAGCAACCTGGTCGGGAGACACCGTACCCAGCGCCTCGAACTTCCAAGAGCCGCCCGCCTTCAGATGATTGGTGTTTGCAAGAGCCGTTCCAACCTGGTTGCCATCGGCATCATACAGAACATATTCGATCTGAATGTAGCTCTTTTCCTTGTCCGTGTTATTGGTCAGCGTGCCCGTGATCTTATAGGCAAACTGATTGGAGGTGTCTTCAGCCTCGTCAGCAATGGTATACGGTTCTTGCGGTTCTTTTTGCTCCTCAGCCTGCTGTGTCGCCTCGGCAGGCTTTGCCGAATCGCTCGCAGACGAATCGGTTGAATTGCCACCCATAGAGCCCACGGCACCGACAATAACCAGCACCACGATGACGCCTAGGACAATCTTGCCGATCGGCTTCTTTCCCTCTTTTGCCATTATTCATCCTTCCTACGATCCGGCTACCGTGCCGGTACACAGCACATCGTAGGAAGGATTGAACTTGAATTCATTAGCTGAGAGCTAAGGCTGCGGTAAACGACCAATGCAGTTATCCAAACGCCGAGCAAACGCACTGCGCGCGACCGTCTGCTGGCAGTGCATCAACCCACCGTGACGGATTCCCCGGTAAAGGCACTGATCATCAACAGGACAAAGAAAACAAGGTAGCTGGCACTCAGCAGGTACGCAATGATCAGAAAGACGACCCAGCCGACATTGGTTTTACCGTCGGCACGGCGTTGCTCGCGATTGCGGCAGAGCCAAATCGTCACGCCGATGGCAGTGATAAACAGCACGAGCGCCGCCGCGGCAAGCCCGGCAAGCGCAAACATCACGCCAATGCTCACAGCAATAACCGGAAGCAGCAGCAAACCGCACCCGCATCCACCCGGACTATATACGGCAGACTGTCGGCGTCGTTCCATCGTCACTCCATCACAAGCAATCGTTTATAGACATCGAGGCCTTTGAGTAGGATTTCCTCGTCAAAGAGCATGCTATCGGTATGCAGAGCGCTTGTGGCATAGGCGGGGCAGCCATCCGAATCACTCGGGTTGTCTTGGTCCTCTGGCATACCCGTGCCCAGCAGGAAAAACACGCCCGGCAGATAGCGTTGATAGAACGCGAAATCCTCGGCGATCAGCAGCGGCTCATCCACGAGCTGTAGCTCGGGCAAGGCAGGCGCGACATTGGCAAATAGCTCGGGGTCGTTGTCGACCGGCGGATAGCCCTCGGCAAAGTCGAGATCATACGTGCAGCCCGTTGCGGCACAGGCATCGTCCAGCACGCGGCGCACGCCTTCGCGCGCCCGGTCGAACATGTCGTCCGTAAACACACGCAGGCTTCCGGCCACATGGGCCTCCCCCGCCACCGCGTTGCAAACGGTGCCAGCCTGCAGCAGGCCAAACTTGCCGATACAGGGTTCGTCGGTGCCCAGCTCGTCCATCAGTTCGCGCTCGGCAACCAAGAACTTGACAGCCGCCAGCGCCGCATCGTGCGATTCCTCGACCGGAACGCCATAGGTCTTAGCGATATGGATGCTCGTCCCGTGAATATGAATGTGTGTCTCACTCGAACGCGCCAGCAGCGGACCGGAACAACTCGCCAACGTGCCGGCAGGCAGATCGGGCCACACATGGAAGCCAAAAATGCGGTCAGCCCCATAGCGCTCGAACACACCGCTCTCGCATACCGTCTTGGCACCACCGGTCGTTTCCTCGGCCGGCTGGAACACAAAGAGAACGTTGCGCCTAATGGCGCCCGGCTGCTCGCGAATCGTACGGTCGACATACGTCGCGGCGGCAAGTGCCATGGCCATGTGTCCGTCATGTCCGCAAGCTGTCTCTTATACACCTCTCCGAGCCCACGAGACGCTC
>UQMO01000027.1 GCA_900542125.1 uncultured Collinsella sp. | reverse complement strand
TGTCCATCCTCGCAGTATCCGGTTCTCAAGGTGCACGCCTGCGCTGGTTCCCGGTCCGACCGGGCCGCGCGGCAAGGAGATATATTGCCAGACCGGAGGGGCGCCGTGGGACGTCAATTCCACTCTTCACAAGTCCTACACAATACATTGCTTCCTATATAAGTCATAGAAAGGCTGGTGCAGAAATACTGCACGTATCAGATGATGACCCTTCGGTTAAGAGATATATAAAGATCGGTCACCTGTAAGCGTCTATCTACCCGCGCTTTTGCTATATAAACCAGCGCTTCAGATAAAAGGAGGGAGCGCCGCGCACAACGCGACACTCCCCTAGCGATTCAAGAGAATCTATTAGGCCTCGAGAGCCTTCTTGGCGATGGTAGCCAGCTCGTTGAAGGACTCGATGTCCTCGTAAGCCATCTGAGCCAGGACCTTGCGGTCGAGCTCGATGCCGGCAACCTTCAGGCCGTGCATGAACTGAGAGTAAGAGATGTCGTTCAGGCGAGCAGCAGCGTTGATACGGGTGATCCAGAGAGAACGAATCTCGCGCTTCTTGTTGCGGCGATCACGATACTGATACTGCAGGGAGTGCTGGACCTGCTCTTTAGCATGCTTGTAAGTACGCGAAGCGGCACCGTAGTAACCCTTCGCACGGTGCATAACGGTACGGCGCTTCTTCTTGGCGGCAACAGCGCGCTTAATACGTGCCATGTTCTATCAACTCCTAGACGGTAAAACGAAAAACGGGAACGCGAACTTAGGCGAGACGCGACTTGATGACCTTGCGGTCGGCAGCGGCGATCTCGGTCTCCTGACGGAAGCCACGCTTACGCTTGGTGGACTTCTTGCTCAGGATGTGGCTCTTGAAAGCCTTGGCGCGCATAAGCTTGCCGGTACCAGTCTTGCGGAAACGCTTCTTGGTGCCGCTGTGGGACTTCATCTTAGGCATGAAATACTCCTTAATCGGTTACAGAACACTAGTTACTTGGTATCGCTTGCCGCTTTATCCTCATCGAAGGCGCCCTTGATCGGGGCGAGCAGCATAAGCATGTTACGGCCTTCCATCTTAGGCTTGGACTCGACCGTAGCGTAAGGCTTGAGATCCTCGGCGAGGCGCTCGAGAACGTTAAGGCCCTGCTCCGGGTGAGCCATCTCACGGCCGCGGAACATGATGGTGATCTTAACGCGTGCGCCCTTCTTGAGGAAACGCAGAACGTGGCCCTTCTTGGTCTCGTAGTCGCCAACGTCGATCTTGGGTCGGAACTTCATTTCCTTGACCTCGACCTTGGACTGGTTCTTACGAGCAGCCTTGGCCTTCATGGCCTGCTGGTACTTGAACTTACCGTAGTCCATGACCTTGCAGACCGGCGGCTCCGCGTTGGGAGCGATCTCGACCAGGTCGAGACCCTGATCGTCGGCGACGCGCTGGGCATCGCGGATGGCGAACAGGCCGAGCTGAGAGCCATCGACGCCAATCAAACGGCACGAAGATGCAGTGATCTCGTCGTTGATGCGGGTGTCATCAGACTTAGCTATTTTCCCTACCTCCATTCATAAAAAAATAACCCGGCGCTTCTCAGCAACCAGGTCGTACACATAGACTTCCTCGATTTGAGGAAGAGAATCTAAGTTGTATGACCAGTCAGCTGCTCATTGGCGCCAAAAGGTGGGAACCCTCGGGTTCCTCTTTAGGGCATTGCGGGAACAACGCCTTGCGAATAATAACACGTACAGCGCGTTATCACATTACGTACACGAAAAAAGGGGGCCTTGACCCCCTTGAAGCGCAGGTGCATGCATGGTGCCCGAGGCGAGACTCGAAGGGTCTTCGCTTCGCGAAGCCCCGGGCTTCGGGCGCATGGCGCCCTCGCCACGCTCCGCTACAAACAGGCCACAGGCCTGTCTGCTTAACGCTCCTCGCGCTCACGCGAGTTCGGCACGAAAAAGGGGGCCGCAACCCCCTTGAACGCTCGCTTGCATGTATGGTGCCCGAGGCGAGACTCGAACTCGCACGTTGTTGCCAACGGTGGATTTTGAGTCCACTGCGTCTGCCAATTCCGCCACTCGGGCACGTAATGCGTGAGTTAGTTTATCACAGCTTTCTACCGATTAGTCCGAAAATGGAACTTCGAGCATTTCGATGAGTTCGACCGTGCGGAGCATCTCGCGCTGACGGCATCCGCGACCGTCGACCGAAGCCTCACCCATCTGGTTATCGTAAGGGTCCTCGCGCATGCCGTCGAAAGAGGGCTCAAACTCTGCCTGGAATCGATTGTTGGCCACCATACGCCACGGGTCGAGATTGCCAAAGTAGTGACGGCGGCGCCACTCCTCCCCCATCCTGCGAGCAGAAGATCCAAATGACACGTCGGCGTTGAGCCAACCGGTCTGCGGCGTATAGAACTCTGCCCAGTCGTGCGACCCCACCGAATCGGGCGCAACATACAGGCCGCTCTGCCAACGGGCGGGCACACCGGCAATACGGCACATGGTGATAAACGTAAGCGCCATAACACCGCAATCACCGCGAAGCGAATGCGCACAGTCATCGGCAATAGATCCCAAAAGCAAGTACGGCGGCTGATAGCGATAGTCGATATACTGCGTCAGGTAATCATAGATAGCACGGGCGCGATCGAGCGGATCCTCGAGTCCGTCAACAACACCGGCCGTCAGCTGCTGCAGATACGGCGTGAATGCAATGTGCGGACGGTCCTCGGAAATATCCTCGGGCAGAGGCGCGTCCATACATGGATGCGCCAGAAGCGCACCCCCATAGATATCGCGATAAGCGGCATCGATTTGATAGCGATAGGTCACCGAGAATGAGCGATCAGTCGAGGAGACCCACGAGGCAGCACGCGCCGAGGCGCTCGCAGGAGCAATGGTCCCCTCCGGCGTCATATCAAGTATCTCGACCTGAGACTGTTGACGGCAGGCGGCAGCAACGGGAAGCCACGCGCGAACGGTCTCCCCCTCCAAAGCACCGGGGACAGACACGCATGCCTTAAGCGTGATGGTGCGAGACAGCCCGCCCTGCGTCTCCATCTCCTCGAGCATCTGGTTGCGCAGCGCAATTCCGTCCGTAGAATCGGGACGCATGCCGGGGACCTCTTTGGGATATACGCGAAGCGAATCGAGGAAGTTGTCGAGAACGAACAGCTCACCATCGATAAAGCGCCAGTCAATACGCTTACGGTCAATCAGATCGTTAAACTGCTCCTCGGTAAACTCAGGCCACTCCTCGCGAATCATCGCAATAGCTCGATCGCGCGACACCGAAAAATGAAGCGGCGTCTCAAGCATGCGATACCGCTCGGCACGAACGCAAGCGGCCAACGAGGGATCGGGATTCTGCCCCAAAAGACGATCACAAGCCGCAACAGCCTGCGTCAAATATCCGGCATCCTTGAGACGAAGAATCTCGGGCGGCAGTCCAATATCGAGATGACGAAAATCATCACAGCAAACATCAACAGAGCAACCAACAGGACCCTCGTCAATAACCTTCCCATCCGAAGGCAACACATTAACAACAGCCATACCAAAACTCCAAGTCACTAGAACGCTTGAAGCCCATTGTAGCGAGATAAAAAGAAAGCCCCAACAAGGGAGCCATCAACACCGCTGAACGGTAACCATATAACTAAAATCAGACCAGTAACCCTGTAGCAAGTTAACAAAGGAGGCCCCGTTTCCCCGGAGCTGATTCCATCGCGCGACTTCTGGCGAAGCCAGTAGCCACCTTAATTCAGACTTGTAACCCTGCGGCGTTAAACAAAGGAAGCCCCATCCCCCGGAACTGTTTCCTTGGCGCGACTTCTGGCGAAGCCAGGTGAGCGCAAAGGAAACAGTGTAGGGGGACGGGGCTTCCGGCGGGAAGTTTAGCGACGCTTACGCCTTGTTGACGGAGCCAAACTCCTCCATGAGCTCCTTGGTGCGGGCAACGATGTTGTCGCGACCAGGCTTGAGGAGCTTGCGGGGGTCAAAGCCCTTGCCCTGCTGATCCTTGCCAGCCTCGATGTACTCGCGGACGCCCTTGGCGAAGACGAGCTGCAGGTCGGTGTTGACGTTGATCTTGGAGATACCCAGGGAGATGGCCTTCTTGATCTGATCCTCGGGGATGCCGGTGCCACCGTGCAGGACGAGGGGCAGGTCGCCGGTCTGAGCCTTGATCTCGCCCAGGCGCTCGAAGGAAAGGCCAGCCCAGTCGGCAGGGTACACGCCGTGGATGTTGCCGATACCGCAGGCGAGGAAGTCGACGCCCAGGTCAGCAATCTGCTTGCACTCAGCAGGATCAGCGAGCTCGCCGCTGGAGGTCACGCCGTCCTCGGTGCCGCCGATGCCGCCGACCTCGGCCTCGATGGACATGCCCTTGGAGTGGGCAAGCTCAACGAGCTCCTTGGTGCGGTCGAGGTTAAGCTGGAAGGTCTCCTCGTGAGAGCCGTCATACATGATGGACGTGAAGCCGGCCTCGATGCACTTGAAGCAGTCCTCGTAGGAACCGTGATCGAGGTGAAGGGCGACGGGAACGGTAACGCCCGTGGCCTCGACGGCAGCCTTGACCATGTCGGCGCAGACCTTGAAACCGCCCATCCACTTAGCGGCACCAGCGGTGCACTGAAGGATCAGCGGAGACTTGGCCTCCTCGGCGGCCTGGAGAATAGCCAGGGTCCACTCGAGGTTGTTGGTGTTGAAGGCACCGAGACCGTACTTGCCGGCCTCGGCCTTCTTGAGCATGTCTGCTGCGTTGACGAGCATAAAAGAAACCTCCTGTAAGGTTGCTCCGATAACGCCTGAGATTTTACCACGACATACCCGAGCATAAACGTTCGTTTGTTCACGAATACCATCCGATTGGACAAATTTTGACCGTTTGCCCCACAGAATCGACCCACTGGGGAAAATAGCTTGACGATTGACCGGTCTTCGTGGTTCGAAAGACGGCTTCGAGCCTACATCTGCATAAACGGGTTCTGCATAAGTTCGCGCGCCATCGTGGTCGAATCGCCATGGCCCGTCAAGCAAACGGTATCGGGCGGAAGCGTCTTGGCAAGTTTGGAGAGCGAGCGCATAATCGCCGCCTCGTCACCGCCGGAAAGATCGGTACGACCGTGGCTGCCCGGGAAAAGCGTGTCGCCCACAAAGGCGATGTTCCCCTGCTCGGTCGCGGCGAACAGGACGATGCCGCCCGGCGTATGCCCCGGCGTCTCGATCACCTGCAGGCAGACGTCGCCCACCTCGATTGTATCGCCCTCGGCAAGCAAACGCGTCGGCTCACCCGGATCGGGCGTCTCGATACCCCACATGGCGCGCTGCTCCTCGATATTTGCGCGAGGTACCGTCACGTCCTTAGCGCACAACTCATATAGTGCGCTGTCGCCAACAACAGCTCGAACCCCGGCAACCCCGCCAACATGGTCGGCATGACCGTGCGTGCAGACAGAGCCAAGTACGCGCACCTCGGGATGCGCGGTGCGGATATGCTCCACAAGACGCTCGCCCTCCCACGCCGGATCGACGATTAAGCACTCGTCATTCGAAATCACGACGTAGCTGTTGGTCTGAATCGGGCCGTTGACGAGCGCCTCAATCGAAGCCGCGCCTCGGGGCGTCTGGTCCAAAGTCATATCGTCCATGCGCATACCCTCCTTCTAAAATACGTTCGAGGCACCAAACGATGCCTCGAACGTAACCAATATCTATGATGCTGAGAGGCTCTCGCGCCTACACGCGGCGCTTGAGTTGCGCTCCGCCCTCGCCGGGCATCAGGCGGCGAGCGTCGTAGACCGAGTCGACGCTGCTGATGGAAGCCAGCAGCGGATCCAGGCCACTCGCGTCCGAGATCTCGACCATAAAGCGCAGGGTTGCAATACCTTCGCGGTTGGTCGACGTGGCGGCAGAAAGGATATTGCCGCCCGCATCGCCAATGGCAATGGTGACATCCTTGAGCAGGCCCATGCGATCCAGGCATTCGACCACGATCTCGACCTGGAAGAGGGTGTCGGCAGCGCCGTCCCACTCCACATCGATCATGCGCTCGGGATGTTCCATAAGACCCTTGACGTTAGGACAGTTGGCGCGATGCACCGAAACGCCACGACCGCGCGTGATGAAGCCGACGATGTCGTCGCCCGTCACGGGGTTGCAGCAATGAGCCAGACGGACCAGCAGGCCGCTGTTGCTCTCGCCCTTGACGATAATGCCGTTACTGGCGCTCTTGCCGCGCTTTTGCGGCTTGCGGTTGGAGCCGCGAGCGGGCTGCTTCACGACCTCGGCGATAGCCTCGGCCTTGGTGAGCTGTTCCTCGGGCTTGGGGTCCAAGATTTGCTCGACCTTATTGCCCACAGCGCGCGGGGCAACCTTGCCGGCGCCGACGGCGGCAAACAGGTCCTCGAGCTGCTTGAAGTTAAACTGCTCCGCCACGGCGTTGAGCGCACGCGTCGAACGCGGCGTAGAAATGCCATAGCCACGCTTACGCAGGTCCTTGGCCAGCATATCGCGACCGGTAGCAGCGTCGTCGTCCTTGGTCGCGGCGGCAAAGTAGCGACGGATCTTGGACTTGGCCGAAGGCGTCTTGACGATCTTGAGCCAATCACGCGACGGCTTGGAACTCTTGTTAGTCAGGATTTCAACGCGGTCGCCCGTCTTGATCTCGTGCGTGAGCGGGGCCACCGCACCGTTGATCTTAGCGCCGACGCAGTGGTTTCCCACCTCGGTGTGAACGGCGTAGGCAAAGTCGAGCGGCGTGGAGCCGGCACGAAGCGCCATGACCTCGCCCTTGGGCGTAAAGACGAAGATCTCCTGATCGAACAGATCGACCTTCAGCGAGTGCAGGTATTCCTTGGCATCGGTGATCTCGTCGGAAGCCGCCCAATCGAGCGAATGCTTGAGCCAGTTGATCTGGTCGTCCAAACGTTGAGCGTCATTGGTCTTGGAAGCAGACGATCCGCCCGACTTCTTATATAGCCAGTGGGCGGCAATGCCGTACTCGGCCTGCTCATGCATCTCGTAGGTTCGAATCTGAATCTCGAGCGGACGAGCCGTAGGGCCGATGACCGTCGTATGGAGCGACTGGTAGTTATTGACCTTGGGCATGGCGATATAGTCTTTAAAGCGACCGGGCATGGGGTGCCACAGCGTATGCACCGCACCGAGCGTGGAGTAGCAATCGCGCACCGAATGGGTAATTACGCGCAGCGCCACCAGGTCGTAGATCTCGGAGAACTCCTTGCCCTTGCGCTTCATCTTTTGGTAGATGGACCAATAGTGCTTGGAGCGGCCGTTGATCTGGAAGTCCTCCAGACCAATGCGGTTGAGCTCATCGGTAAGCGTCTTGATGGTCTCGGCAAGGTAGCGCTCGCGGACCTCGCGCGACTCAGCCACCATGCGCGCGATGCGCTGGTAGGCATCGGGCTCCAGGTAGAAGAAGGACAGGTCCTCGAGCTCCCACTTAATAGAGCTCATGCCCAGGCGGTCGGCCAAGGGCGCGTACACGTCCATGGTCTCGCGAGCCTTAAACAGGCGACGATCCTCGCGCAGGGCTGCCAGCGTTCGCATGTTGTGCAGACGGTCGGCAAGTTTAACGATGATGACGCGAATGTCCTTGGACATGGCAAGGAACATCTTGCGCAGCGTGAGCGCCTGCTTCTCGTCCATGCTGTCGACTTCGATGTTGGTGAGCTTGGTCACGCCATCGACGAGCTCGGCCACCGTATCGCCAAACAGGCCGGAAACATCGGCAAGAGAAGTCTCGGTATCCTCGACGGTATCGTGCAGCAGCGCGGCGCACACCACATCGCAGTCCATCTTGAGATCGGCCAAAATGATGGCAACCTCGACGGGATGGTTAATGTACATCTCGCCCGAGCGGCGCTTTTGGTTGCAGTGCTTCTCGGCGGCAAAGCAGTAGGCCTGCTCAACCTTAGAAAAGTCGTCCTCATTCATATATTTGAGGCACAGGCGCTCCAGCTTGTCGTAGCTGTCCGCCATAATCTCGGGCGGCAGCTCATCGGCATGCTTATAGTGCTCCATCTCCGAAAACGGCTGGAGGGTGGAATCATGGGCGGTACGGGCTGCGGCATCCATCGAGGTCCCCTTCCCCTAGGCCCGCGGTACGATCGGGCGGTTAACTTTGGCTAGCATATCAGAAGCGCACGAATCGAGCGCCCAGCTCCGGAAAGCCGAAAACTCCATGCGCGAGCGCAAGCCCTCCAAATAGCGAATTGACCTGCTCAATTGCACGCGGCCGGGGTTTTCGGCCATCGCGATACGACGAGTGTCGTCAAACCCCGAAACGCGACAGAAACCAAGCTCTTCGAAGATTCCCAGGCCGCTTTCCACCGAGCGCTCGTCGACCGGCGTGCGAGCATCGATGGCAAGGCACATCTGCGCGATGTCGATATCGCTCGCGCTAAAGGAATCGTCCCCGGTTTTGCCGCGGTTGGAGCGCCACATGGTCTGCAGCGCGCGATAGAGCGTGACGAGCTCGTCGCGCTCGGGCGCATAGCAGTCGAGCAGGCGCTCGTTAATGCGGGCGTCGCGCGACGAATAGAGCAGATGGATTACGGCGGGCTGGCCGTCGCGGCCGGCACGTCCGCTCATCTGGTTGAACTCGATGGCGCCAAACGGCATGTGGTAGAGCACGACATGGCGGATATCGGGCAGGTTGACACCCTCGCCAAAGGCGGAGGTCGAAACGATGCAGCTGAGGCTGCCGTCTCGAAACGCTTCTTCTACGCGATGGCGGTCGGTGCGCGTAAGGCCCGCGTTATAGAACGCGATACGGGTCGCACAGTCGGGAACGCGTTTGCGTAGTGTCTTGGCAAGCGCCACGGACTGATCACGCGAATTGACGTAAATGACGGTCTTCTCCCCCGTCGCCACGATCGACACTAAACGGTTCTCGCGGCTCGCAAGGTCGCGGTCGTCCTCGAGCTGCAGGTTCTCGCGCACCGTCTCGTCGACCACCGTGCGAGTGATCGGCAACATGCGGGCAAGCTCGGCCACGACCGGAGCCGTCGCGGTGGCCGTCGCAGCCATAACGACCGGGTCGCCCAGGGCTTTGAGGATATCGGGCATGTCGAGATAGGCGCTGCGGTCGCCGCCCTTGGCAAGGCCGGCGTGGTGCGCCTCATCGATAACGACAAAGCCGATGCGGCCCGAACGCGCGAAGCGGTCACGGTGGATAGACAGGAACTCGGGCGTCGTGAGCACGATGCCGGTACGGCCCGAAGCCAGGCCGGCGAACACGTCATCGCGCGCCGCCTCCACGGTCTCGCCGGTCAACACGCCGACGCCAATGCCGAGCGCGGCCATCGTCGACGAGAGGTGATAGGCCTGGTCGGCAACGAGCGCGCGCAGCGGATAGACAAAGATGCTCGCACGCCCGCGAAGAACCGCCTCGCGCGCGGCATGCACATGGAAGATGAGCGACTTGCCGCGTCCCGTTCCCATAACGGCCAGAACACTTTGGTGATCGGCCAGGGCATCGAGCGCCTCGACCTGCGCGCGGTGCGGCTGGTTCGAGCCTATAAAGCTATGGATAAGCGAGCGCGTGAGCTCGGTATAGGAAAGCTGGGCGAGCGTCTCGCGCTTGCGCGACTCCAGGCGCAGGCCGGAATCCGCCGGCTGCACGCCACGACGAAGCTCGCATGCCGGATCGTCGACGCTGGGCAGCATGGTATCGCGGACCAGAACATCCTTGATCATGAGCTTGGGCTTCACACGCCCCTGCCAATGCTCGGCAACGGCCTCGAACACCAAGTCGACAGCGCTATCGCAGTTGATGAGCTTATCGATTTGCGGCACGCGGAACATAATGGCCGGCACACTCGCGGCGCCATCGGTCGCCACAAAGCGCATGTGCTCGCCGGTTTTGCCCACCACGGCGCGATCGCACATCGTCACGCCCTCGGCGGCCAGCAGCGGCACCTTGTTGCCCTGGCCAAACGGCTCAAGACGGGAAATCTGCTCTATAGTCTCGATATTCAGCTCGGAAAGGTCGACCGTGGCGGCAACCTCGTCGATGTCTTCAAAGTCCTCGGCGGGAATCTCCGATAGCACGGCGGAAAGGCGACGACGGAATTCATCGAGCTTGGATGCCTCGATGGTCACTCCCACCGCACCGGCATGTCCGCCGCGACGAATCAGCAGGTCGGAACAGCGCTCGACGGCGTCAAACAGGTTAACTTTGCCCACCGAGCGACCAGAGCCGCGCGCGATACCGTCCTCGATCGAGAACAGCAGCGCCGGCACGTGGTAGCGGTTGGTCAGACGGCTTGCCACGATGCCCTTGACGCCCTCGTGCCAGCCTTCGCCGCCCACGACGATCGCGCGTCCGCCGTCATAGGCCTCCTCGACCTTTGCCATGGCATCGCGCGTGAGCTCCGCCTCGATCTCACGGCGCTGGCGGTTGATTTCCTCGAGCTCAGCCGCCAGTGCGCTTGCTTCGATGGGATCGCGGGCAAGCAGCAGGTCGAGCGCCAGCTTGGGATCAGCCATGCGGCCGGCAGCATTCAGACGAGGGATGAGCGAAAACGACAGGCCGTCGGCCGTAATGGTAGAAAGGTCCGCCTTGGCGAGCGCGGCAAGCGCGATATAGCCGGGGCGAGCGGTTACGCGCATCTGCTGGATGCCCTCGGCAACCAGCGCGCGGTTCTCGGGCGTGAGCGGCATCATGTCGGACACGGTGCCCAGCGCCGCGACCTCGATTAGCGAACGCCAATACGACGGCTTGCCCAGGCGCTCACCCAGGACTTGCACCAGCTTGAGCGCCACACCAGCACCGGCAAGCTCACGCGAGGGGCCCTCGTCCTCGAGCTTGGGGTCAGTCAGGGGCACACCCTGCGGCACCTGGTCGGAGGGCTCGTGATGGTCCGTGACCACCAAATCGATCCCCAGGCTCTCCAGATAGGAAACCTCTTCCTTGGCGGCAATGCCGTTATCGACGGTCACGATCAGCTGGGGGCGAGCGAGCTCGTTAACGCGGTCGAGCGCCGCGCGCGAAAGACCGTAGCCCTCATCAAAGCGATGCGGAATAAACGGCGTAACATCGGCGCCAAACGTGCGCAGCGCCTCGGTCAACAGGCAGGTCGACGTAATACCGTCAACGTCAAAATCGCCAAAGACTGCAATGTGCTCGTGGTTGCGAATAGCACGCTCGACGCGGTCGGCGACGACCGACATGCCCGGGATAATGAGTGGGTCGGCCCAGTCGCGATCGAGCGAAGGCGTCAAAAACAATTGGCCCTCTTTGATGGAGCCAATGCCGTGCGCGACCATAATGCGCGCCACCAGCCCGGGAATGCCCAGACCAGCCGAAAGCTCCTTTTCGAGCTCGGGGTTTTGCTGAGCGACCGCCCAGCGATGCGTCGTCTTAAGCGATGACATAGGCACCCACCCCCGATAGGGGCAGGTCGCCGCGATACCTCTCACGGTTCATAGCGATGAGTCCTCTGTGTATGCCCGCTTCGGCAGGCAGATCTGTTGAACGGATTTATTATACCGTGCGGCGCGGACGCAAATCGCCGCAGCACGCCGCGGTTTCGGTAAACGATGCCGGTAATACCCTCGAAATAATCGAGCGTTTCTGACGCACGGACACATGTGAGCGTCTAGCATATCCAGTCAAAACGGATTCACGAGCAAAGGGAGTCACAAGAGCATATGAGGCAATGGGTTGGACTGGGCAAGTTTCTCGCGGGGCACATGCAAATCATCGTTCCGATTTGCGTGGCGCTCGGCGTGCTCTTTCCTCAACAGATCGGCGTTCTCAAGCCCATCGTTCCCACCTTGTTTGCCTTTATGACGTTCCAAGGTGCGCTCAGCAACACCTTTCACCAGGTAGCCGAGGTGTTCCACCGTCCGCTGCACCTGATTGTGGCGTTGCTGGTCTCGGCAGTGCTTATTCCCATCGCGGCGTATGCCATGGGGTCACTCTTCTTTGGCTCCAACCCCAACCTTGTCTGCGGCATCGTGCTCGAATACAGTGTGCCCGTGGCAGTCACCGCTTTTATGTGGATCAGCATGTTCGGCGGCAACGGCCCGCTCGCACTCACCATCATCCTGACGTCCTCGGTCATCTCACCTGTGACGATTCCGCTTACGCTCAAGCTCCTGCTGGGTGCCACCGTCTCGATCGATGTGCCGAGCATGATGCAAGACATGGCCTTTATGATCGCCATCCCCGCCGTGCTCGGCATCGTGATCAACGAGCTCACGCGTGGATGGGGACACGAGAAGCTCTCCCCCGCGCTCTCGCCCGCCTGCAAATTCATGATGATGGGCGTTATCGCCTCCAACTCCACCGCCATGAGCGAGTACGTGCTGCACATGAACGCGGTGCGCCTGGAAGTCGCCCTCTTTATTTTGACCTTCGCCATCAGCGGCTTTGTCGTCGGTTTTCTGGTCGCCCGTGCGCTGCATCTGCCATATAGCGAGACGACTACCATGTGCTTTACCTGCGGCATGCGTAACATCTCTTCGGGCGCCGTCATCGCCACGCAATACTTTCCGGGCGAAGTCGTGTTTCCCGTCATGTGTGGAACGTTGTTTCAGCAGGTACTCGCCTCGTTTATCGGGCACTTCTTTGAGCGTCTGACCGGCGAGGAGCGCGCCGCCCAGCGCAAGCGGGTCGAGGCCGGCCGCGACGCCATGGGACGCTAGACTGTCCGCATTACGCGGGTGTTAGTCTTACTATACGAGCGTTTCCAGATGCGCACGCAGGCGCTCAGCATCGACATCGAGCGTGGTCTCAGCATTGACCTGGGCCAAACGATAGCCGACAAAGTAGGGCGAAACCACCCAACGCGGCAGCGCCTTGGCAATGGTCCGACCGCCCAGGTGATAGAAGAACAGGTTATACGACTCTGCGCGACCACCGTGGTGCTCGTTCAGGATATAGCGCAGAGCTACCTGGATTGCATCGGCGAAGAGATCCGCCTCGGCTTGATCTCTCGTGTCATCGCTGGCAGCGATTCCCTGCGGAGCCGAGACGTTGACCTCAAAGAATCCCATGATCGGCTCGGTTGAGATGTTGACCGAGATTCTCCCCTGCCGCCAGACATCGATGCCTTCAAAGTTGGCTGAGGTCAGCGCCGCATAGCCGTCCTCCTGCTCCAAACCCACAATCTGCATGTGCGGATGGACCAGACTGCCGCCCGAAAGTGGGCCCTTGTTCTTGTACATGAGAACGCTGCGATACTGCCGGGAGTCAATCATTCGCTGCCAGCAATCCAGAGCAAACCTCATCACATGGTGGAGTTCATCCGGCTCATAGGTCACCAAGTCGGCGTCGTGATTGGCCGACTCGATCAATACGGTCTGACGGGTGGCCCGCAAGGTCTTGAACTTATTCTCGAGCCAGATGCAGTCACCATCGCGCTGGATGATGTTGGTGAGCCCCTCCGTGTCGCAAAAGGGGCACGCGGTGCCAGGGCGACGATTATCGTCGGGCTTGCCGCTCGCCTGCTGAACGTCAAATACCAGCGCCACGGGTTATACCTCCAGCGGCACGATCCTGGTGCCATGGAGCTCGGAGACGCCTAGCGCCGCCGCGACCGCGTCGCGATTTGCCGTAGTGATGCCGCCGCCGGGAAGGATGGTCAAACGATCGCCCGCATACTCGATTAAACGAGCCAGGTGATCGAAATTATCCTCGATCGACGTACCGGCAGCGCCGCCATGCGTGAGGATGCGCGTAACGCCGCAGTCGGCAAGTGTATCAATCGCATCGAGCTGAGCCTCGGGCGAGAGCTGGTCAAATGCCATGTGAAAGGTGATGTCGATGGGCTCACGCTTACATTCCTCGGTCGCGCAGCCCGCAGCCATCACGAGGGCGCCAAGCGTAAGTTCGTCGAGCGCCCATCCGCCAGCGCAGGGTTTGCAGCAGCCAAAGACCAAGCCGTCAACGCCCGCACTCACGGCAAGGCCCAAGTCCATCTCCATCATGCGCAGCTCGTCCTGGTTGTAGTGAAAGTCGCCGCCACGCGGACGGATCATGCACATCACCCGTGCATCGTGCTCGTGGGCATAGTTGGTCGTAGCGCTGATAACGCCGGCCGAGGGCGTGGTACCACCGACGGCAAGGTTATCGCACAGCTCGATGCGCTTTGCACCGGCATCGATAGCCGCCGGCACTCGCTCAAAGTTCTCGGCACAAAACTCGTACAGCATAGATAGACCCCCAAAGACAGCAGATGTTTTCCGACGGGCATTGTCACACATCCCCATGAAGTTGCGGTGGAATAGGGACTGTTTTGGCCTCTGGAGCCCCTATTCAGTCCCTATTTCACCGCAACTTAAAGGGGTAGTCGTTGGCATCTGCCACAACGTCGATGTTTTGGCGAAGTCAGCGAAAGCCCGCCAGAGCGAGCAAGGTGCCTTGAAACAAGGCGGCATTGACCTTCTGGTCATGCCGCCGAAGTTGAAAGGCAGATTGCCGCTCTGGCGGGCTTGCAGCGTCGAGCTGTTACGCGGTTTGGTAAAACCGCGTAACGACCCAACTACATCAAGTTGCAAACAGCCGCCGCGAAGGCAACGGGGTCCTCGGGCAAAATGCCCTCGACCAGCAGAGCCTGGTCATAGAGCAGACCGGAGTACTGCTTGATCTTGTCGGCGTCGCCTGCCTTCTGGGCAGCGACAAGCTTGTCAAAGACCGGGTGCTTGGCGTTGAGCTCGAGCACGCGTTGGCTCTTGGGCATGCCGTCGGGCGCGCCCTCGGGACCCTTTTGGAGCACCTTCTCCATCTCGAGCGAAAGTGGGCCCTCGGTGGTGATACAAGCGGGGGCATCGGTCAGGCGCGCGGAGACGGCGACTTTCTCGACCTTGTCACCGAGCGCCTCCTTCATAGCGCTAAAGAGGTCCTCGTTCTCCTTGGTGGCGTCCTCGGCCTCCTTCTTCTCGTCCTCGGTCGCCAGGTCAAGATCACCGGTCGCAACGTTCTTGAGCTCTAGATGACGATCCTCGACCTCGGGCTCGGCACCGTCGGCCACAGCCTTCTCGGCAGCCTCGCGGGCAGCATCGTCCTCGTAGATCTTGGGCATATCGGCGGCAACGTACTCACGCATAGCCTGGAACGTGAACTCATCCACATCCTGCGTCAGCAGCAGCACGTCATAGCCGCGGTCGAGCACGCCCTTTACCACGGGCATCTTGGCCAAGCGCTCACGCGAGTCGCCGGCGGCGTAGTAGATGGCCTTCTGATCCTCAGGCATGCCCTTGGCATACTCGGCCAGGGTAATCATCTTCTGTTCCTTGGCAGACCAGAACAGCAACAGGTCGGCGAGCTCATCGGCCTTCATGCCATAGCTCGAGTAGATGCCGTACTTAAGACCGCGGCCAAAGTTCTCAAAGAACTTCTCGTAGGCCTCGCGGTCGTTGTCACGCATATCCTCAAGGTCGGCGGTAATCTTCTTTTCCACACGCTTGGCGATGGCCTTGAGCTGACGGTTCTGCTGCAGCGTCTCGCGCGAGATGTTGAGCGACACGTCGGCGGAATCCACGACGCCGCGGACAAAGTTGTAGTAGTCGGGCAGCAGGTCGTCGCACTTCTCCATGATCAGGACGTTGGAGCTGTAGAGCGCCAGACCCTTCTCGTAGTCCTTGCTGTACAGATCGAACGGCGCGCGTCCCGGCACAAACAGCAGGGCGTCATACTCGAGCGTGCCCTCGGCGTGGAAGCTGATGGTGCGCGCAGGATCGTCAAAGTCGTGGAACGTGGACTTGTAGAACTCGTCGTAGTCCTTCTGCTCGACATCGGAGCTGTGCTTCTTCCAGATCGGTGTCATGGAATTGACGGTCTCGAGCTCCTGGTAGTCCTCGTACTCGGGCTTGTAATCGTCGCCGGCGTCCTCGGGCTTGGGTTTCTGGCGGCTCTTGGACACCATCATCTGGATCGGGTAACGCACATAGTTACTGTACTGCTGAATCAGGCTCCTGAGACCCCACTCGGTCAGGAAGCGATCGTAGGTCTCGGCCTCGCCGTCGGCATCGAGCTTCTCGTTCTCGCGCAGCGTCAGGATGACATCGGTACCGTGCTCGGCGCGCTCGCCGTCCTCGATGGTGTAGCCCTCAAGACCGTCGGATTCCCACACATGGGCGACATCCTCGCCGTAGGCGCGGCTGACGACCTTCACATGGCTGGCGACCATAAAAGCCGAGTAGAAGCCCACGCCAAACTGACCGATGATGTCGACATCGGAGCCCTGCTGCTCGGCGTTCTCGGTCTTAAACTCCTCGGAGCCGGAATGGGCGATGGTGCCCAGATTGCGCTCCAGCTCCTCGGCGGTCATGCCAATGCCGTTATCCGAGATGGTAATGGTGCGGGCGTCTTTATCAAAGGAGACGCGAATGGCCAGGTCGCCCTGGTCGATCTTGACGCTCGGGTCCTGCAGGCTCTTAAAGTTGAGCTTGTCGACGGCGTCGCTCGCGTTAGAGATAAGCTCGCGCAGGAAGATTTCTTTATTGGTGTAGATGGAGTTGATCATGAGGTCGAGCAGTTTTTTGCTCTCGGTCTTAAATTGACGCATGTGCAGTCCTTTCGCGCTACCCCTGTCCGCAAAAACGGCTCGGTCGCCCGAGCCGCATCGCAGACCTGCTATGTTCAGACTTAGATTTTATAACCCATTAGCGCGCATATATACATACGGAATCGAAAAACTGTATGTCTAAGCGCTCCAATGCGCCAATTGCCAAGGAGCGTCCCCAACTGCCGGCAGAAAAGGAACGTCCCTATCTGCCATCTACGCGCTTGGCCATCCAGACATGGGGCTGGCCCTCGTCTTCGTAATCTACCGGGGCGATTTGCGTGTAGCCCGCCTTTGCATAGAGCGGCAACACGTATTCCTGCGCATGCAGCTTAATAAGCTTAGCGCCGGCATCGCGTGCACACGAAGCACTGGCCTCGACGATCGCACTCGCCAGTCCGCGACGACGCATAGCCGGCAGCACGGCGACGCGCCCCATAATGTAGGTCTCCCCCGCCGCAACGCCTTCGTCCAAGTCGCACGCCGGCGACACCGGAGCCTCTGCGTCAGCCGCGCGCTCAAGCTCTTCGGGAAACACGCGCGAGCAACCGGCAAGCTCGCCGTCTACATAGAGCGTCACATGAATGCAGTTCGGATCCTCGTCGATAGCGTCGAACTCATTCTCGTAGCCCTGCTCGTCCATAAAAATGACGCGGCGCACCAACGCCGCGTCATCAAAGCATCCCGTCTTAAGTTGGATATCCATGGCTGCCCTTTCATTCAATGCGAACGTTAGGGACAGATTTTAGCGAAAATGAGCTCCGCGCACGCTAAACTTCGCGCGAGCCTTCGCCAGGCAATCGTAATGACCCACGTTATGGGCATCGCTCGCGATGAAGCTGTACAGGTTCTGATCGAACAGGCGCTGTGCCGGCTTTTTCTCGCGACCAAAGCGACCGCCGGCAATAAAGTCCGCCGAAGCCTGCAGCTTGCAGCCCATATCGACCAGGCGCTCCGCCACGCTTACATCCTTTTGAACCGCACGATAGCGCTCAGGATGAGCGATGATCACCTGGTAGCCACGGCACTGCAAATCGTAAATCGTGTTCTCGTACTCTCTAAACGCATACGCATCGGCATGCGTCGAAAGCTCGAGCAGAAACTCGTTGGTCCCATCGAAATGCAAGTGCTCCGCGGCATCGATACCAAGCTCAACGAGCTTTCGATGGTTGACCTCGAAGCCCATCTGGAGCGGAAAACCGTCAGCGTTATCGCGCAGCAGCTCAAAGGCATCCCACATCTTGTCGTAATCAAAATAGGGATCACGGCAGTGAGGAGTGCAAACAATTCTGGTTACACCAGCCCGCTTGGCAGCCTCGAGCATCGCCAAGCTCTCATCGAGATCGGCGGCGCCGTCGTCTACACCCGGCAAGATATGGCAATGAATGTCACGCATAGGTCAGCCTTAATCAACTAAACGTTTGCTCGGTTGGTGAAGATGCCCTTTTTGGAAGTCCCCTGATCGTCGGAGCCCTTCTTAACCTTCTTACCGTCCTTGGTGTAGTAGGAGTAGTAGTACTCGCTGGTCTCGGTCTCGCAGTAGTTCATAACGGTACCGATGAGCTTGACCTTCTCGGACTTCTTAAGCTGACCGATGGCGTTGAGCGCCTCCTCGCGCTTGGTGAAGTCCTCGCGCACCACGAACAGCGTGCCGTCGGTCAGGCTGGCAATCTCGGCAGCATCGATGAAGGTGCCGACCGGGGGAGCGTCGAAGATGACGTACTGGAACTTAGCAGACAGTGCCTTTACCAGCTTGGCAAAGCGGTGAGAGACGATGATGTCGGCAGGATTGGGAATATGCGGCTCGGCATCAAGGAAGTAGAAGTTCTTCTGACCCGTCTCGACAATTGCCTGGTCAATGGAGATCTGCTCGGAAAGAACCGCATAGAGTCCGCCGCGCGAACGAACGCCGAGCATATCGGAAAGGGACCTGCGGCGCATATCGGCCTCAACCAGGAGCACGGACTTGCCACTCGTGGCAATTGCCTGAGCAAGGTTAATGGAAACCGTAGACTTGCCCTCGTTGGGAATCGAGGAGGTAACGGTGATGGTGCGAATGGGGTCGTCCACGCTCGCAAAGCGGATGTTGGCCAGAAGGGTCTTGGCGGCATTCTGTACAACGAGCTTATCGGTGTTCTTTGCCTTAGCCATGCCTATTTACCACCTTTCATAGCCGGAATTCGGCCAACAACGGGAATGCCCAGGAGCTCTTCTGCCTCTTCGGCACCGCGGATGCGGGTGTTGAGCATGTCTGCCAAAACGACATAGGCAACTGCGATAAAGATGCCCGCGAGGAACGCGACAGCAACGTACAGCATACGCTTGGGGCCGCTGGGGGCTTCGGGGGTCTTAGCCTCGTCGATAACGTTGATGCTCTGGGCAGCGCCGACGTTCTGAGCGACCGTACTCACCGAGCTGGCCATGGCCTTTGCGACCTTAGCCGTCTCCTTGGCATCGGTGCCGGTAACCGAAAGCGTAATGACACGCGTGGTGGTCTCGGAGGAAACAGACACCTTGTAGTCATCCAGATCGGTGAGGCCCAGTTCATTGGCTGCGCCGCTCTTAACGCTATCGCTATCCAGCAGCGTGGCGATATCGTTGGAAAGCATCTGACTCGCCGAGAGATCGTTGTAGCTCATCTGACCGCTATCGTCGGTCTTGGCGAGAATGTACATGCTCGTCGTCGCGGTATAGGTGTTGTCCATCGCAACGAAGGACACGATGCCCATGGCGATCGCGCAGACCACCGGAAGGGTGATGACCAGCTGAAGGTGCTTCTTCAGCAGCTGGAACAGTTCGAGAAGGGTCATGCAGCTTGCCTTTCATTTCCCCAGTTCGGATTGACAAAACTGTCCGTATGTTATCGCATCTTTTTACCGAGACCAAACTCTATACATAAGAAACAGGCTCTCCTGTAAAAATGTCGGAAGCAATCGTAAAATTGCACAACAACGCCGCACCCGAAAGTCAAATGCGGCGTCTGCATCAATATCTATGTTGTATCGCTATGCGAATGGCTCGTCCTGCCGTATGGGAAACGTCACCGTAATGGTGGTTCCCACGCCCAACTCGCTCGACAAATCGAGCGTGGCGTGATGATACAGGGCCGCATGCTTGACAATTGCAAGCCCCAGACCGGTTCCGCCGCGCGCCTTGGACCTACTCTTGTCCACGCGATAGAACCGCTCAAATACCTTGCCCTGTTCTTCAGGCGCGATACCGATTCCCGTGTCGGCGACCGCAAGGAACGGATGGCCTTCGTCGTTGGTGCCGCACTGCAGCGTAACCGCACCGCCGGGTCGATTGTAGCGGATGGCGTTGCTCGCCAGATTATAGATGAGCTCGTCAATCAAGCGCGACACGCCTTCGATGACCACAGGCTTGGTCTCATGACTTATCGTCACATTCGCCTGACGGGCGACCTGTTCAAGACGCTGCTCAACCGCGTAGATGGCACGCGAGAGCTCAATAGGCTCCGTGGAACCAATGGGCACCGCCTCGCCCTCAGTTGCACGCTCGGCCTCGTCCAAGTTAGACAGCGTAAGGATATCGTTGACAAGCGCTGCCAAGCGGCCCGCCTCACGATAGATGCGACCGCCAAAGTTGCGCAGGTCGCCCTCGCCCTCGACCATGCCGTTTGCGATGAGCTCGGCATAGCCCGAAATCGCCGTAAGCGGCGTCTTGAGCTCATGGGTGATATTCGCCGTGAACTCGCGGCGCATACGGTCGTTGTCCGCCAGCACCGCCATTTGGCGCTTGAGCTCCTGGCGCTGCGACTCAATACGCTCAAGCATGGGGACCATCTCGGCATAGGCGTGCTCATAGCTACGGCGTGGGTGGTCCAAATCCACCTCTTGCAACGGCGCGATGATGGCACGGGACTCGCGGCGCGCCATAAAAAACGAGAGTACCGCACCCGCTGCTGCGATAAGCAGCATCGGCGCCACCATCGACAGCAAAATCGCCGCAACGCCAGGCTGGGCCTGCGCCAAGCGGACAACCTGGCCGTTATCAAGGGCGACGGCGCGATACAGCATAATCTCGTCGAGCGTAGAGCTTGCGCGCTCCGCGGAACCCGAACCACTCTCAAAGGCCTCGATGACCTCGGGGCGATCGCCATGGTTGGGCAGTGTGGAAGGCGACGCCTCGTTGTCGTAGGCAACCGATCCATCCTTGTTAATCAGCGTGATGCGCAAGTCCTCTCGATCGAGGCTACGCAAGAACGGGATGGGCTCCTGCTGCTCGTCGAGGGCGGCAGCAATGAGCTCGGTTTCTTGCGCCAGGTTGGCACTCGTGGCATCCGCCAAGGTGTTTTGCACAAAGAACGCACCCAGCACCGTAAACGCCACGATAACCGCCATGGCGCAGACAAAGATCGTCACAAAAACGCGGTGCGACAGCGTATGTTTTCCCTGGGGGGCGAAGACCACGGGTTACTCCTCCGATGCGGTGGCCGCGGTGTCGTCACCTTCGGCACCATCACCGGCAGAAGGCTCGGCCAAGCGGTAGCCCACGCCGCGCACGGTCTCGATGGCGCTGGCATGCTCGCCCAGTTTTTGGCGAAGCGTCTGCACGTGCACGTCAACGGTGCGCGAACCGCCGTCGAAGTCCCAGCCCCACACGCTCTGCAGCAACGACTCGCGGGTAAAGACCACGCCGGGCTTGCGCATGAGGTACTCGAGCAGGTCGAACTCGCGCAGGGTGAGCTTAAGCGACTCGCCGGCAACAGTCACCTCACGATGGCTGGGCGAGAGCACAATGTCGCCCACGCTGAGCACATCGCTTGCCTGTTTGACCATGCCGCCGCGACGCAGCAGTGCGCGGCAGCGGCTCGCAAGCTCCATGAGCGAAAACGGCTTAGTCAGGTAATCGTCGGCACCGCCATCGAGCGCCATCACCTTGTCGAGCTCGGTATCCTTGGCGGTAAGCATCATGATGGGCACCGTCGCCGTCAGGCGATCGGCACGCAGTCGACGCATAATCGCCAAGCCATCGGTATCGGGCAGCATGATGTCGAGCAGGACGGCATCGGGTACCCGTCGCGCCACGGCAGCCTTAAACTCACCGTCGCACGAAAAGCCTTCGGCCTCAATCCCCTGCTTGCGCAGCGCATAGACCGTCAAATCCCTGATGTTGTCATCGTCCTCGACGTAATAGATCATGTTGAACCCCTTTGCGGCCGGCATGACCGCATCTTAACCCTAAAGGTACCTTTACTAGATGGTATCAGCCAAAACGCCCCGTCAAATAATCCGCCGTGCGCGGATCGGTCGGATTCTTGAAGAGTTGCGCGGTGGGCGCGTGCTCCACCAGCTCACCCAGCAAAAAGAATGCGACCGAATCGGAGATACGCGCCGCCTGCTGCATATTGTGCGTAACGACCACGAGCGTGCAGGTCTCTTTGAGCTCGCAGGCCAGCTGCTCCACCACCAGCGTCGACACAGGGTCGAGTGCCGAGGTCGGCTCGTCCATCAGCAGAATGTCGGGCTGCACGGCAAGCGCGCGGGCGATGCACAGGCGCTGCTGCTGTCCACCCGAAAGACCCAGGCCCGACTCTTTGAGCTTGTCCTTGACCTCGTCCCACAGGGCAGCGCGACGCAGGGAGTCCTCGACCAGCTCATCGAGCACGACGCGGTCACGCACTCCCATGCCGCGAGGACCGTACGCGACGTTGTCGTAGATGCTCATGGGAAACGGGTTGGGGCGCTGAAACACCATGCCCACGCGCTGGCGAAGGCGGCAGATGTCGTAATCGCCCAGGATATCTTGACCATCGAGCGCAATCTTGCCCTCGATGCGGCAATCCTTGATGCCGTCGTTCATGCGGTTAAAGCAGCGCAGCAACGTGGACTTTCCGCAGCCCGAAGGCCCGATGAACGAGGTGATCTGCTTGTCGCGGATCTTGATATTCACGTCCTTGAGCGTATGATGGTCACCATAGAACAGGTCGAGGCCCTCGACATCGATGCGCGTCGGCGAGGCGGCAAGATCCTCTGCCGTGGGGCGAGTCGCATCCCCAACCTCGCGCTCGCGCGCGGCCTCGGCCTGCGCTTTCATGAGTTCTTCAAGCTCCGTGGGCTCCACAGCCGCAGCAGCCGTCATACCGCATACCTCCACATCGATATCAATTCAGCAGTATCGATAGTAGGAATCGCGGCTCATATGCACGTGAGCGCATTGTCAAGTGTTTGTAAGGGCACACTGGCTATGCGGCGGGCAGCTCGATGGTGAATATCGTGTGTTCGGGCGTCGATTCACACGCAACGGTACCGCCGTGCGCGCATACGATCTCCTTGGCGATGGCAAGCCCCAGTCCAGCGCCGCCGCGATTGGTCGCACGCGCCGCATCCAGGCGATAGAACTTCTCAAAGATCACCTTGAGCTTTGCCGCAGGGATGGGATCGCCCTGATTGATAAAGCGCACGCGCACGCCACCGCCGTCCCGGCGTCTGGCCTCGATCGTGATGGTCGAGCCCTCATAGCTATAGGCAATAGCGTTTTTCATGATGTTGTTGAACACGCGAGCCATTTTGTCGCCATCCACGAGCACCGTCAGGTCCTCTCGAATATCAACTTGGACTTCCTTATGCTGCTCGTTGAGGATGGGATAGAACTCGTCAGCCACCTGAGCCAGCAGCAACCCCAGATCAACATAGCCGCGCGTGAGCACGATATCGTGGAAGTCAAAGCGCGTGATATCGAAGAACTCTTCGATGAGCGTATCGAGCCGGTGCGCCTTGTCGAGCGCCACGCCCGTAAAGTGCGCACGTTGCTCAACCGGCAGCTCGGGAGCCTCTTGCAGCAGCGAAAGATAGCCCACCACACTGGCAAGCGGGGTGCGTAGGTCATGTGCCAAGTACGTGACCAAATCGTCCTTGCGATGCGACTCGTCACGCAGAGCTTGCTGCACCTTGCGCTCACGGTCACGCACGCGGTTAAGGGCGCCCTCGACCTCCAAGAAGTCGCCGTCGATGTTATCCCAGGTGTCGGGGTGATCGATCAGGCGATCTTGAATACGAGCGGCCAGCACACAATCGGCATGCTGCTCGCCCTGTTCGTAGCCCTGGTAGTACAGGGCGCGGCCGCACAAGAACAGCACGCACGCGGCAAGCGCCAGCACAAAGCCAAGCATGTTGAATACAAAGCCGGCATCGAACAGCACCGGCCCTTCGATGCCGCCGAGCGCCATGGCGCCAATCGCCAACGTCATGGCCCACGCGGCGCCGCCAATCACCACGCAGCGGCACACGATCTCAAATCGATCGATCAGCAAAAAGCCGACAAGCAGCACCGCCAAGATTCCGACGATGTTGTCGATGCCAATCAGCAGCAGGCTCAGCAAAAAGAGCAGCACCGTTGCAAGCGCGCGGTTGTCGACGACCGACCTCACGTATTCAAAGAGCCGATCGGGCACCTCGAACGCTTGCCTATCGTCTTTTGTCATATCAAGATCCTCACAAGCGAAAAGCGTTATTCGATGATGTAGCCGACGCCCCAGACGTTTTTGATAAAGCGTGGCTTTTGTGCGTCGTCGCCGATCTTTTCGCGCAAGTGGCGAATATGCACCATCACCGTATTGTTGGAGCCGGGCATAAAGTCCTCGTTCCACACCGCGCGGAACAGGTCCTCCACGGCCACCACGCTGCCGCGATGCTCGACCAGATACAGCAAGATTGAATACTCGGTGGGCGTGAGGCGAACCGGTGAACCGTCCACTGTCACGGAACGAGCATCGCGGTTGATCTCCAAGCCGTCGAGCTGAATGGTCGGCGACTCGGCCGCCTGTGCACGGCTACCGTAGCTGGTGTAGCGGCGAAGCTGAGCGTGCACGCGCGCGATGAGCTCCAGCGGACGGAACGGCTTAACCACGTAATCGTCCGCGCCAAGCGAAAGGCCCCCGATCTTGTCTTGCTGGGCATCGCGCGCCGTCAGCATGATCACGGGATAGGTATGGCTGGAACGGATCGTACGCAGCAGCTCAAACCCATCGATATCGGGCAGCATGACATCAAGCAGCGCCAGATCGAACTCCTGCTCCAAAATCGCCTTGGCAGCATCGGCCCCGCTATAGGCAATCTGGACATCAAAGCCCTCTTTTGTAAGGTAGATGCCAACCAAGTCGGCGATGGCCTTCTCGTCATCAACTACCAAAATGCGCTCGTTCATGCGTGCTCCTCTCGCGCTCCATTATGCCTGAGGCGACGCACGCCACACACAACAAGCGTGGGTGATTAAGTCGGCCTTAAGCACCCTTGTGCCCGTTCGGGAGCGGATGTGGGCCACGCACGCACGCAATGATCGCCGACGCCGGCAAACGATATACTCTAGTTCCAGAAGAGACCATCCCGTCGAAAGCGAAATCTGTGAAGTCCCTCACCTCTTTTGCAAAGCGCTCAGCCCAGCTTGCCGCCGGCTTTGTCTGCGCTATCGCCCTTGCCGCTGGCGTGCCCACCGTTGCCGGCGCCCAAGTGCTCACGACCGACAATGTTTGCGGCAAAACCGCCGATGCGCGCGGCATCACGGCCGGAAACCTGCCCGATATCGATGCGACCAATGCCCTCGTCATGGGCAAAGACGGCACCGTCTACTATGGGCGCGGCGCCGATGAGCAGGTCAAGATTGCCTCGATCACCAAGGTCATGACCGCAATCCTAACCGTCGAGAATTGCAAGATGAACGAGAAGGTCACGGTGAGCAACGCCGCAGCCACCGTGGGTAATTCGACCGCCGGCTTGCTCGAAGGCGACGAGCTTACCGTGGAGCAGGCACTACGCGGTCTGATGATTCCCTCGGGCAACGACGCCGCCATCGTGCTCGCCGAATATGTGGGCAAGAAGATCGACCCCAAGACCAAAGACGCCGAGGCCACATTTGTGAAGGCCATGAACGAGCGCGCTAAGAAGCTCGGCTGCACCGGTACGCTTTTTGAAAACCCGCATGGTCTGGACTTTGATGAGTGGGCTGGCAATATGCACTCAACCGCACACGACGTAGCGCTGATGATGCAGGAAGCCATGAAAAACGACACGATCCGCGAGGTCGTAGCGAGCGAGGATTCCTGGATCGAGGTCACGGGCGCCGACGGCACCGACCATTCGCATTCCATGGACACGCATAACTATTTGCTGGGCCAAGATGGCAACATCGGCGGCAAGACCGGCACCACCGACGACGCGGGCTATTGCTTTACGAGCGCCTACAACCGCGACGGCGACGAGATCTACACCGTTATTTTGAACTCCACCACCACCGATCAGCGCTTTACCGATACCGCCACCCTTGCCAACTGGTACTACGGTCACAAGGTGACGGTCGCAATCGCCAACACGCAAGAAAAGACCGCCAACGGCAACCCGCTTATGGCGCGCATTAGTCAAACCGACTGGACGGATAAGACAATCGACGCCACGCTCGCCGATCCCACGGCGCAAGCGACCGTGTTTTCTCTTGCCGGCGAGGTGACCGAAAAGGTTAGCTACGACGATCTTTCGGGCACGGTGCATGTGGGCGACAAGGTGGGCAGCGTTACACTCAAGCAGGACGGCACCAAGATCGCCGTCATGGACCTGGTTGCCGACGAGGAAGGCGCAGGGCCGAATCCCATTGAATGGCTGCTCGTGAAGCTCGATCGCTTGGGCCGCCGCATCGACAACCGCCCACTTGCGGCAGAGAGCGAGACCGTAGCCAAGGCTCCTGAGATGGAGGGCGCAAGAATAATAAGTCCACTGAAAGGAGGCGTCCGAAAGGATGCCTCCTTTTTGAGGGTTCGAATCCCCAGCCGCCATTCTTGATAATAAAAAAGGGCCCCAAATGGGACCCTTCTTCAAATTCGTACTGGCGGAGAGCTGGGGATGTCCGGGCATGCTACGCATGCCCTCCGGCTTCAAAGCCTGGCGGCTTTTCGCCCACGGGCTACAAACGCTTTCGCGTTTGCTTAACGCCCGTGCCCTCTCGGGTTCGAATCCCCAGCTAACGTGGTTCAACTAAAAAAGGGCCCCTTTCGGAACCCTTCTTTAAAGTCTTACTGGCGGAGAGCTGGGGATTCGAACCCCAGATGCCCTTTTGGGGCATACTCGCTTAGCAGGCGAGCACCTTCGGCCTCTCGGTCAGCTCTCCGTAACAGCCGTTCTATAGTAACCAAACAGCCAAGGATGGGCAAGGGGGAATTTTGGAGCGATTCCGATTTGCCAGTAGACGTCTCAGTCAATCATCTCAATCCGTAACAGTTACAGGCCGAATCTTCGTCCAGATGTTACAGATTTAGACAAACAGTCAGCGCCATCCGCAAATGTCTCAATCTGAAACACCTGCATGCCGTAATCCCCTCTAGATGTTACAGATTGAGACAAAGATGCGGGGGCAACCACAGCGGCGGCGTCGATGCCTCCAGTCTTTATTAGTCCGCTCGAATGGTCTCCAACAGATAATCGCGCATGTACGGAATTGCAAACGAAACACAGCCGTAGCCGGCAGGCTCAATCAGTCCCGTATCGATCAGACGTTTGCGATACGACCCGACTTTATTCGCCGGCAATCCCATCTTTTTGGCAATATCACCGTTCGTAATCTCGCCGCCTTCGCATTGCGCCATCGCCGCGAGATATTGAAACTGCCGCTCCGACACCCTGCGCAGCGCGGGGGCAATCACCATGGCATTGAAACTATCAAGAGCCGCCTGGACACCCTTGCGAGCCGCCTCTTCACTCACGCTCTCCGACCCGCTGCGCGCAGCAACCTGCCAAGCGTAATATCCGACCAACTGGACCATAAAGGGATAGCCTGCCGAAGCCTTTGTTAAAAGCTCAGCAACGCCTTCGTCGAGTTCCTTGCCCGCACGCCTCATCGTATCCTCAAACGATCCGCCGACTTCAAAATCTGAAAGCCGCGTGAGCTCGATATGCTTCGCCCTCTGAAGGAACGTCAACGTATCATCCACCACCACGCCATCCACCGAGGTTGGCAAACCAGCGAATGCAAAGGCGACATTCGCCCCTTGGCGAATCAAGAGCTGCATTTCATTACCCAGCTCGCGCATTTCCTCAGTTGAGGCGTCCTGAATCTCATCGAGTGTGATGAGCAAACCACCTCGCTTCGCGGCATCGTACATCGCCTCACCCAGATGAGAGGCCGACTTCGACAGCTCTACGGAGCCAAGGCTGACTCCTAAAATCGATGGGGAAATCGACATTGATGCAAGACGAACATTTCGCTGCAGAGCCTCGAGAATTCTGTCGCAAAAACCGGCATTTGAGGCGACGTCGACAACCTCGAATCCTTTTTTGCGCGCAAGATCGCCCAATGCGTTGAGGAGCACCGTTTTACCCGTGCCTCGGACACCCGAGATGCGCATGAGTCGATCGGGGGCACCAGGACCATTCTCAAGAGCTTCGGCAAAGTCATCCAAAACAGCGTCGCGTCCGATAAGCTCAGGTGGATTCATGCCCGCTGTTGGCTTAAAGGGATTAATAGCTTTTGACATTCGACCTCCTCTGCCAGTTTTAACAACTTTAACAAAGTTTAGCAACTTTAGCAGAGTTTAACAGTTTTAGCAGGCTCGGCGGCTTTATGCCTTACCGATTCTGTCGGGTCCTCCCGCCCGCACCGATACAAATAGCGCGGTGCGGCCCCTCTATACCGCCCCCTACCCCAGCGAGCGGTTGAGGGAGCCGAGCTCGTCGTTGCCCATGGTGCGCCACATTTGGAAGATGCAACCGCGTGCCAGGAAAAAGAAGCCGTTGTCGACCAGTTGCACAGCGGCAT
This sequence comes from uncultured Collinsella sp., assembly GCA_900542125.1. Taxonomy (GTDB): domain Bacteria; phylum Actinomycetota; class Coriobacteriia; order Coriobacteriales; family Coriobacteriaceae; genus Collinsella. The sequence goes on along the minus strand of UQMO01000027.1, from coordinate 2,288 downwards.
CTGCCAGCTGATTCGTCACGGCGGACACTGGCGGCAACTCAAGTCCAGCCTTGTGGATGGTCTCGACCGCTTCTTCGAACGTCGGAGGCTCGCTGACGCCCATCTCGTTCATAAGGCCCTGCATTTCTTCCAGCGCGCTGCTGCCCGACTCCTCGCCGCGCGGCACTAGACGGTAACAAGCCAGCGCCAGGTCGAGCTGATCACAATTCCAATAGGCAAACGCCAAGCGGTAGAACAGGTAGCCAATTGCAGAACGATCGCTGGCAATACGTAGGCCGTGGCGCGCAACCTCGATAATCTCGTCAAAGCGCTCCAGCCGCGCAAGCACGTTGATGAGCGCAAAGTGCGATTGCATGGACGAGCGCGCCAGATCGTAAAGATGGCGCACCTCGGGCAGTGCTCGTTCAAAGTCCTCTTGCTCGGCGTAAAAGCTGCAGATCTCGTGCTGGGCAAAGTACAGCGCATCGGGCGCACGAAGGATTCGCACAGAGTCGTCTTCTTCCAACACCGGTAACACCATGCGCACCAACTGGTTATCGCAAAACTGCGTTTGAACCGGACCTGTCGCCAAAAGCTCGGCGACAGTGCACTTAGCCTCCAACTCCTCGACAAGACGGGAAAAGCCTTCAAAAGCACCTGTACGGTCTACTTTTGCCTGCTCGCGCAATTCAACAACACGGGCCACGTATGGGTCGTCGTCCTCTTCCATGACCTCCAACTCGTCAGCCGTATCGGCAAGCAGCAGATCGCGCAGCGCCGGCGGCAGCGTGCGATGGTCATCACGCGGACGAGCATGAACCTCCGCAGGCTCAATCGTCTCCGGAGCGGTTGACTCATACGCCTCAAGCACACGCTTGCACGGCATATCGTCCATGTCCATGCTCTCAAGATCCTTGGCGACAGGCACGCAATCGGCCAGATAGGCCGCGCGCCCAAAGAAATACGTTGCGACAACGCGCTCGCCCTGCTCACTGTCGGGAGCAGCAATCTGCACATAGCAGCGCGTGATGCAGGTGCCCGCGGCAAAACACGCTGCCGCAAGCGTGAGTGCCACGCGCGCATCGTGCTCCGCGGCCCAGATCGCGCGCGTGTCCTCGTCCAGCTCGCGCCAGGCGTCATCCTGAGCGTCGTATTCACGTTGCAGCATGGCATCAACGACAGACTGCCCAAACCGAACGAGCATAATCCCCTCGGCAACGTTTGCCCGATAGGTATAGTCGAGCCGCGTGACCACGTTGAGCGCCTCAACGATTCGCGCAAAACGGGTGCGCACGTCCCACTCGCCGCCCGGCTGGCACGAAACCGTTCCCGGCTTGGCCCACGGGTTATCGCTCGAAGCCGTATCGAGCAGTCGGGGAACATCGTTGGTCGTCTTGGCGATATGCCACGCATCAAAGAGCGCGCAGCCCTCAAGGCTCGGCGAGGATGCCGCAGGGACCAATCCGGCCCCGATGCGCTCAAGGATGCCGGAGAGGCGGTTGAGACGGCACTCGATGGCAAGCAGCATGTCAATCTCGTCCTGGTCCAACAGGCTACGATCAAAATTGAGATAGAAAATCTTTGAGCGATCAATGCGAGCTAGGCTCATCTCGGACCTAGCAGCGATGGTGCGCAGGCGGGGCAAATCAATTTCGCTCATAAGGGCGGCGGCATAGCGCTCGATACCGCTCGGATTCTCAGCATGGTCAACGCGGTAAAGCAGCGTCTCGATAGCATCGGGGAGCGGTGCCGTGTTAAAGCCCAAAAACACCTCGACCGGCTCGGACAACTTTACGAGCTTGATCTTGTCGACAACGTTTTGCATACCCTCGTCGAGTCCGCCGGCGTCCGCCGTGTGCACAATAGCGCTTTCGGAGTTGGCAAATATCACGTAGCGCAAGAACATCGAGGCCATAAACTCGCCGTAAGGAAGGGCGCGGGTCGAATTCCATGTCTCGTGGTCGGACTGCTCGCGCATGGGGCCTTCGGGAGAGCCGACAGTTTGCGCACACGCGCGCATTGCACCGCTGGCTTCCCTTACCATAATCTCACCAATACCGGAATCCGACTCGTCAAGGACCAGTTCCATGTCGGGATCGTTGGGCAGCGGAGCCTCGCTGACGGGGCGGTCCACCTTGTACACCTCACCCGAAACGCTTACGTAGCCCAAAAGCGACACATGACTTTTGCCAACGAACTCGACGACATAACAAGATTCATGCTGATCCTCGCCAAAGAGTTTCCAGACCACGCCATATGAGCTGTCTCTTATACACATCTGACGCTGCCGACGAAGGCTTAGGTGTAGA
>UQMO01000026.1 GCA_900542125.1 uncultured Collinsella sp. | reverse complement strand
GCCTTCGTCGGCAGCGTCAGATGTGTATAAGAGACAGGCTCCGGCTCCGGCTCTGCAGCAGGTTCGGGCTCGACGGCGGCAGCGGCAGGCTCGGCGCCCTCGGCCTCCTCAGCAGCACCTTCGCCCTCAGCAGCACCCTCGCTTGCGGCCTTCTCGGCAGCAAGACGGGCGCGACGCTCGGCAAAGGTCTCCTTCTTGGCGGGCGCTGCCGTCTCGGCGGCATCCTCGTCCGCATCGGAATCGTCGTCGGTCGCAGCAGCCTTCTTGGGCTTGACCGGTGCCGACGCGGCCTCGCTCACCGGATCGATAATCTCGGACTGAACAACGGCCGTCATCTTTTCCTGCGTCTCGCGGAACTGACGGATGGCACGGCCGATCGTGCGGCCCATCTGCGGGAGCTTATCCGGGCCAAACAGCAAAAAGCCGAAGACCACGATGATCGCGAGCTCACCCTCTCCAATACCAAACACACATACCTCCAAGGCTCGATGTGAGTCGAGCCCGCACCGCGCCATTCGGCCGGAACTCGTCTATTCATTCGGTCAAGTATAGCGCCCGGACGCCAAAACGTCCGAGCGCATCACAAACATATGCCAAACGGCACGCCCTTTTGGGGGCAAAGATTATGCAGCGGTGATCGAAATCTCCTGGTCGACACCCAACAGCTGAACCACGCGCATCACCGGGGGCTGCACATTGGTGCAGCTAAAGCGCTTGCCGTGGTCGACCGCGTGGTGCGCGGCGCCCACGAGCACGCCAATGCCCGTCGAATCGATGTAGCTCACCTGGGCAAAATCGAGCTCAACGGCCTCAGTGGGCTGCTCGAGCGCCAGGTCGATGGCATTGCGCAGGCTATCGGCGTTCGAGATATCGATCTCGCCGGTTACCTTAATGGTGTAGAGCTCTGGCGTGGGGTTGGTGGAAATACCCAAATCCATGTATACGCTCCTTTACGTATCGAAAGTGCGGATAGTACGGGAAGCCGCGCGTTAGGCGCGCTCGGCACGCGCAAGCTCGGCAGCGACGAGCTTCACAGCCAGCACCAGCACGTCGAGCGCGGCCTCCAGGTCCTCGACCGTGGGGTAGCTCGGCGCGATACGGATGTTGGTGTCGCGCGGGTCCTTGCCATAGGGCCAGGTGGCACCGGCCGGCGTAAGCTTAACGCCCAGCTCGGCGCAGAGCGCGGCAACCTTTTGGGCCGAGCCCTCGGGACCATCGAAGCTCACGAAGTAACCGCCGCGGGGGTGCGTCCAGGTGGCACAGCCCGTGTCGCCCAGGCCCTCGGTGAGCTTGCGCTCGACGGCCTCAAAGCGCGGGCGCAGGAACTCGGCGTGCTTTTTCATGTGGCCCTTGACCGCCTCGAGGGTGGGAAGGAAACGCACGTGGCGCAGCTGGTTGAGCTTGTCGGCGCTGATCAGACCGGCCTTCAGACGCTTGGAGAACTCGGCGATGACTGCAGGGCTTGCACCGATAAAGCCGATGCCGGCGCCCGGGAAGGTGATCTTGGACGTCGAGGCGAAGGCGACCACGCGGTCCTCGGTGCCCGCCGCGCGGGCGAGGTCGAAGATGTTGGCGAGCTCGTCGGTCTCGTCGTACAGGTCGTGCACGCAGTAGGCGTTATCCCAGAAGATGCGGAAATCGGGCGCTGCCGTGGGCATCTCGACCAGGCGGCGCACGGTGTCCTCGCTAAAGGTGATACCCGTGGGGTTGGAATACTTGGGCACGCACCAGATACCCTTGATGGAATCGTCGGCGGCGACGAGGCGCTCGATCTCGTCCATGTCAGGGCCGTTGTCGGTCATCGCAACGGGGATATTCTCGATGCCCAGGTCGGCCGTGATGCCAAAGTGGCGGTCGTATCCGGGAACAGGGCACAGGAACTTGACCTTCTTGCCGTCGTGCGCAGCCTCGTACGCGTCCCAGGGCTCGCTGCCGCACGAACCGCAACGCCAGAACATACCGGCGATATCGTGCTCGATCAAAAGGCTCGACGAACCCAGTACGAGCGTCTGCTCGGCGGGGCAGCCCAGGAACTCCCCCGCTAGCTTGCGTGCCGAGGGAATGCCCTCAAAGCAGCCGTAGTTGGAGCAGTCGACGTTGCCGTCGTGCAAATCGGCGTCGGCGTTGAGGATATCGAGCATGGGTCGAGAGATGTCCACCTGGGAGGGCGACGGCTTGCCGCGGGCCATGTCGAGCGCCAGGCCCTTGGCCTTGACCTCGGCGACCTCGGCTTTGAGTGCCTCGATAGCGGCATCGAGTTCGGTGGTTTCCATCTTCTGGTAGATCGTCTGCATGGGTGCGACCTTTCGCGAAGCGGGACGTTGCAGTTCGTCTAAGTATAGACCGCCACCGCCGCAACGTTATGAAGCCGTGATAGATTAAGTCCATCGCAATAAATTACGAATCGCCGCGCATGCCGGCGTAGGGCGCCCAAGGAGGCACTATGGAGTATGGATCGTTCCAGGCCGAGGAATTCGGCGACTTGCAGCGCCTGGTCGACGGACTGTTTTACGACCGCCACGCCATCGACCGTCTGGACCTGATCGTACAGGCCGAAATCTTGGACCTGGCGCCCGATCTCATGGAGATCGTCAACCTGCTACCGCCCGGCTATTACGACCGCCAGTCACTTTGCGACCAGCTCAACTCCGCCTTGGCCGCCCACGGCTGGGGTGCCGTCTACGGAACGGTGGAATAAGCCTCGAGGCCGACGATTTGGCCAGTTTCCCGACCCTGGCGAGGCTTGTTTTAGGGCTTGTGGCCAAAAAAGGGCAAATATGAGTACTGTTACCTTTTTAGTAGCAGCGATTCTCGGTCGAAATCGGCAAAACTCGACTTGAAACTCCCTAATCACCGTCAGCTAGCGCCAAATTGGAAGTCGATGGTCACTCATTAACGTACAGTTCTTATAACTTTGTTCATTATTTTCCGCACCTAAAATGATACGCCGTTTGTGACAGTACTCACAAACGGCGTTTTTTGGCCACGGGGGTATCTGGCAGTGGGCCAGTAGCACCCTGATCCGAGTTTCGAACGCATCCAAACCGGTTCTGGTGTCTGTTTTCGAGCTTTTACTCGCCCTTGGGCGCGGGATGCTTGCAGACAACACTCATGTAGATCATGCCGAGCACGGCAGCGGTGACCGAACCGGCAAGGATGGCGGCCTTGGCAGCCAGAACCTCAAACTGGGCCGTCGGGAAGGCGAGGCCGCTGATGAGAATCGACATGGTAAAGCCGATACCACCCAGAATGCCCACACCGGCAATCATGTGCCAGTTAACGTTGTGCGGCAGCTCGCAGGCCTTGAGCTTGACCAAGGCGAACGTCATGCCAAAGATGCCGATCGGCTTGCCCAGCAGCATGCCAAAGTACACGCCGAGCGTCACCGGGTCGGTGAGCAGTGTGCTCATGTCCACGCCCACTAAGCGAACCTGCGCGTTTACGAACGCAAAGATCGGCAGGATCACAAAGTTGACCGGCGTGGAGATCAGACGCTCCATGCGGATAAGCGGCGGGGTCACGCGGTGCATGACGCGCTCGACCTTGGTTGTCGAGACGGTAAAGTCATGCTGGCCCAGGATGTGCGCCTCGTCATCGTAACGGTCGTCGAGCAACGGCAGGCACTCGCCCAGCCAATCGGTAAGGCTATCGAGCTTAACGCCGCACTTGGCCGGAATGGTGAAGGCCAGGATGACGCCGGCAAGCGTGGCATGTACGCCGCTCTTGAACATGCAGAACCACAACAGCAGACCCAGTACCGAATACGGGGCAAGGCGGTAATGCTGCGTCTTGTTAAGCCACACGAGCGCGCAGGTCACAAGTGCGGCGGCGCCCAACCAAAACGGATTGGGGCTCTGACCGTAGAAAATGGCGATGGCGGCGATGGAAATCAGATCGTCGGCAATAGCGAGCGTCGAGAAGAACACGCGCACGCCGTTGGGCACGCGGTTGCCCAAAAGCGACAGCACGCCCAGCGCAAAGGCAATATCGGTTGCCATGGGGATGGCCCAACCGTTGCGGGCGCCGGCATGGTTAAAAATGAGGTAGATGCAGGCGGGAACGACGACGCCGCCCACGGCTGCCAGCATGGGAAGCATGGCCTGGCGCGGATTCTTGAGCTCGCCGACCGTCATCTCGTACTTAAGCTCAATGCCCACCAACAAAAAGAAAATCGCCATGAGGAAGTCGTTGACGAAAAGCTCAACGGTGAGACCAGCCGTAAGGTTGCCCAGACCCACATACAGCGGGGTCTCCAAAAAGTGATGGATGGCCTCGTAGGCATCGGTGTTGGCGCAGATAACGGCGGCGATAGCGGCGAAGACCATGACGGCAGCGGAAATCGTGCCGTTCTCGGCGATGCGCTCCCAAATGTCGTGACGTTCAAAGCGCTTGCGTTCACGAACGTTGAACAGCTGCTCGGGTGCTGCCATGGGCGGCTCCTTTCTCGGGAAAGCTCCCGTCTTAAAAAAGCACGGCCCGCCCAAGTGGCGGCGCCGCGCTCTAACGTATTACGCTTGCATCTAGCCTACCCTGCACGACAAGCACGCAGGTGTGGCCGAAAAGCGGAACCACAGGTTGAACATTATTTGCTCAACGGCACGGGCGCGCCTGCCCAAGAGACGACGCGGCGCCGTGCACAAAAAAACGACCGGAGCGCGGGGCGTCCGCGATCCGGTCGTGGCGTTCGGTCAACTAAACCTAGCAGGCGGCCATGATGGGGGCAGCGACCTGCTTCTTACGGGAGAGGACGCCCGGCATCCAGACGCCGTCGTACTCATCGGCAATGCCCAGGCCCTTCTGAGCGGCCTCGGTCTCGCCCTCGAGCAGGACCTGCGAGCCCTCCTCCATGATGTCGGTGATGCACAGGACAATACCGTCGGCACCCTTCTCGGCGGCGTAGGCGCGCATGGCCTCGCGGATCTCGTCGATCATGCCGAGTGCGCGGGTCTTGTCGACGGTCTCGTACTGGCCGATGAGCAGCTTCTTGCCAGCGGGCTCGAACATCTTGATGTCGTTGCCGACCATCTCGGCTGCGGTGAAGGAGCCGGACGGACGGGTGAGGAAGACCTCCATGCCAAACTTGACCGGGTCGACGCCCACCTGCTCGCCGAGCTTGGCGGCGACGGCGCGGTCGACATCGGTGGTGGTGGGGCTCTTGAGCATGAGCGTGTCGGTCATCATGGCCGAGAGCAGCAGCTTGGCCTGGACGTCGGAAAGCTCAACGCCGAGCACGTCGGCGAGCTTGGTGACGATGGTGCAGCTGGAGCCCCAGGGCAGGCAGATGTAGTGCAGCGGGCCGGCGGTCTCGAAGTCGCCGATGCGGTGATGATCGACAACGCCAAAGACCGTGGCGTCCTTAAGGCCGGCGACGGACTGGGCAGACTCGTTGTGGTCGGTGAGGACGACGAGCTGACCGGCCTCGACGGACTCGATCACGCGGGGCTCGGCGATGCCGGCGTCGGCGAGCAGCTTGGCGGACTCGGCCGGAAGCTGACCAAGGGCGCAGGCCTCGTAGATGTTGCCGGCATACTCAACCTGGTTGAGCAGCTGGGACAGGACGACGGCGCTCATGATGGCGTCGTTATCGGGGTTCTGGTGACCAAAGACAAGAACGTTTGCCATGGATATCCTCCACTTGATATGTGTACTTGGACGTAGCTATGGTAGCACGCCGATGCCGAGCCTTCGCAGACGGAAGGGGCACGACATATTTTGGGGCAGGCATGGAGGCCAAGGCTGTCCCTTTTGCGCCATGTTGGTGCAAAGTAACCTGGCCCCCTTGCACCAGCTATTTGCCGGCGGCGCGCAGGGCTACGTAGGCGGCACCGATGATGCCGGCGTCGTTGCCGAGCGAAGCGACCTTAATGGGCGTCTCGCGCGAGGCGGAGAGCGCGTACTGCTTAAAGTGCTCGCGGACCTTGTCGAGGTAGACATCGGCCGAAGCGGAAGCACCGCCGCCGATCAGGAACATCTCGGGATCGACCACGTTGGCAATAAGCGCCAGGGCGCGGCCGAGATAGTCGGCCATGGTATCGGCAGCTGCCAGCGCGAGCTTGTCACCCTCGCGGCAGGCCTGGAACACGTCCTTGGAATCAGAAGGCCCGGTGAGCTCGATGGGCTCGACGCCCGCCTTCTTGCACTCGGCAAAGTAGTTACTCACCACGCCGGTGGCGCTGGAATACTGCTCCAGATGGCCATGGCCGCCACAGCCGCAGGTGCGCTCCTCAGCCGGGTTCAGGCACATGTGGCCAATCTCGCCGCCGGCACCCACAACGCCCGACACCACGTCGCCGTTGACGATAACGCCGCCACCCACGCCGGTACCAATGGTGACCATCACCACGTTCTGTACGCCCTTGGCAGAGCCGAGCCAGGCCTCGCCCATGGCAGCGGCGTTGGCATCGTTCTCGTATTTAACAACCGCGTCGGGGCAGTGCTCCTGAATGGCGACTCTTAGCTCGGGCAGGTTAATGGCAATGTTGGCCTTGACCTTGGCATCGCCCGATGCCGGGATGGGGCACGGAACGGCCAGGCCAATACCCGCCACAAAGGCGCGCGGAATCTGGGCCTTGGCGACCACCTGGTCGATAGCCTCGGTCACCGCGGCAAAGCCCGCGGCGTCAACGATAGGCGGCGTGGGCACGCTGGCCTTGGCCAGCAGGTTACCGTCCTCGTCGAACAGGCCCTCCTTAACCGAAGTGCCGCCGACGTCGATGCCGATGTAATACTGCTTAGGTTCCATGGGAGCCCGCCTTTCTCGTTTAAACATTGCCTGTATGGTACCGCTCCCAAGGCAAAAACCTGCCAAAAAGGGGCAGGTTTGTTTTGGCAGGTTTTATCTGGGGAAGCGCGAATGGTCACTCAATAGATCGCGCAAGACCTTCCCCAAATATAAAGGCGCCGGGAGGCGGAGACTCCCGGCGCCCGTCAAAGGGACTGTGTTGTCTGTTGGACCGCACGGTCCATCGCGGCGATAACGCCGACTAGGCCTGAAGTGCCTGCAGCTGCTTGTGGATCTCGATGAGCTCCGTCGCCATGACGCGCATGGTCTCGGTACCGGCCATCTGGTCCTCGGCATGCAGCAGAATCAACGGGGCCTCGCCGTTACGCTCGCCGTTGGCCTCCTTCTTCAGAAGCCCCATGTGAACATCGTGGCCACCGTTATAGGCCTCGTCGCCCTGCTTGATAAGCTCCTCGGCGGCGTCAAAATCGCCCTCCTTGGCCTTTTGCACGGCATTGATGTACATGCTCTTGGCGGTACCGACGTAGCTGATGATCTCAAAGCAGGTCATCTGCAGTTCGTTCATATCCTCCATGCGGAGCACCTAGCCCATCACGCTGACGCAGTGGTCGATGATGCCGGCAGCGTTCATGCGGCCGTAGTCGACCATGTTGATGACCTCGACCGGGAAACGACCGGCGGCCTCCTTCTCAAAATCGCCCTTGGTGTAGCCGATCTGCGGGCCAAGCAGCAACATGTCGCACTCGCCCAGGTGATCGTGGGCCTCGTTCATGGGACGAGCCTCGACCTCAATATCCAGACCACGGTTTGCAACCTCGGCCTGCATCTTCTGGACCAGCAGGCTCGTGGACATACCGGCATTGCAGCAGAGCATGATTTTCTTCATGGTTTCCTCCTTATAACTGCGCGGCGCGCAGACGACGACTGGTTTTATTCCTTGCGGCTATTGTGCCCACCCCCTGCATCTTTACACAAGGGAGAGAGCCGCGGGCACCGGCACCGCGTACCGGTGCCCGCAACGGTGAAAGGGACGAACGTTAGGCGTTCTACTCGGCGAGAGCCTCCTGCTTGGCGATTGCCTTCTCGGAAATCTTCATAAAGGGCAGGTAGACGGCCATGCCAATGACAATCTCGAGAGCCTGCCACACGCCGGCGCGCCAGTCAAAGCCCGTAGCGAGCAGGGCATTGATGACGGGAGGCATAGTCCAGGGCACCTGGGCGATGCAGGGGCTGATGATGCCTGCGCAGGTAAGGCCATAGGTGATGCCGATGAACAGGTCGGGAAGGAGGACGAACGGGATCATGAGCGGCAGGTTGTACACGATGGGGTAACCGTAGATAACCGGCTCGTTGATGTTGAACAGACCAGGCAGGATAGCCATCTTGGCAACGGTCTCGGAAGCCTTGTTCTTGGAGAACAGGAGCGTGTCGAGCAGGAGCATGAGGGTGCAGCCCGAGCCGCCGATGAGGGCAAAGCTGTTAACGATCTGCATGTTCATGTAGTGATCGGGCTGGATGGTGCCACCGGCGGCAAAGGTAGCCATGTTGTCGACGATGAGCATGGTCAGGATCGGCTCGACGGTAGCGCCAGAGATGGTGGACTGGTGAATACCGACGCAGAACAGCAGGTTAGCAAGGGTGTAGATGAGGATAACAGCCCACGGACCGGCGTTCATGATGCTCTTGAGCGGGCTGGAAATGCACGTGGAGATAATGGTGCACAGATCGGTGCCGGCAAACACGGCGAGCAGAGCCGCGGCAATGGCGAAGATCGAGAGGTTGAGCAGCATCGGGATCATGACGTTAAAGGAGTTGGAGACCGCGGGAGGCACACCCTCGCCCAGCTTGACCTTGAGCTTCTCGACGCCGGAAATCTTAATGAAGAGCGTAACGGAGAGCAGGGCGATGATAATGGCCGCGAACAGACCGTTGGTACCGGTGTTGGCAGTCGAAAGGGCGCCCGTGACCTCGGCAGAGGTAATCTTGCCGGTGAGCAGCGGACTCGTGGCGGCAAGCGTGGCGGTGATCTGCTGCGGCATCATGATGACGAAAGCAGAGATAGCGACGACCACGCAAGCGAGCGGGTTATCGAAACGCTTGTTCTTAGCGAGGCTGTAGCCAATCAATCCGGCCAAGATAATTGCAGAGACGTTGAGGGTGCCCAGCGTAATTGCCGAACCCCACGTCTGAAGATTGGCAAGACCCGCCGCATCGAGCGGGAACAGAGGGAACACGACGTTGTTGATAAGAACCGCGATACCCGCAAGGATATAGAGCGGTGTGATGGTCGCGAAGGCGTCACGCAGGGAACGCAGGTGAACCTGGTTTCCCACCTTCGCAGAGACCTCGGCAAACTTGTCGAGGAAGCTCTTTCCGTTGTCACTGGCCATGATTGCTCCTAACTTTCAAATCCGGCCTTTTCCTATGCGCACGGTGGCCTGTCGCCCTCTGCCACCAGATGTGCCATGTGTTGCGCGCGGCAGCGCGCGGTCTGGGCGTCCGCCCGGTCGCTAATCAACCACGTGGGTTGTGGCGACCTGTTTGAGCCAGGCCGCCGACTTCTTAAGGCGGCGCTTATAGCCGTCCATAAGGTCGACCTCGACAAAACCGTAACGGTTCTTAAAGGCATTAGCCCAAGACCAGTTATCGATGACGGCCCAGTAATGGTATCCGCGGCACTTGGCGCCCTCGGCAATTGCCTTGGCCACCCACTCCAGGTGCCGACGTACAAAGTCGACGCGGTAGTCATCCTGGATGGTTCCTTCGGCGTCACGGTTCTTGTATTCGTCCATGATGCCGATACCGTTCTCGGAAACGAACCACTCAAGATCGGGGTAGTTCTTAGCACAGTCCATGCCAAAGTCGTAGAGGCCCTGTGGGTAGATCTCCCAGCCACGGCTCTCGTTCATAATGGCGTCGGGCCATACGTACTCGTCGGCAAAGTGCGGCAGGCCGTACTGGTCGACCTTGCTCGCCGGCGCCTGAACACGCGTGGGGTGGTAGTAGTTGCAGCCGAGCCAGTCGACAACACCCTGCTTGAGAATCTCTTGGTCGCCGGCACGGAACGGGAGCTTAACGCCGCCCTCGGCCAGGCTGTCGAGTACGTCGGCAGGAAGCTCGCCCTTGGTAATAAGGTCGAGCCACCAGCGATTGTTGATGCCGCTGGTCATACGCACGGCCTCGAGGTCTGCCTCGCTGGGATTCTGCTTGGTGTAAACCGGGGTAAAGCAGTTGATCATGCCGATCTTGGCATCGGCGCGAATAGCGCCCTCGTCATAGGCGCGACGATAGTTGGCCACGGCCAGCGCATGTGCCAGCGAGATGTGATACTGCACGGTGCGAGCGCGGCTATAGTCGTGAAGCTGCGGGAACCACACGCCCTCCTGATAGCGCTGCTCGGGCTCGACGATGGGCTCGTTAAAGGTGAACCAGTACTTAATCTCCTGGCCAAACTCGTGGAAGGCGACGTCGGCGTAATGCGCGTAAGCCTCAACGACCTCGCGGCTCTCCCAGCCGCCACGGTTAAAGAGGTAGGTGGGCATGTCAAAGTGGTACAAGTTGACAAACGGCTCCAGGCCGGCCTCGCGAGAGGCGCGGAACAGCTCGTGATACCACGCAGCACCCTCCTCGTTGAGGTTGCCGTCGGCATCGAGCAGACGGCTCCACTGGATGGAAGTGCGATAGGTATTCAGGCCCAGGTCCTTCAAAATGCGAAAGTCTTCCTGGTACTTGGCCATAAAGTCATTGCCGGCATAAGAGCCAACGCAGTTGTAAAACGAACCCAGATCCTGGATGGACCAGGTGTCCCACAGGTTCTCGAGCTTGCCGCCCTGGTTCCACTGACCCTCAGTCTGTGGGCCGGACATAGCAGCGCCAAAGAAGAAGTCACGGGGCAGCTGATACTGAGCCATCAAAGTCCTCGCTTTCGTGTCTAGAGCTTTCGGTTGGAGACGGGCTTGCTTTGGCAGGCAATCCGGCGCGGGCGCGCACCAGGTATCTGGATACCCTGCCCGCCAAAACAAATCCGTCCCCAAACAGCACAAGCAAACGCCAATGCATCTCGCTTGTTGTCTGTAACTATAGCGCTCTAATTTATTATGTAAAGCGTCTTTTTTATTTTTCTTTATCGAACTTCTTTGATGAAAGCCATATGGATGCTTTTTAAGTAGGTATACTCTCTTTATATCAACGCAAATATGAAGGGAGGATTGCATGATTCCCAAATACGAGGCGATAGCTGCAGATATCCGTCGAAGCATCGAGGACGGCTCCCTTAAGCCGGGCGACAAACTGCCCACCGTCGTAGAGTTTTGCGAGCTGTATAGCGTTTCCAAGATCACCGTCAAGCGCGCGATTGAGCAGATCACCGAGGAAGGCCTTATTACCAGCCGGCGCGGATCGGGCACCTACGTCAAGGACACGGCGGGGCTTCCCGGCCAGGTGTTTTTCCAAGGCAAGAACGACCGTGCCCAAGGCTTTTCGTACGAGCATCGCGGGGAGAAAGTGACCTCGGTGGTCTACGATTTCTCGATCGTCAATCCGCCGGCAGAGGTTGCGACCCAGCTGGGAATGGCCGAAGACGACTTTGCCTATCACATCGTGCGCGTACGCGAGGTCGATGGTCAGCCCATCGTTATTGAGTACACCTATATGCCACTCGAGCTGATTCCGGGTCTTAAGAAAAAAGACCTGTACGCGTCGGTCTACAGCTTCATCCGCGAGCAGTGCGGACTCAAGATCTCGAGTTTCCACCGTACCATTCGCGCTGTCGCGGCAACTGAAGAAGAGGCTGAGCGCCTGGATACCAAACCCGGCTCTCCCCTGCTCGAACTCAACCAGATTGGCTTCTTGGATAGCGGCACCGCGTTTGAATATTCTGTCTCGCACAACGTAGGCGACCGCTTTGAGCTGCACAACGTAACGCTGGCCTAGTTTTGTAATCCGGTGGGTGCTCGTTTTGAGCTGTCTTACGCGGCACCCGCACAACCTTATGGGAGTATGCACATGTCCGATTTGATTAAACTCACGCCGATCTTCCACGAGAAGATCTGGGGCGGTCGCCAGCTGGAGACCGTATTTGGTTACGACATTCCCGAGGGTCCCATCGGTGAGTGTTGGGCTATCTCGGCCCACCCCAACGGCGACTGCCAGATCGCGGAGGGCCCGTACGCCGGTCACACGCTTTCGTGGCTGTGGGCCGAGCACCGCGAGCTCTTTGGTAACTGCGAGGGCAAGGAGTTCCCGCTGCTCATTAAGATTCTAGACGCCAAGGACGACCTTTCGATCCAGATCCATCCCAATGACGAGTACGCCGCCGAGCACGAGAACGGCAGCCTGGGCAAAACCGAGTGCTGGTATGTACTGGACTGCGAGCCCGGCGCCACGATCATCGTCGGACAGCGCGCGCACGACCGCGCCGAGGCCGCGCGTATGATCGAGGACGGCCGCTGGGACGACATGCTCAACGTGCTGCCGATTCACAAGGGCGACTTTTTCCAGATTGATTCCGGTACCGTCCACGCCATCAAGACCGGCACGCTCATTTTGGAGACGCAGCAGTCGAGCGACGTGACATATCGCCTGTACGACTACGACCGCCCTGGCACCGACGGCAAGCTACGCCCACTTCACATTGAGCAGAGCCTCGACTGCATCGACTTTGATGTTCAGGCTCCGACCGACGGCACCGTGTCCGCGCCCGAGGTCGACGGCGTGACCGAGCTCGAGTCCAACCCCTGCTACACCGTCGATCGCGTGCGCGTCGACGGCAGCAAGACCCTCAACCAGCGCTGGCCCTTCATGTGCCTGTCGGTCATCGACGGCGAGGGCACCGTCTGCGGCAACCCCGTCCACAAGGGAAGCCACCTGCTGGCCCCGAGCACCGTCAGCTCCATTGACCTCGAAGGCAAGATGGAACTGATCATCAGCCACCTGTAGGTCACCGGTCCCCAAGCGCTCGCCGGGACGGGGCGCCTCCGCCTAGCAACAACAATCAAAACGCAACAAGGGGCTCTTCCGTTCATCAAAGGAAGAGCCCCTGCTATACATAACGAATCAAGGTGCCTATAGGTAGACCTTTTCGAGAAACGATAAGGTGTCCTGAAGTCGCGCCCTTTCCTTACGGTTGGTCTGCCGATTTACATACGAAGCAAAGTTCGTAAGAAAATCCTCCGCATCAACCCTCATTTGCCCCGTTAGCTCCAAACGCGCCGAGGACGACAACAAGCCGGCAAGTCGAGCAACATCCGAACGGTGCTTCCGCCGATCAATGTTGTTGCAACGACGTCCCTCTTCATAACTTCTGTTGATATCAATGTGCGCACGCATCTTGAGGGGAATGATATGGAGTGCATCGAGCAACGTAATGCCCTCTACGTTCGTTGCGTTGTCGCGAATAAATTCGTAGTAGCCATCGTCGAGGATAATTGCCGAGAGACTTGATACGGCCCCGTCAAAGGAAAGAGGTGCCACTTCGCTCGTTTCGTCTTCGAGCACAAAATCAGGATGTCGGGCAAATAACTCAATTTGGCCGGGATAGTCTAGGACTTGCCTTGATCCTTCGGGCAAACAGAACCGATAGTAAGTGCACTTTCCATCGCCGACTTTTCCAGTCTCATATCCGGCAGCTTTGATAAATGCCCATAATGCAGTGGCAAATTCAACGCCTTCCCCATCAACAATTACGACGACATCCAAGTCTTCAGTAGCTCTAAACGAATCGCCCTCATTGTCAAACAGAACGCTGCAGGCTCCCCCACCAATAAGGACGTAACCGCCTTTACAGCCGCTCATGGCATCGGCAAATCGCTCTATTCCTCTCACTTTTGACATATCGTCCTCCTGAGCTGTTCGACCGCGTCGAGCAGACGATCTTCTTTGTAATCTGCTTTTGCGCAAGCAACGTATAAGGAAAGCGGGTCGACACACTGCAAACCCGTCGTGTCAAAACTAATATCGGACGGCGCGTCCACGGGATACGACCAGATCTCAATCTCGATAGCGGCCGGTTCGTACCACTGGGCCTCCAACCATCTGTCGCCCATATGCCCTCTTAAGGTATCTACCTGATTCTTTTCGAGAGCAACGGTTGGGACAGAATCATTATGAGCAAGGTCGGACATATAGCTAAGTGCAGACACGCCGGAAAGTAGTGCATCGACGGCACGTAGCTCTGTTCTCTCGATAACCTTCTTGAGCCGGATTCGCTCTAAAACTGGCGTGCGAAGATAGTCCTCAAACCCATTTAACAGTGCCTCGGTCGACAAATCGGCATCGGACAGCACACGCTTTTTGCCGTCCCGTGCGATTAGCCCAGGAGCAATAGCGGCGATTTCCGAAAGATAGCCGCTGACGCTTGCCGCGCTTTTGCCACACAGACGCGCTAGGTCGCCGGCGGAGCAGTCAACCCATCGTCCCGCGATGAGATTTAGGACGATTCGTTGAGATTGGGGCGAAAGCGGAGCAGCGGGAGAAGCACCCAGCACCTCATCGGAAATAACAGCACCGATAAACGGCAGAAACGCATTTCGCTCATCTCGGATATATGCGATCCCCTCCGAAGAAAGCGCGCGCATAAAGCCTAAATCCATAGCATCCCAGCAAATTGCCACCGGGCGAGCATCTATCTTGCGCACTGCATTGACGAGATTTCGCGCCGAAATGACACTGGGCAGTTCTTTTGGTTCGGCAACAATAAAACGGCCTTGCTCAGACATGCCGAGCCGTGCCAAGCGAAGCGAATACCGCTCAAGATACATGCGAGGAATCTGCATCTCAATTGGCTCCGGGTCGATGGAGAGCTCTAAAGAGAAGAGTCTTTTTGGGAGACAATTTAGCAGCATGTCCAATCACCATTTTCATTTTAGTTACATTTTAGTATATATCTGAAATTATACTGAATCGTATAAATTGCTCAATCCCTGAAGCCATAAGAAACAATCCAAAACGCAACAAGAGGCTCCCCCGTCCATGTACGGGAGAGCCCCTACTCACATCTATTTATCTATCAGCCCACCCGGCTCTCCAGACCAAAAAGCGGACGAGCAGAGCGACGTTCGCAAGCAACGTTGCCCCATACGCCCGCCCAGGTCCGCCGGGATTACGACAGCTTAACGATCGGCGCAAAGCCCTTCATGAGCTTTTTGGTCTGGCCGGTCTTTTCGAATTGGACCTCGATCATATCTCCGACGACCGAGATCACGGTACCCGTGCCAAAAGTCTTGTGTCTCACGGTATCGCCCGCGGCAAAGTCCTGCGATGCGCTGGCACGATCGACCTTGCGCTCCACCGTCGGGGACACCTTGGACGACGGCTTTTTGGCTCGCGGCGCACCCGAACCAAAGGTCGAGGCAACACGGCCGGCATCGGGCGAAACCCCACGATGGCGCTCGGTCCCGTAGCTGCTGCCGCCAAAGAAATCGTCAAAGCTCGATCCGCCACGCGAACCGGAACCGCCGGTCGAGCGCGTATGCGAACCAAACACCTTGCCGCCATACATGTCCGAGCCCATACCCGATCCAAAGGTGCCGTGTCGGTCGCCGCGTTTCTCCCAGCCCGTGCCCTCAAAACCGGCAGAACCGATGCCGCTAAACTCGATATCCTCAAACGGAATCTCGTTGAGGAAGCGCGAGCGCGGGTTGGCAGAGGTCGAGCCGTAGGTGCGACGCGTGGCCGCATAGGTCAGGAACAGGCGCTTGCGAGCACGCGTGATGGCGACGTAGGCCAAGCGACGCTCCTCCTCGAGCTTGCCCGGATCGTCACTACCGCCAAAGTCGTGCACGTGCGGGAAGACACCCTCCTCCATGCCGGCCACGAACACCGCCGGGAACTCCAGGCCCTTGGCGGAGTGGATGGTCATCATGGTAATGGCATGCGTCTCGCCGGCCAGGGAATCCAAGTCGGAGCGCAGGGCCAGCCACTCCATGAGCGCCGGCAGCGCCTTACAGGTGAGCGGACCGTAGGTGCGCTCGATCTCGTCGGCATGCACGGCACCCGCCGGCATCTCCGTCGGCGCGGCATACGCGTTGCCCGCGATGGCGGCGGCCAGGGCATCCTGCGGAGACAGCGCCGGAGCGGCCAAGCTATCGAGCGGATTGGAGCCCGCGGCGTCACGCGCGCCAACGAGCGCCTCAAACGAGGATACCGGGGCAGATGGCCCCGGTTCGGGCACAGGCGCGCTCACCACGACAGGCTCGGGCTCGGCGCTAGCAGGCACATCGGCAACACCGGCAGCGCGCAGCTCTTCCAAGCTCTCGAGCGTACCTTCGATATCCTCGTGCGTCTCCTCAAATTCGGCGGCGACGCCCAGGAATTCCTGGATGTTCTCGGCGCGGCTCTCGGACTCCATGGTGCCCTCGGCGCGGAAAGCCTGCAGCAGGCCCGTCTTATCGACGATCATCTCGACGACGTCCTTGAGCTCGCCGTCCATGCGGCGACCCTCGCGCACCAGCGCCACAAAGCTCGACAGGCCGTTGCGCACCTTGGCGCTAAACATGCCCGTCTCGGCTGTTGCGATCTCGCAGGCTTGGAAGAACGAGCAGCGGTTGTCGCGTGCCAGCTGCTCAATCTTTTGAATCGAGGTGGAGCCGATGCCGCGGCGCGGCGTGTTGATGACGCGCTTGACGCTCATCTCGTCGGCCGGGTTCACAATCATCTTAAGATAGGCCATGACGTCGCGGATCTCGGCACGGTCGAAGAATCGCGTGCCACCCACGATCTTGTAGGGCACGCCTGCGCGCAGGAACATATCTTCGAGAATACGCGACTGAGCGTTGGTGCGGTAGAACACGGCGATGTCGTCGTAACTCGTGCCCTTGGAGTGCAGCTTCTCGATCTCGCCGGCAATCCAGCGGCCCTCGTCGCGCTCATCGCTTGCCTGGAAGGCCTGGATCTTCTCGCCATCGCCCTCGGCCGTAAACAGGCGCTTGTCCTTGCGCTGCGAGTTGTGGCGCACCACGGCGTTGGCGGCGCTCAGGATATGGCCCGTGGAGCGGTAGTTCTGCTCCAGCTTAACGGTCTTGCAGTTTTTAAAGTCCTGCTCAAAGTCCAGGATGTTGGTGATGTCGGCGCCACGCCAGCTATAAATGGACTGGTCATCGTCGCCCACGACCATGAGGTTTTGGTACTTGGCGGCCAGCAGGTTGGCGATCTCGTACTGGACGTGATTGGTGTCCTGATACTCGTCGACGCTAATGTAGCGGAAGCGCTCTTGGTACTTGTCGAGCACCTCGGGGCGGGTGCGCAGCAGCTCGAGCGTGCGCACGAGCAGGTCGTCGAAGTCCATCGCGTTGGCGGCGCGCAGGCGGCGTTCCAGCTCCAAGTAGACCTGCGCGGCCTTTTTGTCGTTGGGGCTGTCGGCGGATTTGAGCATGTCCTCGGGGCCGATCATGGCGTTTTTGGCCGAACTGATCTTGCTGCGGATCATGTTGATGGGGAATTGCTTTTGCTCGATACCGAGCGCCTGCATAATATCGCGCACCATGCGCTTGGAATCGTCGTCATCGTAGATGGTGAACTGACCGGTGTAGCCCAGCAGGTCAGCGTCCTCGCGCAGCATGCGCACGCACATAGCATGGAAGGTGCACACCCACATGCCGCGGGTACCGCTGGGGATGAGTGCCGCCAGACGCTCGCGCATCTCGGCCGCGGCCTTGTTGGTAAACGTGATGGCAAGGATCTGCCAGGGCTTAACGCCCAGGTCGCCGAGCATATGTGCGATGCGAAAGGTCAAGACGCGGGTCTTGCCCGAGCCGGCGCCGGCAAGGACCAGCAACGGACCCTCGGTGGTCAGGACCGCCTCGCGCTGGGCGGGATTAAGGCTGTCGAGGTCGACGAGCGGCTTGGCGGGTTTGGGTGCCGGCGCGGGAGCGTCGTAGATGTCGAGCGGAACGAGCTCGGGCTCCGGCGCAGCGGGGGCGGTGTATGCATCGAGCGGCACGGGTTCCGGCGTGGGCGGCACGGGTACCGCGGCGTTCTTTTCCCAGGGCAAGGGCTGGGTCATGGGCGACTCCTCATCTGACGGACGGCGCGCCTGCGGGCGGCGCCATAGTTTGAGCCGTACCAGTATACCGAGCCGCGCGGACACCGACGCAAATCACACCACGACTCCGTCCGCCACCACCCAAGCGCCCCAAATAAGTTGCGGTGAAATAGTTCCTGAAACCAGCCTTCTGGCCCCCAAACAGGAACTATTCCACCGCAACTTCGATTGGCTTGGAGGGCTAGAATATCTACCACTTCTACCTCATCCCCACATGGCAGGAGGACCTCTGTGAAGCATAAGGTGCTCTATTACATGGTCGACGGTTCGACCGAGGCGGGCCAGGCGGCGCTCGACGCAATCGAAGGCGGCAACCAGATTGAGCTGGTGGGCTGCGCGCATGAGCCCAATGTCTGCCCCACTGCCGAGCAGCTGGCAGGCTGCGAGGGCTTTGTCGGCGAGTTCGGTCCCGTTGACGATGCATGTGCCGACGCTATGGCAGCCGCGGGAATGCGCATTGTCTCGAACATGTCTATCGGCCTGAACCACGTTGCCGTCGACCGGCTGGCCTCACATGGCATCACCGTCACCAACTGTCCCGGATACTGCTCGGACGATGTCGCCCAGCACACCGTTGCCCTGATGCTCGACCTGATGCGACAGGTCACGTTGCTCAACCGCGACGTGCGCGACGGCGCCTGGAATCCGCTGGGCGGGTATACCATGCACCGTACGCAAGGCCGCACGTTGGGATTGGTCTTTTTTGGCAGCATCGCGCGCGCCGTCGCGCCCATCGCGCAGGCGCTCGGCATGAAGGTACTGGTGTGGGCGCCGACCAAGACGGCAGAAGAGCTTGCCGCCGCCGGTTGCGCCAAGGCTCAAACGCTCGATGAACTGCTCGGCGCATCGGATATCCTCAGCCTGCATTGTCCGCTGATTCCCGAGACCGAGAAGCTGATTGGCAAGCGCGAACTTGCGCTTATGAAACCCACGGCATTTTTGATTAACACGGCCCGCGGGCCCATCGTGGATGAGAATGCCCTAGTCGCCGCGTTGGACGAGGGCATCGCCAGCGGTGGCACGCGCGGCATCTGCGGCGCCGCGCTCGACGTGCTCGCCGATGA
This sequence comes from uncultured Collinsella sp., assembly GCA_900542125.1. GTDB lineage: Bacteria > Actinomycetota > Coriobacteriia > Coriobacteriales > Coriobacteriaceae > Collinsella. The sequence goes on along the minus strand of UQMO01000026.1, from coordinate 12,105 downwards.
GACCGCGCCCAACCAGGCCCTGATCGCGCACCCGCGCTGCATTGTCACGCCCCATTGTGCGTACAGCACGCGGGAAGCCTACGACACCGTCCGTCGCATGTCGCTGCAGGCCGTAGTAGACAAGCTCGTCTTTAACCGCAAGCCCGAACACACCGTTACCGAATAATTGGTGCAAAGTAACCTGACCCCAATGCACCAATCACGGAACCGCCGATGCCATGGCAACGGCAGCGAGCGGCGGCCAGAGCGAACAAATTGGCATGAAAAGGGGGCGGCATAGACCTTTTGGTCATGCCACCCCCTTTGAATGACAAGTTGTCGCCCTGACCGCCGCGCAGCGTCGACTAAGTTAGAGGCCGAGCATCGGCTCCAGGACGAAGAAGTATGCGAGCACCACGATGCCCAGGACGATGCGGTAGACGCCGAAGCACTTAAAGTCGTGACGACGGACAAAGCCCATGAGCCACTTGATGGCGATGAGCGAAACCACAAAGGCCACGACGCAGCCCACGCCCAAGATGGCGACCTCGTTGGCGCCAAACGTGCCGCCCTTAATGAAGTACTTGACCAGCTTGAGCGCGCTCGCACCGAACATAACGGGGATGGCCAGGAAGAACGTGAACTTGGATGCCACCGAGCGCGTGCAGCCCAAAAGCAGGCCACCGATGATGGTGGAGCCAGAGCGCGACGTACCCGGCACCAGCGAAAGTACCTGGAAGCAACCGATGCCCAGCGCCGTCTTCCAGCTCAGGTCCTCGAGCGTAGTGATGGAGCCAAAGTCCAGGTCCTCGTCATCGTCCTCATCCTCGGCAACAGCCGCCGCGGGCGCCGCAAAGTGCGCACCGGCGGGACGTCCGCCCGCCACCACGGCGCGCGAGCCAAACGAACCCGCAACGGCCATTTCCTCGCGCTTGCTCGCGCGCCAGTTCTCGATCACGATAAACAGCACGCCGTACACAATGAGCGCCAGCGCCACGACGGGAGCGTTATAGAAATGCTCCTCCATCCAGTCGTTGAGCGGCAGGCCAATCGCCGCGGCGGGAATACAGCCGAGCACGATCTTGCCCCACAGCACCCAGGTGTCGCGACGGCCCTCCTTGCCCTTGCTAGGCGAGAACGGGTTGAGCTCGTGGAAGAACAGCACACAGACGGCCAGAATGGCGCCAAGCTGAATCACGACCAGGAACATATTCCAGAACGTCTCGCTCACGTTCATCTTGACGAACTCGTCCACCAAGATCATGTGGCCCGTCGACGAAACCGGCAACCATTCGGTGATGCCCTCGACCAGGCCCATGAAGGCAGATTTTAGAAGCTCGATAATATCCAAAGGGACCCCCTCGTTTGACACCCGCCGGTAGATGTTCTGCGGACGATGCGGGCGATGTCCCATTATCAACCGTAACGGCGTGCCCAAACCGACCCTTACCAAAAAACTCGCCCGTTCACAGAATTGCGAGCGGTCAAACTGGAATCCTTGGGTATAACTGCAACAAGGTAAAGTGTCCGGCGGCCAACGCACCCGCGTCCGCCCGACGCACGAGCCCCGCGCCCGTGCGATAGACCAAGGAGGAAACCATGAACGAGGGCTACACCAAGGTATTTGTTTCACTCGACGGTACTGAGCAGCAGGATTTTGTGCTCGCACGCGCCATCAAGGTCGCCGCGAACAACGGCGCCAAGCTGATTATCGGGCACGTGATTGATTCGACGGCGCTCGAGAGTGCCGGAGCCTACCCGGTCGACCTAGTTAATGGCTTGGAGGAGGCCTTTAACAACTCGATCGCCAAGCAGCTCGAGGAAGCCAAGGCCAATCCCGACATTCCCGAGGTCGAAGTTATGATTCGCGCCGGCCGCATTCGCGAAACCCTCAAGGACGAGATGCTCGACGTGGTCAAGCCCGACCTGGTGCTCTGCGGTGCCCGCGGCCTATCCTCGATTAAGTATGCGCTGCTGGGCTCGATTTCGACGTTCCTGCTGCGTAACACGGACTGCGACATTTTGGTCGTGAAGTAGGTTCCTTCCCGTCGGCGCAAGGCCTGCGGGGTTATCACGCCGACGTCCTCGCCGCTTCGCGGCTGCGGGATGTCGGCTTAGATAGCCCCTCCCGGCCTTGCGCCTTCGTCACCGTACTTCAACGAGTTATCTGATTAAAAGATGGCGTGCCGCCCCGTTTGGGGCGGCACGTTTTTGTTATGGGGCGATTCTGTTTAGGCGGGTTTGTACTTCTGGAATGATCTTATCGAACATTGCTTCTGCCTCAGGGAAACCTTCTTCTTTGAGGCTGCGCGCTGCATCTCTCAGTGCGTCTGGCACCTCACTGCAGGTGTCGTTAATCATTCCGGTGACGATCCCCTGGGGCAAACCCGCCTCGGCCATTTGCCTCAACACCGACTCGCGAGTCACATCATCGATTTTTCGGCTTCCGCCAAACGAAACCCCCATCTCGCGAACGAGATTGGGATAGATCGTTGTACACAACACGTCGTAGAGCGGCGCCAACCTCACTTGCTTCCAGTCCTCGTCCCACACGAGTGACCAATTCTTAAGATGGTTGTCGCAGTTTCCTACGGCATAATCGAACAGTTGGTTATAGCCAACAAGAAACCTATCCTCCATCTGATTCGTCGACACCCTTCGTACCGCGTCGACGATAAGCCCCAGGTAATTGACGCCCGTTGGCTCATATTTAAGCTCGCGCGAAATGCCTTTTGCCTGACAAATGTCCTCCTGGTGCAGACGATTTGGAACCAGCAGCCCATCGAGCGAACGACCACCATTAGACATCGCTCGGTCAAACCGCTTCACGGCGATAATCGGTTCGGCATCTTCAACTCGAATTAGAAAGCACTCTTCGGCTGATAGATCCATCAGCGAAGCAGCTCTCACGCACATCGCTTCACAAACCGTCTCGCCCGGAAACGCCTTCGACCCCGCTTTGAGGATATGCGTCGATGGGGCTGCCCCGTGGGGCAGATACCATCCGCCGCATGAGTCATCACCCGCATGGTAGAGGCCGATTTTCGCCTGAGCGCCCGCAAGGGAAATTCGACTCTCGAGCGCAAGACCAAAGGCCACCTCCGCTGGCGCGTACGCCAGCTTGTTCAGCTGCTTCTCCCCTATCTCCTCATAGCCCATTTCGAGACCGTCGGCCGAAGGTTCTCGCGTCAAAATCAAAGCGCCGACGGGTTCGTTGCGAACCAAATCGAGGACCTTAAAGTAATCGCCGCGTTCCGCCCGAGCCTTTTTCTCAAGGTCTCTATTGAGCTGTCCCTCTGGAATAATGCCGGAGAAAAAGGAGCTCGTTACGTCCGGGCTGAATGTCTCGGCCGACAAGGGCAACGAGGACGAAATCGGAACCGCGTCAGCATTCTCGAGGTACTCGGGGACATAGGTGAATAGCGGAAGCCCAGCATTCTCTTCCAATATGCCAAGCAGCTGGTAGGATCCCTTAAACTCACGATGAACGAACAGCGTGCCGCCCATTATTTTCCCCTCACCTTCAGAATAAAATCGATATCCACGATGGAGGCGTAGTCGAAAATGACGCCGATTTCGACCGTTGTCCGCCCCCGCTCGATATCGCCTATCACACGAAGGCTGCGACCCGTCATAGTCGCGACGTCGCGTTGAGTTAGACCAAGTTCACGCCTTCTAAGCCTAAGGGCCTTCCCCATCTCGCCCGGATCGAAAACCATGCGTTCCGAGAAAGCAGTTTCAGACGGCTTAAGTTTGATGCGCCCATCGAGCACTTTAGTCGTTGTCACCGTTCTCATGTCGCTCCTTAGCTATGTTCCCATTCGTGAACATAGTATAGAACTGTAAAGCTATGTTACCGAACGTGATTATAGCTTTACAAGTAATACCTATATTCACGTTCGTGAACATAGTAGCCAAAGCAATCGTCATCCTCCTAAACGGGAAGATTCCGTCGATTGCGCCACGCGGACCGGCTACTCGAAGTATTGGAACTTGTTCGTTGAGAAGGCGAATGTTACGACGAAGCCTTCGCCGGGCTCGGATGCCGCGGTGACGTCGATGCCCATCTTGGAGCACAGGCGCGCCACCAGGTAGAGGCCGATGCCCGTTGCGCGCTTGGTGGTGCGGCCGTTGTCGCCGGTAAAGCTCTTCTCGAACACGCGCGGCAGGTCGGCCGCGCTCACGCCACAGCCGTTGTCGGCAACGGTAAGCTCAATGCGCTCGCTTGCCAGGCCCTCGTCCAGCAACGCGCCCGAAAACACGATCTTCGCGCCGTCCTCGCGCGCATATTTAATGCTGTTCTGAATGAGCTGACCCAGAATAAACTCGAGCCACTTCTCGTCGGTAAAGACCTCAAAGTCGAGGTTCTCGCACACCGGCGCCACATGTGCCGCGATAAGTTCGCGCGCGTTGGCTTTAATCGCGCCCGTCACCAAGGTCTTGAGATCCCAACGGCGAATCAGGTAGTCGCGCTCCACGACTTCCGAGCGCGCATAGTACAGTGCCTGGTCGATATAGCGCTCAACGCGAGCCAGCTCGCGACCCAGGTCATCCACACGCGACAGGTCGTCTTCGCTGCCGTCCAGGTTTTCCAAAATCAGATGGGCCGCCGCCAGGGGCAGCTTGGCCTCGTGGACCCAGCTCTCGATGTAGTCGCGATAGTCATCGGTCTGACGCCGGCCTTCGGCAACCTCGTCGCATGCCGCCTTGCCCACCCGGCGCAAGACCTCGTACTCGAGCTCGCCCTCGGCATAGGTCGGGCATTGCACCATCTCCTGCACCCATGCGGGACTCTCGAGCTCCTCAGCCGCACGCTCCAGCTGGCGCAGAAAACGACGACGGCGCGCGTACTCGATCGCGATGCCGAGCATACCGAAGATAAAGGACACGCCGACCGCCACGACCACGATAGAAACGGGTGCGCCGGCGACCGTCAGCACAAAGCAGCTCAGCAGCACGCCGCACGTCCACACGGCAACGGGAAGCAGCGCGTCTTTAAAGAACTTGGCAAACGACATAGCCGGCCCCTAGACCGAATAGCCTTGGCCGCGGTGCGTCGTCAAATACCCCTTGATGCCGATTTTTTCGAGCGTAGTGCGCAGGCGGTTGATGTTGACGGTAAGCGTGTTGTCGTCCACGAAGGCGTCAGAGTCCCACAGGTCCTGCATGATGGCCGAGCGCGAAAAAATCTTGCCCGCGCGGCTCAGAAGCAGTGAGAGGATACGCAGCTCGTTTTTGGTGAGCTCGGTGCTAGTGCCGGTTTGCGTGTTGGTAACCATGGAGCGGGCGAGGTCGAGCTCCAGCCCCTTGTGGACAAGTGTGCTGCGCTCGCCTGCCGCCGCGGTGCGACGCAGCAGTGCGTTGATGCGCGCCACGAGCACACGGGCGCTGTAGGGCTTGGGAACGAAGTCGTCCGCGCCGAGCGTCATGGCCATGACCTCGTCGATCTCGGTCGTGCGCGACGTGAGGACGATGATGGGGACCTCGGACTCGCGGCGGACTTCATGGCAGATATGCTGGCCGTCTTTGACGGGAAGCGTGAGGTCGAGCAGCACCAGGTCGGGCGTTGCGGCCAAAATGTCGCGCGAGACATGCTCAAACGATTCGCAGGCCTCGACCGTAAAGCCGGCACGGGCCAGGATGTCGACGAGCTCGCGACGGATGGGTTCGTCGTCCTCAACGATATAGATCAGCGCCATGGATTACGCTCCCCTCTTGGTTGTCTTGCCACCATTATGGCTGCGAAACTGCAGGCGTGCGCCACGCGCGGTGCCAAGGTGACAGAACTGTTCGCGAGCGGAGGGGTGCTGGGCCCACCTCATGCTCGCGACGGATACGGGGAACAAAATGATTTTTTAATCCCCGTCCCAGAAAAATCATTTAGCGGCGGGCGCGGAGCTTTTCGTAGCCGTCGGCAAAGAAGGCGACCGTGGCGGCGTCGGGCTCGGCGGCATCGGCGTCGGTGGCGGGAACCACGCCATGCTCGTCGCTCACTAGGAACAGCGCGCCCTTAAGCTGCGCGGGAATATCTACGCGCGTGACCGAGATGCCCTTGGTCTGGGCCAGCTGTTCGATGAGCGTCGCCGTGCCGCACAGGCACTCGTCCGCCGGCGCCACAAAGGCAAGCTCGCCGTTGTTGACGGCAGCGAGCAGCTCGGGCGCCACGCCGGTCTCGTCGGCCTCGGAGCGAGCCTCGGCAGAACGGGCACGCAGCGCCTTGGCCGACGTGTCGGCCAGCGGCTCGTACTCCCCCACCGTCATGGCGGCGTTGCCGTTGATATCGATCACCAGCATGAGAACGCCGTCGCGGGCGGTGTAGTCGCCCTCGGCAAGTGACCACTCAACGTGCTGCTTGGCCCAGCTGAGCATGTTATGGGTAAGTGGTTCGCCCTGCACCAGGCGCTCAGACAGCGCGCGGATGTGACGGTTGAGCATGGGCACCTTTTTGTTGGACATGCGCCAACGGCAGATGAGCGCGGGCTTGTCGAGCGTGAACTTCTCGACCGCCTCCTGATTGGCGCAAAAGTCCTCGTACGCACGCTGATCCTCGGCATTACCAAACAGTTCGGCATCATCAATCTGGGGCATGGTTGTACCTTTCGTGTTAGTCATTCCGTCCTCTTATACCAAAAAGACGGCCCTCCAAACGGAGCGACCGTCTTTTGCAGAGATTATTTTGTCCCAGGGCGGAACTTAGTGGCGGAAGTGGCGGGCGCCGGTGAAGACCATTGCGATGCCATGCTCGTTGCAGGCCTGGATGCTTTCGTCGTCGCGCTTGGAGCCGCCGGGCTGGATGATGCAGGTCACGCCGTGCGCGGCAAGCACGTCGACGTTGTCGCGGAACGGGAAGAACGCGTCGCTTGCACAGGCAAAGCCGCCCTTCTCCACGCCCTCGCGCTCGCAGAAGTCCTCGGCGCGCTCGCAGGCAAGTAGCGCAGAGTCAACGCGGTTAGGCTGACCCGGGCCCATGCCAATGCCGGCCTTACCCTTGGAGACCAGGATGGCGTTGGACTTAACGCCCTTGCAGACCTTCCAGGCAAACTCGAGCTCGGCCATCTCGGCGTCGGTGGGCTTGCGGTCGGTGGGGAACGTAAAGGTCGCGGGATCCTCGGTCACATGGTCGACTTCCTGCACCAGCATGCCGCCGTCGATGGAGCGCAGCTCCACCTGGGCGCCGTGGTCCACGCCGCCGGTGGCCAGCACGCGCAGGTTGGGGCGCTTAGCCATGCGCTCGAGCGCCTCGGCAGTGTAGCTCGGGGCGATGATGACCTCGACGAACTGCTTGTTCTGATCGGCAAAGTGCTCGACCAGCTCATAGGGAACCTCGCGGTTGCAGGCGATGATGCCGCCAAAGGCGCTCTTGGGATCGCAGGCGAAGGCGCGGTCGTAGGCGGCCGTGATGTCCTCGGCAACGGCGGAACCGCAGGGGTTCTGGTGCTTGAGGATCACGCAGGCCGGCTCGTCGAACTCGCGGACCAGGTTCCAAGCGGCGTCGGCATCCAGATAGTTGTTGTAGCTGAGCGGCTTGCCCTGGATCTGCTCGGAGCCAACGAGCGGGAACTGCGAGCTCGCGGTGTTCTCGCAGCCCTCGGCAAAGCGGTAGACCGTAGCCTTCTGCTGAGGATTCTCGCCATAGCGCAGGTCGTCGACCTTCTCCAACGAGATCTCGAGCTTGGCAGAGGTATCCGCCACGTCGCTTGCCTGGGCGGCAAGCCAACGGGAGATAGCCGTGTCGTAGGCGGCGGTGGTCTGGTAGACCTTCACCTGCAGGCGACGACGGGTGGAAAGCGTGGTGCAGCCACCGGTCTCGTGCATCTCGGCCAGGACGGCATCATAGTCGGCAGGGTCGGAAATGACGGTAACGCTCGTGGCGTTCTTGGCGGCAGAGCGCAGCATGGAGGGGCCACCGATGTCGATGTGCTCGATGGCGTCCGCGAAGGTGACCTCGGGGTTGGCGACGGTCTTCTCGAACTCGTACAGGTTGACGACGACCAGGTCGATCAGCTTAATGCCGTGCTGAGCGGCCTCCTGCATGTGCTGCTCGGAATCGCGGCGGGCCAGCAGCGCGCCGTGAACCTTGGGGTGCAGGGTCTTAACGCGGCCGTCCATCATCTCGGGGTAGCCCGTGAACTCCTCGATGGGGGTTACGGGAACGCCCGCGTCCTCGATGGCACGAGCCGTGCCGCCCGTAGAGATGATCTCGACGCCAAAGTCATCGACCAGCGTCCGTGCGAAATCGACGACGCCCGTCTTATCGGTAACCGAGATCAACGCGCGTGCGATCTTCACATCAGATCCCATGCAGTCCTCCTGTCTGGTACGCCGCCGTGCTCTGTGAGTCGGTGATACGTCGATCTGCAGCGCTCGCGCAGCGGCATTGAAAATACTGATTCAATGTAGCGCATCGAGCGCATCGATGCACCCCGCAACGGGCGCATATGCAGAAAAAGTTTGCGAGCGGAGGGGATGGGCACGGCACTGGGCACGGTGAGTTCATGGAACACAGGGGCACCATAATTTGATGCCAATGGCGTGGTAGAACTGTGCTCGATATGCATCCGCAAAAGAAAGAGGCACCATGGTCTCGCGGGTTCTCTACCGACCGTTTGATACCGAAGACTTCGACGCCATCGCGCTGATTCTGCAACAGCTTTGGCATAACAATTCGGATAACGATGAGTACAACCGCCTTGAGGCCGCGTGCGACCTCGCCTATTGCCTTTCGTCATCGACGTTTTCGCAGGTTGCGGTGATTGACGGCGAGGCGCGCGGCATTGCACTTGCACGCGCGGGACAGAACTCCGGCGTCACTATCAACGAGCATTGGATGGATACCGAACGCGCGCTGCTATCGCAGATGCGTGAGCTGGAGCCTGATGCCTGCGCCGAGTATCTCTCGTTTGTGCGCGCAACCATCCGAACCAACAACCGCCTGCTCGAGAGCAGCCCGTTGCCGCACGACAACGAGGTCACGCTGCTTGCCGTGGATCGCGATGTCCATGGCCTGGGCGTTGGCACGGTTCTGCTCGATGCCGCGATCTCGCACCTATCCTCGCTTGGAGCGACGAGGGCGCACCTGTACACCGACTCCAACTGCTCGTGGAAGTTCTACGAGCTGCACGGCTTTAAGCGCACGGCCACGCACCGCGCCAACCGCGAAGAGCGCCGTCACGACATGCCGCGCGAAAGCTTCCTCTACGAACTCGACCTAACAGCCTAGCCCGGGCAGCCACACCTAGTCATTTAAGTCTGTCCCCAATGAGTGGCCTAGGGGTTTGTAGATAGCCGTGGTCAAAAAACATCAAATATGAGTACTGCTACCTTTTTAGTAGCAGCAACTTGGGGCATTTTTGATGCTTGTAGGCATGACGACCAGCTGCACGAGCTGACGTAGCTCCTCAAATGTTCAATAAAATGGGCTCCTAACGAGAAGTACTCTCATTAGGAGCCCATTATTATGTGCAAACATATGTGACCAACGCAGCAACAGTACTCATATTTGGCATTTTTTGTCCACTGCCCCTTGCGCGAAGATCCGCAGCGGAAAGTTTGACCCGTTTCGATGCACAAAAATGGGATGAATCTTCCCTGGCAACCGCCCAGAAAGATCCACCCCAAAGCAAGCGCTCGCTAGAACGTTCCGCCGCCGCCTCCGCCGACGCCGCCACCGCCGCCGCCAGAGAAGCCGCCGCCGCTGCCGCCGCTCGAGCTATCGGAACTCGAAGCCAGCTCGCGGATGGTCTCATGATACACATCGTTGAACGAATCGAGCGGAGACTCGTTGCCGTAGTGATGGTAATACCACCAGTAGCAGGGGTAGTTGTCGTAGAAATCGTCGCTGTTGCGCAGGTCCGCAGGCACGGCCTCGGCCAGCTGTCGCAGCACTTCTTTCGAAACGCCCAGGGCAACGCCCATCACCAGCAGTTTGTTCCACAAGATCAGGTCGCTGGGGATAGCCTCCTTCAGGCGCGTAAAGTCCTCGAGCCAATGCTTGAGCGCCTTGCAGCGAGCCGCCACCTCGGCGCCCTCCGGCGTGTAACGGCGGAAGGTGCAGCTCAGGACAAAGCCCACGATCGTGACGGGAATCGAGATCATAGCGGCGCCGACGTTGGCGTCCGCAAAGTCGGTATAGATCAGAGAGCCCAGAATGCCAAAGACAATGATGATGCCGAGAACCAGGCCGGCCACCATCGCGATAGTGCCATCCGATGCGATAAACTCGCGCGCCTCCAGCTTGCCCTTAACCGTGCTCTGATAGTCCTCGAGCTTGTCGCCAACAGATGTGGTGCGCTCGCTGGCATACTCCTCCAGCTCGCTAAACGTGCGCGAACGGACGCCGTCTTTATCGGGCTTAACGCCGGCGAAGAAGACCTTGAGCACATCGCGATCGATGCCGTCCTTCTTGGCAGCCTTCCAGGCCTCGTCGGTCACTGTGATGCGATACGTCTGCTCCTCTTTTTCGCGACGGAGCAGACCCTTCTTCTTGGTCTCGGTCGCTTCTTCCAGCTTGATCACGCGGTCGTCGGTGAGCTTCATAAGCGTGGCGATATATGCCTGATCGGGCACGTCGTTCCAGCTCATGAGAGCTGCAAGCACCGCGGGATGGTCGGCCGAGGGCACATCGCGGAAGTAGTCGTCCTGGAAGAGCGGCTTGGGCTTGGGCCTGCGCAGCTTAAGCATCACGATCACACCGGTATAGGCAACCGCCACGACAACACACACCACGGCAATCGCGCCGGCAACCGCACGCGCGTGCTCACGGCGAGCGTTGGCCTCGTCGGCCCATTCCTTCTCTTCGCTCAGAATCGTCGACATGCGCTTTTCGCCCGAGACGGCAAGCTGCGGCACCCAGTCGCTGGGGAAGGCGATGCGTGCCTCGGCGAATTCGCCCTCATGCACGCAGGGAATGGTATAGGTGACCATGGGCTCGTCCGCATCGAGCGACACGTCGCCCGTCAGCGGGCCGTGGCCCCATGCGCGGAAGTTATCGCCCTTGACGGCAGCCGTCCCGGCAGCGGCATTTGCGAAGTACACTTCCATCTCGACGTCATCGGAATCCGCCGACCAGCCGTCGCCGACGAATTTCCAGTAGAGCTCGGCGGTATCGGCCCAGTTCATAACCGCACCGGTCATGGAATAACTCACGTAGTAGATTGCGCTGTCGCCGCTCTCGTGAGGGCTGAACACCTTAATCTTTACGCCGTCGTCGGACTGCTCCACCGTGTAAACGCCGTCGTCGCCTTTGTTTGCGCTGTCGACCTTGTTAAACGCAGTGTCGTCTTCCTCGACGCTCAGCACATTGACGACCACCGAGCCGCCTTGCTGGTTAGAGCCTGTATTGATATCCCAATACACGCCGTTGATGTCGTCGTCGAAATCGAACTGGCGTCCCTCGACAACGGTCAGCGAACCATCGGCCTCAACCGTGGCGCCGATGTAGGTTTGGCTCATGGAGTAGCCGTCGGCGTGCGCGACGGCAGGCAGCAGCAACAACGCAAGCGCGACGAGTGCGCAGACGGAAGCGAACCGCGCAAACAGGCGGCGCTGCCGACAGGGCTGGGCAACGGGGGCGTTCATAGGCACATCCTTTGTCTGTGGTACCAGTAGCGTCATTGTCCCACGTTTGCGGGTTCATGTGACGAACATCTAGGTCAGCGGAGCGTCAAAACGGGACGAAAGTCACACCCGCGGCCGGCACCTGGGGACGTTCCTTATCTGCCGGCAATCTGGGACACTCCTTGGCATAGCCCGCTCCGGCAATAGATACCACTTCATAGCTCCATCACAGGTGTAGCGGCTTTGTGTGGGCGCGGCGTGAGCCGATTAAGCCGGCGAGCGAGGGGCATAAAGCAGTTGAGCGAAAACGGTTTGCCCCTTTGCCGTCCGCTCGAGGATCATGTCCCCCTTTTCCGCGGAAACCCCGGCAGTTGCGAAGAGCTGCCGGGGTTTCTGTCGTTTAAGGAGTTTAGGCCGGCGGGAGGTAATCGAGATGTTGAGTCGGTGTCCGCCACGCGCAACGCGCGGCCTCAGCAACTTGCAGGCCACGGCAGCGTCTCCCCCACCGCGCCCCGCGCTATACCTGTCTCTTATACACATCTCCGAGCCCACGAGACGCTCATGAATCTC
>UQMO01000025.1 GCA_900542125.1 uncultured Collinsella sp. | reverse complement strand
ACGAGATTCATGAGCGTCTCGTGGGCTCGGAGATGTGTATAAGAGACAGCCCTTAGGCCGAGCCATGGACACAGCTCAGCTCGTCGCATGCGAGCTCATCGGCCCGGATGCAGCAGTCGAGCCCTGCAAAGGCATTATCGAGCGCTGCTACGGCACCTTCGAAGAAGGCCCCCACGACGCCCTCCCCACCGACGTCTGGGATCCGGGCGAGGACCTGGTCCCCTTCGGAGGAGAAGGAAGCCGCGCGCTGCAAGAGCGCATGGTAGACACTCTCACCGATATCATGGGCGTCGAGGGCATCGAAACCCTCCTGGCAGTAAGCCACGGCAGCGCCAGCCGCCAATTCATCAAGGCTGCAGCCCCAGAGGGCTTCGAGCTCCCAGCAAAACTCCCCAACTGCGCCATCATGATCTTCAATTTCGATGAGGCAAAGCCACAAGCAGAAGGCGAGCCAATGCAATGCAAGTTCACCCTCCAGCAAATAGTGGACCCTCAACAAAGTAATTAGCTGAGCGAGCAAGGTTTAGCAGACATCAACGTGGCGTTCCCAGTGTGCGGCGGAGGGGGCGGGCCTGAGACATATTAAGGTTGTCGCGAGTTCCGCACGAACAGGAGAGCACTTAATGTGCTCTCCGTCGTGAGCAGGACTGTAGAGCAGCAACCTTAATATGTCTCAGGCCCGCCCCCTCCGCCGCACACTGGGAACGTGCCACGCACTTTACCTGCGTAAACAATGTGAGTGAAATATGAATCTCGATGGATACGCCCGCAGCCGTGTATACTAAACAGCTGTGTGAAACCAGGGGAGTATTCTGGCTGGACAAAATGCCTGCTTAATAGGGTTGTCAGGTAGTCCGGGCGAAATACAAGGCTGGGGAGCACGTCGTGTAAGTAGTGGTCCTCTAGGGGCGTACGCTCGGTGGTGTACGCATTGTCCCAAGACCACGCGAGAGTTGGGATCATATCTTGATCAGCATGATTCTCGGCCGCAAGATTGGCATGACCCAGGTTTGGGACGAGGACGACAACGTCGTTCCCGTCACGGTCATCCAGGCTGGCCCCTGCGCTGTCTCGCAGGTTAAAACTCAGGCAACCGACGGCTATGATGCCGTCCAGATCGGTTTCGGCGACATCAAGGCCAAGAACGTGAACAAGCCCATGGCTGGTCACTTCGCTAAGGCTGGCGTCGAGCCTGTCCGCTTCCTTCGTGAGGTCCGCGTCGAGAACGGCGAGGAGCACAAGGTCGGCGAGGTCGTCACCGTCGCTGATTTCGCTGATGTCGAGAAGGTCGACGTCATCGGTACCTCCAAGGGTAAGGGCTTCCAGGGTCGCATCAAGCGCTGGGGTCAGCGCCGCGGTCCTATGACGCATGGTTCTCACTTCCAGCGTCACCCCGGTTCTATCGGTCAGTGCGCCTATCCTGCGCGCGTCCTCAAGGGCGTCAAGATGGCCGGTCACATGGGTAACGAGCGCGTTACCGTCAAGAACCTTTCCGTTGTCCGCATCGATGCCGAGCAGAACCTCATCTTGGTCAAGGGCGCTGTCCCGGGTGCCAAGAATGGTCTCGTCGCCATCCGTATGGCCTAAGGGCCCAGCCCATTTAGCCCAGCGTCATACCAAGGAGAACACTTAAATGGCAAAGTTTGAAGTAAAGAACAGCGAGGGCAAGAAGGTCGCCGAGGCCGAGCTCGCCGCTGAGGTGTACGGCATCGAGCCGAACATCCACGTTATGCACCACATCGTCAAGTGCCAGATGGCCTCTTGGCGTCAGGGCACCCAGTCTGCTAAGGGTCGCTCTGAGGTTTCCGGTGGCGGCAAGAAGCCTTGGCGTCAGAAGGGCACCGGCCGTGCCCGCCAGGGTTCCATCCGTGCTGCCCAGTGGCGTCACGGTGGCGTTGTCTTCGCCCCCAAGCCCCGTTCCTACGCTAAGCGTATGAACAACAAGGAGGTCAAGCTGGCTATGCGCTCCGCGCTGTCCGCCAAGCTGGCCGATGGCGAGCTCGTGCTCGTCGACGACTACGGCTTCGAGAAGCCTTCCACCAAGGCTGCCGTCGCCATGCTCAAGGCTCTCGGCCTTGAGGGCAAGCGTCTGACCATCATCGTTCGCGATGAGGACGTCAACGCCTACCTGTCGTTCCGCAACATTCCCAAGACGTTCATCATCACCGCTGACGAGGCCAACACCTACGATCTCGTCAACAACAACGCTGTGCTGATGCCCGCCGACATCGCTGCTCACTTCGGGGAGGTGCTTGCATAAATGACCGCCCACGAGATCATCATCCGTCCGATCGTGTCCGAGCGTTCCTTCTCCGGCATGGAGCTGAACAAGTACACGTTCGAGGTCGCCAAGGATGCTAACAAGTATCAGATCAAGGACGCTGTCGAGGAGATCTTCGGCGTCAAGGTCGTTCGCGTGAACACCCTGACGGTCAAGCCCAAGACCAAGCGCGTGCGCTATGTCGCCGGCAAGACCCGTTCTTGGAAGAAGGCCATCGTCACGCTGGCCGAGGGCGACACCATCGAGGTCTTTGGCAACCAGGCCTAAGACTCGCTGCTGTTGAGTGAGCTCATGCCTCCCAAATAGGGGAGGCGGGAGCTCAAGGTTTTGGGCGTATAAAATGGACACGCCCGGAACCGTGTATACGTCCGGTGTCATCGCACCCGAGGCAGAACCTCGAATCCCTGTCTGCGATGGCTAACGGATTCCTATTGAAAGGGATTGTAATGGCTGTAAAGCACCTTAAGCCGACCTCCGCTGGTAGGCGTTGGCAGACGATCTCCGACTTCTCCGAGATCACCTGCACCAAGCCCGAGAAGTCTCTTCTCGAGCCCCTGCCCAAGAAGGCCGGTCGTAACAACAACGGCCGCATCACCACCCGCCACCAGGGCGGCGGCGTGAAGCGTCGTTACCGCGTGATCGACTTCAAGCGCAACAAGGACGGCGTGCCCGCCAAGGTTGCCACGATCGAGTACGATCCGAACCGTTCCGCTCGCATCGCTCTGCTGCACTATGCTGACGGTGAGAAGCGCTACATCCTGGCCCCCAAGGGCCTCGAGGTCGGTCAGACCATCATGTCCGGTTCTGACGCCGACATCAAGCCGGGCAACGCTCTGCCCCTCGCCGACATCCCCGTCGGTACGCTCATCCACGCCGTCGAGTTCCAGCCGGGCAAGGGCGCTGCTATCGCCCGTTCCGCCGGTAACTCCTGCCAGCTGATGGGTAAGGAGGGCAAGTACGCCATCGTCCGTATGCCTTCCTCCGAGATGCGCCGCATCCTCGTTACCTGCCGCGCCACCGTCGGTGAGGTCGGCAACGCCGATCACTCCAACATCGTCATCGGCAAGGCCGGCCGTAAGCGTCACATGAACGTGCGCCCGACCGTCCGCGGTACCGTCATGAACCCTGTCGACCACCCGCACGGCGGTGGCGAGGGCAAGAACCACACCTCTGGTCGTCCCTCTGTTACCCCCTGGGGTAAGCCGACGAAGGGCCTTCGTACGCGCAAGAAGAAGAAGGTCTCGAACCAGCACATCATTCGTCGCCGTAAGAAGTAATTTCGGATACCGAGTTTTAGGAGAAAGCACTTATGAGCAGAAGTCTCAAAAAGGGCCCGTTCGTGGAGACTCGCCTTCTCTCGCGTATCACCGCGATGAACGAGGCTGGCAAGAAGGACGTCGTGAAGACCTGGTCCCGCGCGTCCACCATCTTCCCCGAGATGGTTGGTCACACCATCGCCGTCCACGACGGCCGCAAGCATGTGCCCGTGTATGTTACCGAGTCCATGGTTGGTCACAAGCTCGGCGAGTTCGCGCCGACTCGTACGTTCCGTGGCCACAAGGCCAAATAGGGGGTTAACCGTAAATGGCAACTAAGTCTATTGAAACTGAGGCCACCGAGGTTCGCGCCGTCGCTAAGTACGTGCGTGTTTCCCCCAGCAAGGCCCGCCTGGTGGTCGATCTGATCCGCCGCAAGCCTGTCGCTCAGGCCTTCGACATCCTCCACTTCTGCGACCGCGCCGTCGCCGTGGATGTCGAGAAGGTTCTCCGTTCCGCCGTTGCGAACGCCGAGAACAACAACGGTCTGCGTGCCGACAACCTGGTTGTCGCCGCTGCCTATGTTGACGAGGGTCCGACGCTTAAGCGCATCCGTCCCCGCGCCAAGGGTTCCGCTTCTCGTATTCTGAAGCGTACTTCCCACATCACCGTCGTCGTTGCTCCTCGAAAGGAGGCGTAAAGCTGTATGGGTCAG
Organism: uncultured Collinsella sp.; assembly: GCA_900542125.1. Classification (GTDB taxonomy): domain Bacteria; phylum Actinomycetota; class Coriobacteriia; order Coriobacteriales; family Coriobacteriaceae; genus Collinsella. Next base: position 28,980 of record UQMO01000025.1, on the reverse strand, counting down.
AAAGTCTACCCCACCGGCTTCCGTCTTGGCATCACCGAGAACTGGCGCTCCCGCTGGTTCGCAGAGAAGGATTACGCTAAGACCCTCGGTAACGATCTTGAGATCCGCAAGTACCTCGAGAAGCGTCTTTCCCGCGCAGCTGTCTCCCGCGTCGAGATCGAGCGCGCTGGCGACAAGGTGAAGGTCATCATCCTCACCGCTCGCCCCGGCGTTGTCATCGGTAAGAAGGGTGCCGAGATCGATACCCTCCGCACCGAGCTCGAGAAGGTCGCTGGCGTCTCCAAGGGCCAGCTCTCCGTCGACGTTGTCGAGATCAAGCGCCCCGAGCTCGACGCCAACCTCGTTGCTCAGTCTATCGCCGAGCAGCTCGAGGGCCGCGTTGCCTTCCGTCGCGCTATGCGTAAGGCTGTCCAGTCCGCCCGCAAGGCCGGCGCTAAGGGCATCCGTATCCAGTGCTCCGGTCGTCTCGGCGGTGCCGAGATGGGCCGTCGTGAGTGGTACCGTGAGGGCCGCGTGCCTCTGCACACCCTCCGTGCCAAGATCGACTACGGCACGGCTGTCGCCAGCACCACCATGGGCGCTTGCGGCGTGAAGGTCTGGATCTACCTGGGCGAGAAGCTCCCGGGCCAGCCTGTTCCCAACCCTGCACTCGAGGGCTCTTCCCGTCCTCGTCGTCGTAACTCCGAGAGGAGGGGTCAGTAGTGCTTGCCCCTAAGCGTATTCTTCACCGCAAGGTGCAGCGTGGCTCCATGAAGGGCCAGGCCAAGGGTAATACCGAGCTGCATTTCGGCGAGTTTGGTATCCAGGCTCTCGAGGCCCATTGGATCACCAACCGTCAGATCGAGGCCGCTCGTATTGCCATGACCCGCTACATGAAGCGTGGCGGTCGTGTCTACATCACGATCTTCCCCGATAAGCCCATCACCAAGAAGCCTGCCGAGACTCGCATGGGTTCTGGTAAGGGTAACCCCGAGGAGTGGGTGGCCGTCGTCAAGCCCGGCCGCATCATGTTCGAGGTCAAGGGCGTGCCCGAGGAGGTCGCTCGCGAGGCTCTGCGTCTTGCACAGCACAAGCTTCCCATCAAGACCAAGATTGTTGCTGCCAAGAACGCTGAGCAGCGCATCGAGAAGGAGATGGCTGAGGAGGCCGCTCTCGAGGCCAAGTGGGCTGCTGAGGACGCCGCCGCCGCCAAGGAGGAGAACTAATGAAGCCCGCAGAGATTCGTGAGCTCTCGGACGCTCAGCTCGTTGAGAAGCTGAAGGAAATGCGCGCCGAGCTCTTTAACCTTCGTTTCCAGATGGCCACCAGCCAGCTGGACAACACCGCTCGCGTCAACACCGTGAAGAAGGACATCGCTCGCGTCCTCACGGAGCAGCGCGCCCGCGAGATCGCAGCGGAGAAGTCCGCTGTCGCCGAGTAGGACCTAAGGAGAGAACATGACTGATTCGCGTAACTCGCGTAAGGTCCGTACGGGTGTCGTTACCTCCGTCTCCGGTGCCAAGACCATTGTTGTCACCATCACCGAGCGCAAGCGTCACCCCAAGTACGGCAAGATGATGACCAGCTCCAAGAAGTTGCACGCTCACGACGAGGAGTGCACGGCTGGCGTGGGCGATACCGTCCGCGTTATGGAGACCCGTCCTATGTCCAAGATGAAGCGTTGGCGCCTCATCGAGGTCGTCGAGCGCGCTAAATAAGCAGTCGCTCTTACGACTTGTACGTTTCCGAAGATGTGCGTATGCCTGGCTTGCATACCACGGGCCGTATAAAGGCTGCGCACCTCTCTTCGGTTCTTAGTTCGGAGGAACATCTACCATGATTCAGATGCAAACCATGCTGAACGTCGCCGACAACTCCGGCGCTCGCAAGATTCGCTGCATCAAGGTGCTTGGCGGTTCCAAGCGTCGTTATGCAGGCATCGGCGATGTGTTCATCGGTGCTGTCCAGGAGGCTACCCCTGGCGCCAACGTCAAGAAGAAGGACGTTGTCCGTTGCGTCGTCGTTCGCACCGTTAAGGAGATCCGCCGCAAGGATGGCTCCTACATTCGCTTTGATGAGAACGCCTGCGTTGTCATCAACAACGATGGTTCGCCCGTCGGCACCCGTATCTTCGGGCCCGTCGCTCGCGAGCTTCGTGACAAGAAGTACATGAAGATCGTCTCGCTCGCTCCCGAGACCCTGTAGTTAGGGGAGATATATGTATATCAAGAAGGGCGATAAGGTCCAGGTTCTCTCTGGTAAGGATCGCGGCAAGCAGGGCGTTGTCCTGCGTGCTCTCCCCGCCGAGAACAAGGTCGTTGTCGAGGGCGTTTCGGTCGTCAAGAAGGCCGTCAAGCCCAACGCTGCCAACCAGCAGGGCGGCATCGTTTCGCAGGAGGCTCCCATCGACGCCTCCAACGTCAATCTCGTTTGCCCCGAGTGCGGTAAGGTTACCCGCGTCGGTCACGAGAAGGACGGCAAGAACAAGCTGCGCGTCTGCAAGAAGTGCGGCCACAAGTTCTAAGCTGCCCGCAACAGTTAAGTTGCTAGCAAAGGCCCGGATGCCACGGCACCCGGGCCTTTTTTCTATCCCTACTCATTGGGGACAGGCTTAAATGAGTACCCTAACTGGGTAAGCATAAATGAGCGGGTCGTGCTGTATAAATTGCTTGTGTGCGCGTTTATGCGCGTTAGATTGCGTTTAATTACGCACCTATGCGTATATATGCGCCGTTTACGGGGCAATAATGACCGTTTAGCGGTGAGATACGCAAAAACGCGCACTGACGCGCGTGTTTGTGCGAATATAGAGCTGTCAGAAATGCAAGACGTTCTATGACACAGGAGACACATAATGGCAGATTCCAAGCAGGCTCCACTCGACGCCGCGGCAGCCGCCAAAGCAGCATTTGCTTCGGTCCAGGACAAGCCGTTCCCTAACGACATCTTTACGGCTCCCGAGCTCCGTTGGGCTGTGATCGGTTGCGGCGTTATTGCCAACCAGATGGCTCAGTCCCTTGCCCTGGCCGGCCGCAAGCTTACGGGCGTTGCCAACCGCACGCTCACCAAGGCTCAGACTTTTGCCGACCAGTACGGCGTCGAGAAGGTCTATGACACGGTTGGGGATCTCTACGCCGATCCTGACATCGACGCCGTCTACATCACCACCCCGCACAACACCCATATCACCTATCTGCGCGCCGCCCTGGCGGCCGGCAAGCACGTTCTCTGCGAGAAGGCCATCACGCTCAACTCCGCCGAGCTCGATGAGGCCCGCGCCATTGCCGCCGAACACAACGTGGTCCTTATGGACGCTACCACGGTGCTCCACATGCCCTTGTATCAAGAGCTGCGCCGCCGCATGGATGCCGGCGAGTTTGGCCGCATGAACCTCGCTCAGCTCAACTTTGGTAGCTACAAGGAGTACGGCGACCTGACCAACCGTTTCTACAATCGCAACCTCGCCGGCGGTGCCATGCTCGATATTGGCGTATACGCCCTGTCCGTCATGCGCCTGTTTATGGCGAGCCAGCCCGTCGAGGTCGTGTCTCTGGGTAACACCTGCGAGACCGGCGTGGACGTTGCAGGCGGCATCGTCTGCCGCAATGCCGAGCAGCAGCTGGGCGTCGTGAGCCTTACGCTCCACTCCAAGCAGCCAAAGCGCTCGGTTATCAGCTTTGACAATTGCTATGTCGAGGTCAACGAGTATCCGCGCGCCGATCACGCGACGATCGTGTGGACCGCGGACGGTCATCGCGAGGAGGTCGCCGCGGGCACCGAGGCTTATGCCCTGTGCTACGAGATGGCTGACCTCGAGCAGGCCGTCGCCGGCGACGATTCCAAGCGTGAGCTTCTGGATTATGCTTCTGATGTGATGGAGCTCATGACCAAGCTCCGCGCCGATTGGGGAGTCGTCTACCCCGAGGAGGAGTAAGCGATGCTTGCGGAAGATAGGCTCAATACGATCGTGTCGATGGTGCAGCAGGCTGGCTCGGTAACGGTGCCCGAGCTTGCCGATGCCCTGGGCGTGACGGCCTCTACCATTCGACGCGACCTACAGACGCTCGACCGAGCGCACCGCATCGCCAAGGTGCACGGTGGCGCGACAAGTCTTGAGCGCGCGCACGTGACGCGCGACCTAACGATCAGTGAGCGCAGTGATCTCCATAACGACGACAAGGAGCGTATCTGCGCCCGCGCCGCGGCGCTCGTGGAGCCCGAGAGCTTTGTGTACATCGATTCGGGTTCGACAACGCTCAGACTCATCGAGCATCTTCCGCATCTCGAATCGGTCACCTATGTGACTGATTCCGTGCTCCATGCTCAGCATCTCGCTGTGCGCGGCATGCGCACCGTGGTGCTGGGCGGCGAGCTTAAACCCGAGACCGAGGCGCTCGTTGGCCCCGATGCTCTGGCAACCCTAGACCGCTACAACTTTAACTGCGGCTTTTGGGGTTCTAACGGCATTGCCGCCGAGCAGGGCTTTACGACGCCCGATATCGAGGAGGCACAAGTAAAGCGTATCTCGATGCGCCATACGGCCAAGCGCTTCGTAATCTCGGACGCCAGTAAATTTGGCATGGTGGCGCCCGTCAAGTTCGCGGACTTCCGTGACGCAACGATTATTACCGCAGGCGATGTCCCTGCCAAGTACCGGGCAATGGACAACGTCATCACGGTCTAACAGCAGGGGACGGGCTAAGGCCAAAACCATTTAGTTTTCTCAATAGAAAAGCGGCAACGTCCATCACGGGCGTTGCAGCTTTTGTTGTCTACCGGTTTGTCTAAGTCTGTAACAACTAGACCGTTAAAAGTGGGCCAGGTGTTACAGATTGAGATACTTCCGAACCGCGCCGTCCCTTTGTCTCAATCTGTAACATCTGAGCTTGATTTTGCCGAGTTACTGTTACAGATTGAGATTTTCCCTTAAGGGGGATTCGAATGTCTCGATCTGTAACAGATAGGCCGGAAAATGAGCTCTAACTGTTACAGATCGAGACGTTTTGGGACCGCGGCTGAGCCATTGCGACAAAGCCACCACAAAGGTGCCTGTCCCTTTTTGGCAGGTTTTAGGGCTCCCAGGGGCAGGGGGCTTCGATGTGGATGTGCTCGCCGGTTACGGGATGCGTGAAGGACACGCTGTGGGCGTGGAGCATCAGGCCGCAAGGGCGCGGCGTTCCGTACAGGTCGTCGCCAACCAGGGGATGACGCTCGCTGGCCAGGTGCACGCGAATCTGATGCTTGCGGCCGGTGAGCAGCTCGACATCAATATACGAGCGCGTGGGCAGGCCACGGCGGCTCTTAAGACGCTTGAGTACCTTGACGCGCGTCTGAGACGGCTTGCCGCTGGCGCCAACGCGCATCTTGCGGCTATCGTGGCGGTCGCGGGCGATGGGCTTGTCGATGAGCTTTTCGTTCCAGTCGATTTTGCCCTCGGCGAGCGCCAGGTAGTGCTTTTCGAATGCGTGGTCGATGATCATCTGGTCAAAAGCGGGTTGCGTCTGCTTGTCGAGCGAGAACAACACCACGCCGGTGGTGTTGCGGTCCAGGCGGTTGAGCGGCTGCATGTCAGTCGCGGCAAAGCCGTCGCCCATCGCCAACAAAAGGTCGCTAGCGTAGTCGGTAAGTGTGCGCTCGCCGGTGCCGTCACCGTGGACGATCATGCCAGCGGGCTTGTCGATGGCCATGAGCCAGGCGTCGCAGTAGAGGACTTGAGGTTCTTCGTTCACGTGTAAGCCTTTCGGTTAGCTAATTCCCACAAACATGCAGCCCGAGGTGGCGCCGCGCAGGCGGGCGGCGGGCTTGCGGCCGGCTTGAGCCGCCTCGACGGCGCGACGGACGCGAGCGACGGCACGGCCAATCTCATCGGCCTCGAGCAGGGTTCCGTCGACCATAAGACGACGGACGCCGGCGTCGAGCAACTGCGGTACCTGCGGCGTGGGGTCGATGGGGTAGGCGTCGTACAGGCGTGAGCGGCCGTGGATGTCGGTACGCACCGGCATGATCTTGCCGTCGATATTCTTGAGCGAGAGCTTGCGGGCACGCAGGCGGCAGTTGGCACAATCGTGGATACAGCCGTTGGCAACCTGCAGAATGCAATGCTCGCTTGTCATGACGCGCGGGCGGCCAAAGACGGTGATGCCCAGAGCCGCGGGCGCGGCGGCGCCGAGCGAGACAATCTCGTCGAGTGTGATCTCGGGCGAGAGCCAAAACGCACCGGCTCCGCGCTCGGCAAGCGCCTCCATGCAGGGCGTGTTGTGCACCGGCAGGCAAGAGCGAATCTCGGCCGTGGCGCCAACCTGGGCGGCCAGGGCAAGCTCAGAGATGTTGCCAATAGCGACCGTGGCGCCGGCAACAACCCACGGGTCGACACGTACGTGGTCAACGGCGCGGCAGACCTCGTCGAGCACGGGTACGATGCCCTGCTCAAATGCATCGGCAGGGGAGAGCTCGGCCGCATCGAGCGCGTCGGTGGTCATGTAGATGCGCGTTGCACCCTCCGCCCGCACTGCCTCGGCGGCCTCGAGCGAGGTGACGGTGGCACAGATCTGCGGCTCATCGCGGTAGTGCTCGGGCGCGGGACGGGAATCACTGGTTGCAATCGCCGGCAGCTCGAGCGTTTTCGCGCGCTCCTCGTACGGTGCCAGAATGACCTCTTCCAGCGCCTTACAAGCGGCGGCGCGCACCTTGTGCACGGCGGAAAAGCCCATACCGCAGCCGGCGTCGAGCGAAACGTCAAAGCTTGCGGCCTCAAAGGGAGAGGAGCCCATGCGCCCGACGTGCTCAACCAGATCGGATGCCTCGACGGCGCGGGTCTTGGCAGCCTCGACGGTAAAGCCCGTGGCCGTGGCCGTAAGCGAAGGATCGTCGCAGCAGGTGAGCGTAACGGTAAACGGCTCGCCCAGACGCGCTACGACGGTAACATCCACGGCGCGGCGGCGCAGCACATCGCGCTTGAGCGCGGCGCCGGCGGCGTCAATGGCGCGCTGACTTCGAATCACGCGCACGCGGCAGCCCTCGGGCATGCTGCGGGGCACGCGGCACTCGATGATGTCGCCCGCGGCGGCATCATCGGCGGCGATGGTGGTCAGGAACTGGTCGAACTCATCGTCATGGCGAAGCTCCAGCAGGTCGCCCTTGCCAACGGGCTCAAACAACTCAATGCGGGCGATGGCAGCGCGGCGACGGCGGTCGTCGGGCTTGAGCCCGCGCACATCGCGGTTGGCCAGACGGCTGCCCAGCACCGTGCCCACGATCTGGCCGCGGTTGTTGGAGCGCTCGTAGCTCATCATCTCGTCGCCCGAGGTACCGTCCTGATAGGCGTGCGTAAAGTCGCGGTTAAAGCAGCGCTTGAGCTGGCGCTGGCGGGCGGCATCCTCATCCTTAGAGGTCGAAACATCGGCAAGCATGTCATCAATCTGATGACGATACACGTCGACGATGGAATACACGTAATCAGGCGCCTTCATGCGGCCCTCGAGCTTGAGCGATGCGGCGCCGGCGTCATACAGACGGCGAACAAGCTGCGAAGTGTTGGTGTCGCGTGGGCACAGCGCGCGCTCGCGACCGGCGGGGGAGAGCGCGCGACCGTTCTCGTCGATTAGTTCGTAAGGCAGGCGACAAGGCTGAGCGCACATGCCGCGATTGGCCGAGCGGCCCGCCATGGCAAAGCTCGACAGCAGGCATAGACCCGAGTAGCAAAAGCAGATGGCGCCGTGGCTAAAGACCTCAAGGTCAACATCGGGCGCAGCGTCGTGAATGGTGGCAATCTCGTCGATGGAAAGCTCGCGCGAGAGGGTCACGCGGTCGGCGCCCTGCTCACGGCACCAGATGGTTCCGCGGTCGTCATGGATGTTCGCCTGGGTCGAGATGTGTGTCTCGATGCCGGGCATGGTGCGCTTGACCTCAAAGAACAGACCCCAGTCCTGGATGATGAAGGCGTCGGCGCCCAGCGTGGAGCAGCGATGGATGAGTTGCAGTGCATCGCTCATCTCGGACTGCTTGATGACGATGTTGACCGTGACGTAGACGCGCGAGCCGGCTAGATGCGCGGCGCGGCAGGCCTGCTCAAAGGCCTCGTCGGTAAAGTTCGTTGCCTTGCGGCGGGCGTTGAAGCTGCCCATACCGCAGTAGATGGCGTCTGCCCCGGCGGCGAGCGCGGCGGCAAAGGGCTCCGAGCCTCCGGCGGGGGCCAAAAGCTCGGGCCTGCGGTTGGTGGTTCGGCTGGCGGTTGCGGTCATATCCTGCCTTTCAAAATGCTCAGATACTCAAAAGTATAGTGGTGCCGTTGCGGTGGACGATGCCCACAGCCTAAGCAGGACAAAGTCTTCAGCAGCCTCTCGGGAAAAGGGATCAGTTTTCAGGCAGGTCGCCAGTCACGCCGCTCATCGGCCCGTACGCGCCGTTGGGCGATAAAATATTCTCGCAGCGTGATAATAATCTTGCATTACGCGGAAACCTTGAGTACCATCCCAATCAAGCGCGGTGTTCAGACCGAACTGTGCCTCCCGGTGTGAACGCCGCGCTCACGCTTTCTCAACTGATCGTAAGGAGATAAACATGAGCAAGACCGTCGTGTCTTCCGATAACGCACCCGCAGCCATCGGCCCGTATTCCCCCGGTATCCAGGCCGGCAACATGGTGTTCCTGTCCGGCCAGCTGGGCATCGATCCCGCGACCGGCAAGATGCCCGAGGGCGTCGAGGCCCAGGCCAAGCAGTCCCTCGCCAACGTCGAGGCCTTGCTGACCGCTGCCGGCGCCACCTTTGCCGATGTCGTCAAGACCACGGTCTACCTGGCCGACATCGCCGACTTCGCTGCCGTGAACGAGATCTACGCCTCCAAGTTCGAGGCTCCGTTCCCCGCGCGCAGCGCCTTCCAGGTTGCCGCCCTTCCGGCTGGCGGTCTGGTCGAGATCGAGGTCGTCGCCGCTCTCTAAGGCGTTGGCCACAACTAAACATGACATGCAAAAAGACCCTGCAGCGCGTGCGAGCTGCAGGGTCTTTTGTCAAGTGACGGGTCGCTTGTGGAGCCGCGCTCCATTTTGCTCGTTAGCCCTCCTTGCGAACTTTTTGCAGGTAGCGGTAGACGCTGGGCTCCGAGATGCCCAGCGCGGTGGCGGCGCAGGCCACGGCGCCCTTGAGCATGAACACCCCGTTGCCGTTGAGGTGGCGAATGACGTCCACGCGGTCGCTCTGACCAAGCGACGCTACATCCAGCCCGCGCGCGCTCAGCAACTCGGCAATGCTGCGGTCGATGAGCTCCTGTGTGGACTCCGAAAGGCTTTCGACCTCGATAGGGGCGGGCTCCGTGCGCGTCGGCGCTGCGTCGAAGCACGCCATGAGCTGCTGCGCCATGGCGTTGATGGAGCGTACTGTGGAAAGGTCGGTGTTGACGCAGAGCATACCGACGATCTCGTCATTCTCGCGGATAAAGTACGTCGCTGACTCCAACGTCTTGCCGCCGGCACCGCGCCCCTCGTAGCCCGTAATAAACGGCAGGTCGCGATACTTGGGGTCGTGCATGATCTTGAGCGCCAGATCGGTGGCGGGGCCGCCGACCTTGCGGCCGCTCACGATGCCGTTGCGAATATCGACGATGGCGTGGTCGGGATCCGAGAAATCGTGCAGCACGATTTCACTGTTTTTGCCGAGTATCTGCTCCAGAAAATCGACCATCGGCAAAAAGCGGCGTACGGTCTCGTTCACGGGCAACTCCTTTGAGTGAAATCGGAAATGTTCATAACAATTTTTTCTCATGGTAACACGCTGCCCATCATCTCGTATATCCGCAGGTACATTGCGTAATACAGATGAGCGGTAGATATTTGGCGGTAAACGGTTGACCAAAAGAAAAGTTAGATGTTATTTTGACCAGACACTTTCATGACCTGCGGAAATGCGTTAATTCAGCTGAAGAATAGTCTGATAACAAAAAATTATTATTGAGAATGAGAATCATCTTTAATACGATATGCAATGAAGGCACAACCTCAACCCCGCACTGCGTCACAATAGAGCGTTAGATGCGAAAACAACTACTTCGAGGATTGGTGGTCAAATGACCCAGGAGACGGTTACGAACGGCACTGAAGCCCTGTTCACTCGCGAAGGCATGCCGCCCGTTAAGGAAATGATCCCGTGTGCCCTTCAGCACGTACTGGCATCGTTTGCCGGCATCATTACCCCGGCGGTCATCATGGCCGGCGTCTACGGCTTTAATAGCCAGCAGAGCACCGACATCATCCAGGTCGCGCTCATTCTTTCGGCGATCGATACGGCCCTTCAGGCCTTCGCTCCCTTCCGTCGCATCGGCGGCGGCCTGCCCATCGTCATGGGCGTTTCGTTCGCGTTCCTGCCGGCCCTGCAGGCCATGGGTGCCTCGGGCTTTAGCTTTGGTGCGCTGCTGGGTGGCGAGATCGTCGGCGGCGCCGTCGCGGTCCTCTTTGGTCTGGCCTACAGCAAGATCAAGTGGCTGTTCCCACCCGTCGTGACCGGTACGGTCATCTTCTCCATTGGCGTCTCTCTCTATCCCACGGCCGTCAAGTATATGGCCGGCGGTATGGGTACGCCGCTGTGGGGCACCCCGCAGGCCTGGTGCGTCGCTCTTATCACCTTCGCCGTGGTCTTTGCGCTCGCCAACTTTGGCAAGGGCACGCTCAAGCTGGGATCCGTGTTCTTTGGCATGATCGTTGGCATGATCGTCTCCATCCCCTTTGGCATGATCGACTTCTCCAGCGTCGCCACCGCTCAGGTCTTCGCCCTTCCCAAGCTCATGCCCTACGCGCTCGAGTTTGATCCCGAGGTCTGCATTACCCTCGCCGTCGTGTTCCCCATGGTTGCTATTCAGGTTATCGGTGACGTCTCCGCCGCCTGCCTGGGCTCCATCGACCGTATGCCCACCGAGCGTGAGCTCTCCGGCGCTATCGTGTCCCAGGGCCTCACCTCTATGGTCGGCGGCCTGCTGGGCGGTCTTCCCACCAGCGCCCTTGGCCAGAATGTGGGCATCATCTGCTCCAACAAGGTCGTCAACAAGTGGGTCTTTGTGATCATCGCGGCCGTCTTTGCCATCGCCGGCCTGTTCCCGCAGCTTTCTGCCGTCCTTTCCGCTATCCCGCAGCCCGTCATCGGCGGCGCGACCGTCGGCGTCTTTGGCACCATCACCATGAACGGCGTGCGCATGTTCACCCGCGAGGGCCTCACGCAGCGCACTACCACTATCGTCGGCACCTCCGTCGTCTTTGGCCTGGGTATCTGGATGGCCAGCGGTTGCCTTGCCGGCGAGGGTATGCCCGCCTGGGTGTCCACCGTCATCGGCTCCAATGCCGTAACCCCCACCGCCATCATGGCCATTGTCCTTAACCTGATCCTTCCGCAGACGCCGGTCGTGGCTCAGCACATCGATGCTGCCAAGGACGCTGCCGTGGATCTGGTCTTGCCCGAGAGCAAGAAGTAACCAATTCGGTGCTATTCGTCGGCGGACGCATCGCCTCGTCCGCCGACGTCATGCGGCGCCAAGCCGCACTTCAAAGGGTTTGCCCCTTTGGTGAAGCGTTGACGGGAGAGGGCCCGTTTCCGGTGTAGGCCGGCGCTTCGCACTCCGCCATGTCAGAGGTGTCAAACCCCGCCCCTGATGTTGAAGGGAGCATCCATGCTTCTGGTCGCTAACGGTTCCGTCTTTACTCGCAACGCTCAGACCCCGTTCATTCCAAACGGTGCGGTCGCCATTGACGGAGATACGATCGTCGAAGTGGGCCCCGAGTGCGAGCTCAAGGCCAAGTACCCGGATGCCGAGTACGTCGACGCCCAGGGCAACCTCATCATGCCCGGACTCATCAACTGCCACACCCACATCTACTCGGGTCTCGCCCGCGGCCTTGCCATTAAGGGCTGCAACCCCACCAACTTCCTGGAGAATCTTGAGCAGCAGTGGTGGAAGATCGACGACAACCTGACACTCGACGGCACCAAGGCAAGCGCCTATGCCACGATTCTGGATTCCATCCGCGATGGCGTCACCACGATCTTCGATCACCACGCGAGCTTCTGCGAGATCCCGGGCAGCCTCTTTACCATTAAGGACGCAGCTCAGGAGCTGGGCATGCGTTCGTGTCTGTGCTACGAGGTCTCCGATCGCCGCGGCCAGGAAAAATGCGACCAGGCCATTGCCGAGAACGCCGAATTTGCCCAGTGGGCCGCCAAGGAGCGTCGCGATAACGACAACCACATGATCGCCGCCATGTTTGGCGGTCACGCCACCTTCACGCTTTCGGACGAGACCATGGACAAGATGGCCGAGGCCAACAACGGCCTGACCGGCTTCCACATCCACGTGTGCGAGGGCATGAACGACGTGTGGGATTCCCGCCTCAACCGCGGAGGCATCAGTCCCGTCGAGCGCCTGCTGCAGCACAACCTGCTGGGTCCTGACACCATGCTGGGCCACTGCATCCACGTGACGCCTGCCGAGATGGATATCGTCAAGGAGTCCGGCACCTGGCTCGTCAACAACCCCGAATCCAATATGGGTAACGCCGTGGGCTGCGCCCCCGTGCTCGAGTTCTTCCGCCGCGGCATCCCCGTGTGCATGGGCACCGACGCCTACACCCACGATATGCTCGAGAGCCTTAAGGTCTTCCTGATCATTCAGCGTCACAACGCCGCCATGCCCAACGTGGGCTGGTGCGAGGCCATGACCATGCTGTTCGAGAACAACGCCAAGATGGCGAGCAAGTACTTCGATCGCAAGCTCGGTGTGCTCGAGGCCGGCGCTGCCGCCGACGTCATCGTCATGGACTACAAGCCCTTTACGCCGCTGAGCGAGGAGAATATCGACGGCCACATGCTCTTTGGCATGATGGGCAAAAACTGCCGCACCACCATCATCAACGGCCGCGTCCTGTACAAGGATCGCGAGTTTGTCGGTATTGATGAGGACAAGATCAACGCGTGGACCATGGCTGAGTCCAAGAAGCTCTGGAGCACGCTCAACGATCGCGCCTACTAATTACAAGTAGATTCACGCGCGTCGGATGTTTCGCCGCATCCGACGCGCGTATAGGCGGCCTCCGCGGGGTCGCCGGCGCTGTGCTAGCGCTACACCGTATTTGCGCCCGCCGCGCGGTCTCGCCGGGCGTTACAGAGAGGAGCTCATTATGAGCGACATCATGAGGCCGATCCCGTTTTCGCAGCTGATGAACTGGATCATCGAGGAGCACAAGACCCAGGACGCCATCTTTGGCGTGCGTAAGATGGTCACGACCAACCAGGAGGGCGCGCTCCCCATTTTTGACGAGCGCATCGAGACTCCGTTTGGCCCGGCCGCCGGCCCCAACACGCAGCTGGCCCAGAACATCGTGGCATCCTACGTGGCCGGTTCTCGCTTCTTTGAGCTCAAGACCGTTCAGGTTATGGACGGCGAGGAGCTCTCCAAGTGTGTGAACAAGCCCTGCATCGTGGCGCAGGACGAGTGCTACAACTGCGAGTGGTCGACCGAGCTCGAGGTTCCGCAGGCCTTTGCCGAGTATGTGAAGGCATGGTTCGCCTGCCACCTGATCGCTCGCGAGTACGGCCTGGGCAGCCCGGACGGCTTTGTCTTCAACATGTCCGTGGGTTATGACCTGGAGGGCATCAAGAGCCCCAAGGTCGACGCCTACATCGAGGGCATGAAGGACGCCAGCGGCTCTGACGTCTGGAACGAGTGCCGTGCCTGGGCGTTCGCCAACCTGGACAAGTTTGAGCATGTCGACGCTGCGTTTGTCGAGTCCATCCCGGCACGCGTCTCCAACTCCATCACCGAGTCAACCCTGCACGGCTGCCCGCCCGCCGAGATCGAGCGCATCGCGACCTACCTCATCACCGAGAAGGGCCTCAACACCTACATTAAGTGTAACCCCACGCTGCTGGGCTATGAGTTTGCACGTCAGCGCCTCAACGAGCTGGGCTTTGACTACATCGTCTTCGATGACACGCACTTCCGCGAGGACCTGCAGTGGGTCGACGCCGTGCCCATGTTCGAGCGCCTGATTGCCCTGTGCGCCGAGCGCGGTCTTGAGTTTGGTGTCAAGCTCACCAACACGTTCCCCGTCGACGTGACGAGAAACGAGCTGCCCTCCACCGAGATGTACATGTCCGGCCGTTCGCTGTTCTCGCTGACCATTGAGGCTGCCCGCCGCATTACCGAGCAGTTCGATGGCAAGTTGCGCATCAGCTACTCCGGCGGCGCTACGGTCTACAACATCCGCGCCCTGTATGACGCCGGCATTTGGCCCGTCACCCTGGCGACCGACGTGCTCAAGCCCGGTGGCTACGAGCGCTTTAGCCAGATGGCCGGCGAGTTTACCGACCTGGATGGCAAGCCGTTCGCGGGCATTTCGCTCGAGGCGGTGACCGCGATCCAGACCGATTCGCTCACCAATCCGCTCTACAAGAAGCCGCTGCGCCCGCTACCCGACCGCAAGGTCGCCGGCAAGAGCCCGCTTTCCGACTGCTTTACCACGCCGTGCCGCACGAGCTGCCCCATCCAGCAGGATATTCCCGCCTATCTGGCGGCTGTTGACGAGGGCCGCTACGAGGACGCATTCAACATCATCATCGAGCGCAACGCCCTGCCGTTCATTACCGGCACCATCTGCCCGCATCCCTGCGGCCGTGCCTGCGAGCGTGCATTTTACGAGCCCGAGGGCGCCCAGATTCGCGCCAGCAAGCTCAAGGCCGCCCGTGAGGCCATGGCCGCCGTGCTGCCCAAGCTGCGCGCCCAGGCCATCGCAAACGACGGCGACCACAACGTTGCCGTTATCGGCGGCGGCCCGGCCGGCCTGGCGACCGCGTTCTTCCTGACGCGTGCCGGCGTGCCCGTCACCATCTTCGAGGCCCGCGATTCGCTCGGTGGCGTGGTCCGTCACGTGATTCCCGAGTTCCGCATCGCGAGCGACGATATCTCCCACGATGCCGAGCTCTGCCTGTCCTTTGGCGCCAAGGTGCAGCTCAACGCTCGCGTTGATTCCATTGACGAGCTCAAGGCCCAGGGCTTTACCGACGTGGTCGTTGCCACCGGTGCCTGGATGCCCGGCTCTGCGGGCCTGGGCGAGGGCGCCGAGCTCGACGTGCTGGAGTTCCTCGAGGCCGCCAAGAAGGGCGAGAAGCTCGAGCTGGGCGAGGACGTCGTGGTCATTGGCGCCGGTAACACCGCCATGGACGCGGCCCGCGTGGCCAAGCGTCTGGCTGGCGTGAAGAACGTGCGCCTGGTGTATCGCCGCACCAAGAAGCAGATGCCCGCTGACGAGGAAGAGCTTGATCTTGCTCTTGCCGACGGCGTTGAGTTCTGCGAGCTGCTGGCGCCCAAGGCGCTTAACGGTGCCGTGCTGACCTGCGACGTTATGGAGCTTGGCGAGCCGGATGCAAGCGGCCGTCGCAGCCCTGTCGCCACGGGCGAGACCGTCGAGCTTTCCGCCACCACGGTGATCTGCGCCGTGGGCGAGGGCATCGATGCCAGCCTGTACGATGCCGCGGGCGTCGAGCACGACCATCGCGGCCGCCTTGCCGCCACCTCCACCGGCGTCGAGGGCGTCTGGGCTGCGGGCGACTGCCGTCGCGGTCCTGCCACCGTGGTCGAGGCCATCGCCGATGCCGCCAAGGTTGCCCGTGCCATCGCCGGCGTGGACTTTAACAAGTACGCCGACTGCAACGAGCAGGCCGGCCGCGAGGACACCTGCTACGAGCGCAAGGGGTCGCTGTGCCGCGACAAGCGCAACTGCACCAAGACCCGCTGCCTGGGCTGCGGCTCGGTGTGCGAGGTCTGCTGCGACGTGTGCCCCAACCGCGCCAACGTGGCAATTAAGGTGCCGGGCCTGGCCAAGCATCAGATCGTCCATGTCGACGGCATGTGCAACGAGTGCGGTAACTGCGCCGTGTTCTGCCCCTACCAGGAGGGTCGTCCCTACAAGGACAAGCTCACCCTGTTCTGGAGCGAGGAGGACATGGAGAACTCCGAGAACGAGGGCTTCCTGGCCGTGGACGAGGACCACTTTAAGGTTCGCGTCGCCGGCACGGTCCGCACCGTCTCGGTCGATGCTGTCAACACCGGTCTTCCCGAGGCCGTCCGCCTGACCATCAGGGCCGTGCGCGACAACTATTCGTACCTTCTTAAGAAATAGGCGAGTCTCTTATGGCCAAATCCATTCAACATAACGTGGCCTACGTTGCCTGCGGAAGCGGTTGCGCGTCCGCAGGCGGCGACGCCCGCTGCAGCGAAGGCTGCATTGGCTGTGGCGCCTGCGTCACGGCCTGCCCCCACGGCGCCATTGCGCTGGTCGATGGCATCGCCCGCGTGGACCGCTCCAAGTGCACGGGCTGTGGCCTGTGCGGCATGGCGTGCCCGCAGCGCGTGATTGCCTTCGTCCCCGGCTACCAGAACATTCTGGTGCGCTGCAACAACACCGATAAGGGCGCCATCGCTCGCAAGGTCTGCGACACGAGCTGCATCGGTTGCGGTATGTGCGCCAAAAAGTGCCCTGCCGGCGCTATCCGCATCGAGGACAACTGCGCCCATATCGACGGCGTGGACTGCCTGTCGTGCGGCATGTGCGCCGTCGTCTGCCCACATGGCGCCATCCACGACCGCACTGGCATCGCCGCCGGCGTGTAGAAGGGAATCACCATGGCACAGGAATTCACTTTTACCGTTAACGGCGTCGAGCGCACGACGACCCAAAACAAACCGCTGCTGCGCTACCTGCGCGACGACCTGCATATCCATTCCGCCAAGGACGGCTGCTCCGAAGGTGCTTGCGGTACCTGCACCATCCATGTGGACGGTGCGGCCGTCAAGGCGTGCGTGCTGACCACCGCTCTTGCCGCCGGCCGCAACATTGTGACCGTCGAGGGCCTGCCCGAGGACGTGCGCGAGGCCTTTGTGTACGCCTTTGGCGCCGTGGGCGCCGTGCAGTGCGGGTTTTGTATTCCCGGCATGGTCATGGCGGGTGCAGCGCTCATCGCCGAGGACCCCGAGCCCACCGAGGAGCAGATTAAGTACGCCATTCGCGGTAACGTCTGCCGCTGCACCGGCTACAAAAAGATTATCGAGGGCATCTCGCTGGCCGCTGCGGTGCTCCGCGGCGAAAAGCAGATCGATGAGGACCTGGAGCGCGGCGATGACTACGGCGTGGGCAAGCGCGCCTTCCGTATCGACGTGCGCAAGAAGGTGCTCGGCGAGGGCAAGTATCCCGACGACATCGACGAGCTCGATCAGCCGGGCCTGACCTATGCCAGCGCCGTGCGCTCCAAGTATCCGCGCGCCCGCGTGCTCTCCATCGACACCTCCAAGGCCGAGGCCCTGCCCGGTGTGGTGGGCATCCTGCGCGCCGAGGACGTGCCGGTCAACCAGGTCGGCCACCTTATCCAGGACTGGGACGTCATGATCGCCCAGGGCGATATCACCCGCTGCGTGGGCGATGCCATCGTGCTGGTGGTTGCCGAGGATGAAGCGACGCTCGAGAAGGCCAAGAAGCTCGTAAAGATTGATTACGAGCCGCTGGAGCCCGTGCGCAACATCGCCGAGGCCAGGGCCGCCGACGCACCGCGCCTGCACGACAGTTTCTTTGCCTTTGGCAACACGGTGGAGCTCAAGGACAACGTGTGCCAGAGCCGCCACGTGACGCGCGGCGACGCCGCCAAGGCGCTGGCCGAAAGCGCGTTCACCGTGACGCAGCGCTTTACCACGCCCTTTACCGAGCATGCCTTCTTGGAGCCCGAGTGCGCCGTTGCCTTCCCGTACAAGAACGGCGTCAAGGTGCAGTCGACCGACCAGGGTGCCTACGACACGCGCAAAGAGTGTGCCCACATGTTTGGCTGGGACAACGAGCCCGAGCGCGTGGTCGTCGAGACCATGCTCGTGGGCGGCGGCTTTGGCGGTAAGGAGGACGTTTCGATCCAGCACCTGGCCGCGCTTGCTGCCTATAAGCTCCAGCGTCCTGTGAAGTGCAAGCTCACGCGCGCCGAGTCGCTCGCGTTCCATCCCAAGCGTCATGCCATGGACGGCACCTTTACACTGGGTTGCGACGCCGAGGGCAACTTTACCGGTCTGGACTGCGAGATCAACTTTGACACCGGCGCCTACGCGTCGCTGTGCGGCCCGGTGCTCGAGCGCGCCTGCACGCATGCCGTCGGCCCCTACAAGTACCAGAACACCGACATTCGCGGTTTTGGCTACTACACCAACAACCCGCCCGCCGGCGCGTACCGCGGCTTTGGCGTCTGCCAGTCCGAGTTTGCGCTCGAGAGCCTGATCGACCTGCTTGCCGAGAAGGTCGGCCTGGATCCGTGGGAGATTCGCTACAGAAACGCCATCGAGCCGGGCGAGGTTCTGCCCAACGGCCAGATTGCCGACTGCTCCACGGCGCTGAAGGAGACGCTGCTCGAGGTCAAGGATGCCTACTATGCGCATCCCGGACACGCCGGTATCGCCTGCGCCATGAAGAACGCCGGCGTGGGCGTGGGCCTGCCCGATGCCGGCCGCTGCAAGATTCGCATCGAGGACGGCGTGGCTGTGGTCTATGCCGCCACGTCCGACATCGGCCAAGGCTGCAACACCGTCTTTTTGCAGGACGTTGCCGAGGCATGCGGCCTGCCGCTTCGCTGCATTGCCAACGGCGAGTGCTCCACCGAGAACGCTCCCGACTCCGGCACCACGTCTGGTTCGCGTCAGACGGTCGTGACCGGCGAGGCCGTGCGCGGTGCCGCCTTCCTGCTGCGCGATGCCATGCTTGACATCGAGGCCGGCAAGCCTGCGCCTACCGCCCCGGTGAGCGCGCATGGCGACGGCGTCAAGATCGAGTACGACGACGGTCGTGCCTATCAGCTGCACACGCAGGAGCTCGTCGCCGGCCAGGGTATGCATCCTCAGGATCCCGCGGCCGCCATCAAGGCGCTCGAGGGATGTGAGTTTGGCTACGTGTACCTGGAGCCGACCGACAAGCTGGGTGCCGACGTGCCCAACCCCAAGAGCCACATCTGCTACGGTTTTGCCACGCATGTGGTCATTTTGGACGATGACGGCCGCGTGAGCGAGGTCTATGCTGCGCACGATTCCGGCAAGGTGGTCAACCCCATCTCCATCCAGGGCCAGATCGAAGGCGGCGTGCTCATGGGTATGGGCTATGCGCTTACTGAGGACTGGCCGCTCAAGGACTGCGTGCCCCAGGCAAGGTACGGTACGCTCGGGCTGTTCCGTGCGCCCGAGATTCCGGATATCCACGCCATCTACGTGGAGAAGGACGAGCTGTTGCCCGTGGCATACGGCGGCAAGGGCATTGGAGAGATCGCAACGATTCCCACGGCGCCCGCCGTACAGAACGCCTACCGCGCGTTTGACGGCAAGCTGCGTCCCGATCTGCCCATGGTGGATACGCCCTACAGCCGCGCCCGTCACCGTGGGTAGGGCGCAGACGGCATTGCTGATGGGCTGTTCGCGCACAACACCAACTGTATATGCTGCACCTTTGGCCCCGGCTCCATCGCGAGCCGGGGCCTTTTGTTTGGAGCGGAAACTGTGTTCCGGATTCAAGCCTCAGAATGGGATGAACGGATGGCATGTTTGGCGGA
The DNA here is from genome assembly GCA_900542125.1 of uncultured Collinsella sp. GTDB lineage: Bacteria > Actinomycetota > Coriobacteriia > Coriobacteriales > Coriobacteriaceae > Collinsella. Next base: position 9,404 of record UQMO01000025.1, on the reverse strand, counting down.
AACTACGGCCCAGTTTTTGGCTCCAGAACGGGATGCATTTTCCGGAACGGTCCACGTGCGGTGGTGTACCGCCCCTTTCGTGTGCGCCGCTTGTCGAATTACGTTATAGCTAGCTATATTATAGGAAGGTATAATATAGCTAGCTATAACGCAAAGGAAGGATGGCCCTATGTTTATCGGAAGAACAGTGGAAATGTCCGAGCTCAATCGACTGTATGGCACGGGCTCCTTTGAGATGCCTGTGATTTACGGCCGCCGTCGCGTGGGCAAAACGCGTCTTATCACAGAGTTTATCCAAGGCAAGAAGGCTATTTACTTTCAAGCTCGTCGTACCAATGCAGAGGCAAACCTGCATGGCTTTAGCCAGGCGATACTTGCGGGCTCCGTTGGTGTTGCTGGCGTGTCGTTTCGTAGTTTTGACGAGGCGTTCGATGCGTTGGCTACCATGGCTCGCACGGAACGTTTGATTGTCGTGATCGACGAGTATCCTTATCTCGCCCAATCGAATCCCGAGATCAGCTCGTTGCTGCAAGACAAGATCGATCACTTGTACAAAGAGACCAAGCTTATGCTTATCCTGTGCGGGTCGTCGCTTTCGTTTATGGAAGAGCAGGTGTTGGGCTACGAGAGTCCGCTATACGGTAGGCGTACGGCCCAGTTTAAGATCATGCCGCTCGATTTTATGACGACCCTCGGCCTGTGGCAGAGCATGGGTCGCGAAGACGCTGCAGTTTGCTATGGCATGACGGGTGGCATTCCTGCATATATCGAGAAAGTCGATCCTGCCGCACCGCTCAAGGACAACATCAAACGTCTTTTTCTTACTCCTACGGGCTATCTCTTTGAGGAGCCGAGTAACCTGCTATTGCAGGAGTGCCGCAATCCCGAGCAATATGATGCGATCGTGCAAGCAATTGCTCAGGGGCGCTCGAAGATCTCGGAGATTGCGAGCTCTACGGGAATCCCTGCGAGCAACGTAAAGAGCTATGTGGATAAGCTGGCGTCGCTTGGGATTGTCGAGCGCGAGCTGCCCCTAAACGAGACGAGTAATAAGCGAGCCGTGTATCTGCTGAGCGATCAGATGTTTAGGTTCTGGTACAAGTTTGTTCCGCAGAACATCGGGCTGATTCAAAACGATATGGCCGAGATGGCGTATAAGCGCATTGAGCCACACGTATCGGATTACATGGGTACGGTCTTTGAGCTTATATGCAGACAATACGTGTACGAACTCGCGCGCGCGGGCCAGCTCGATGTGGTTCCGGCGAGCGTCGGGCGCTGGTGGGGGACGGATAATCGCACGCATACGCAGGAAGAAATCGACTTGATTGTTGACGATGGCGAGAGCACTGCTCTGTTTGCGGAGTGCAAATGGCGCAATGAACCGGTGGGCGAAGACGTGCTGCAAAAGCTCGTGCATCGAAGCGAGCTCTTTAGGCGGCAGCACAAAAGCTATGCGATCTTCTCGAAGCGAGGCTTTACGCAAGGATGTCAGGAAGCTGCGGCGATCAGGGGAGATGCCAAGCTGATTTCGTTTGCCGAGATGTGCGAGCGGAGATAACCAAGCACGCTCTGATGTGATGCTCGGAATGGGTCGCGCTAAGGATGCCAAGCGTAAAACCTTCAATGAAAATGGCGTAAAAACTACATCTGTCATGGCGTAAAAACTACATTGAAAGTAGCGTAAAATCAGCATTGAGAATGGCGTAATTTCGCATATCGCGTGATAGAGAGGGACGGCCGTCTATGGATGCACCAAAGAGATTGACCCAAAAGGGATATAGGCCCCGGCTCATAGAGGAGCGCCTCGACACCCTTATGCGGGCGTTTGGCTGTGTGGAGATCAACGGCCCCAAATGGTGCGGCAAGACCTGGACGGCGCTCTCTCGCTCGGCGAGCGTCTCCAGGCTCGATGAGCCTGCGCAGCGTGCGGCGGCAGAGGTCGACCCAAGCCTGGCGCTCATCGGCGATGCACCACACCTGGTCGATGAATGGCAGGAGGTGCCCGAGGTTTGGGATGCCGCCCGGCGTTTCGTGGACGCGAGCGGCAACGAACGGGGGACACTTTTGCTCACGGGCTCGACCGCGCTCAAAAGCGAGGAGCGCAGCCATGTTCGTCATTCCGGCACGGGTAGGATCGCCCGTCTGTCAATGCGCCCCATGGCCCTGTGTGAGTCGGGCGACGGCGAGCCGCTCGTGTCACTGGCAAGCCTCTTTAAGGGCGAGGATTTTGCCCCTCAGCGTCGCGAGAGCACGGTGGATGACGTCGCCCGCTGGTGCTGCAGGGGCGGTTGGCCTGCAAATCTTGGGCTTTCGGAAGATCTTGCGCGAGAGACGGCAAGCCAGTACGTGCACTCGGTGCTCGACGTCAACGTGCTGGACGAGGGCATGTCGCCCGAGCTTGCACACGGCCTTTTGCGAGCTCTTGCCATGAACGAGAGCCAGGCTGTCACGTACAAGACGCTCGTAAAGGACGCCTCGTACGGTGAGGCGGGCCCCGACGAGAGGACCATCGCTGCGTACTTGGACCTCTTCAACAGGCTCAAGCTGACCGAGGACCTGTGCGGATGGGAGCCGCCCATGCGCTCGAAGGCCCGCGTTCGCGTGCGCCCCAAGCGCTACTTCTGTGACCCGTCACTTGCGGCGGCGTTGCTGGGGGCTACCCCTGAGCGGCTGCTTGGCGATATGCAAACGCTGGGGATGCTCTTTGAGAATCTCGTCCTGCGCGACGTGCGCGTGTTCCTTTCCACCTACGGCGGTGTCGACAACAGTGTCCATTATTTCCGAGATGAGAAGGGCCTTGAGGTCGATCTGATCGTTGAGCACGACGGGCGCTGGGGAGCCATCGAGGTCAAGCTGAGTGATGCGAAAGCAGACGATGGAGCGAGAAATCTCAAGGCGCTGGAGAGGAAAGTGCTCTCCAATCCTGCCGCCCAGAATGCCGCGCCGGCGTTTTTGGCGGTCGTGGTTGGAAAGGGGAGCATTGCCTACACACGCGACGACGGCGTGGTGGTGATTCCCATGGCGGCACTTGGGGCGTAGTGGTTTTGCGGGCGTGCCGTGCTTCCTTTACCGAAAATCCATTTGGTAAACCAGATGCTCGCGGATAGAATAAAGTTGACGGCAGCCCAAGGGTGATAGCTGGGCAGCGCCGTTGCTTGGTCAAGAGGTCAGTGCCTTAATGGCAGCGACTTGTTATGCTTCGAATGCTGCTTGAGTGCCTCGGAAAGTTCGATAAGCGCCGTGAAGAGCGAGACCAAAGCAACCAAGAGCTCTACGAGCTCTGATGGGCCCGGGATGACCGCTGATTCAAGTCACCGGGCCTAAATCTTTTTCATGCATTTGAATAGAGCGGGCGATTCTCTTGGGGCCGTCTGCATGGCGTGCGACCAGCGCATGGTATTGCGCCCCGCTTTTATGTCCGCACGAGCGCCTATCCTTACGGCAATGTAGCCGCCTATGTAGAAAGCGGCAGTTGACGGAGAAAGGCCCTAACCGTGTCAGCTGAAAGGATGCCGTGCATCTCGGCTATCGATACGACGAACTTTGCGCGCCAGATTGTGCTGGACTTTGAGTTTGCGCTGGTGCCAAAGCAGCGCCAGCGACGTGGACTGCGCAATGAGATTATCGAGGTCGGCGCCGTCAAGCTCGATTACCACGGCAACGTTATGGGCGAGTTCTCGCAGTTTGTGCAGACGGAATTTACCGAAGGCGTTGCGTTTTCCGTCCGCGAGCTTACGGGGATATCGGCCGTGGACACTGCGATGGCCGATCCGCTCTACATGGTAATCAAAAGGCTCAGCGATTGGATCGGTCGCTACTCCGCACAGGTAGTTTGCTGGAGCGGGGCGGACCGTCGACAGCTTTTGACCGAGTGCCAGGCAAAGCACATCGATCTTTCCGCATTTCCTACGGATTGGGCCGACCTGCAGGCGTTTTACACCTCGATCATGGACGTGGGCAGCCACGGGTGCGTCTCTTTGAGTGACGCGGCGACGTGGTTTGGCATCGAGTTCGACGAGTCGACGGGTCACGCCCACAGCGCCCTTGCCGATGCGCGCGTGACCGCCAAGCTGCTCAAGCAGGTGATGGACGGGGACTACCGCGTGAGCCCGCGCGCCCAGGAAGTCCGCCAGCGGTGGGGGATGGGCGAGCGAGCTCAGACGCGCCTTTCTAGCAAGTGCCCCGAGCTGGGCGACCTGCTGCTGAAGCTGAAGGCGGCGGGAAGGTAGGCGGGTGCCCATTGGGCGTAAGCAGAAGGAATGGTTGCGGGAAGGATTCCAGAATCAGCATCAGAGGGCTGTGCTTGAGATGCTATTCAAGGACACGCTGACGCCCGCCGAGACCAGGCAGGTCAAGAGTATGGACGCCGAGATGGCATCCATTGTCGAAGAACGGCTTGCTAACATGATTCGCTGGATGGGCAGGCATAGACCCGTGACGCTGCGCGCGTTATCGTTCACAATGAGGCGTACAGGCTGCCAGAGGTGAACAGTTCCGACGAGGTTCTGAGCAACTGCATCATCGAGATTATCGAGTAGTTCTACGAGAGGGATTTGGCGGCGTGGAGCAATCTAGTTTTACGCGTTTGCAGGAGGAAGCCGGTATGGCAGACGAACTTGTTTTTAGTGGCGGCGAGATAGTTTACACCATGCCTCAACTGCCCAAAGTTGCATCTGTGCCGCTGAACGGTAGCGCCGTGCTGGTTGGTTTTAAGGACGCTCCCGATGGGGAGGAGGTCCTCTTTGATTTTGACCCTCGGGCTGAAAAGGCTACGAAGCTCGACTATGAACTTGCAGCCGTTAGCGGGCTCCTCACGGGCGCGTTGAATATCCTGTGGCAGAAAGACTTCAACCTAGAGGGTGCCAAAGAGTGGGGCGACGAGAAGGTTGGCAAATTCGTTCTTACGATTGCCAAGTCTGCGGGTATGACAAAGGCGGATGCAACTCTAGAAGACGCTATTCGCTTTCTAGAGAAAGGGTTTCCTCTTGCCGCGGACAAGCTGACTGCCGAGTTTGGCGGCGGGCTCCAACATCATCTGCGGGATTTCTCGCACCACCCGAGCTTGGTTGGCCTTGCGTGTTCGATCCTCTCGCAATTCACGTGCAAAGGCTATGGCACCGATACGGCCGGCCGGTTTGTCGCCTTTGACCTGCCTGCCGCCGCCTTCGATCCTGACCGCCCTCTTATAGGCAGGAACGTTCCAGAGAAGATCGCGTTTGGCACTCTGTTCTGGGCAATGCATCTCGTGAGCGACATGGCGGGGTCTAGTTCAAACCCCGGTAAGGGGACGGGTATTCCCGGCGTTGTGCTGTCCCTGCTAAAGGAGCTCTCCTCCCTGCCTGTTTTTCAAGACATGCGGATTGCCTATAAGGGCAAGGATATTCGCATTCAGCAATGGATCTCAAAGCTGTTTAACGGAACGGCGTTCAAAACCGAGGACGGCAAGCCCATTCGCTTCGACCTTCGGACGGAAGTCGGTCTTTTCGATCAAGCTTTAAGCCAGGTGCCAGCAGTCGTGGCCAACGAGGTTATCGTTCGTTGTCTCTACATGCTTTCAAGGCTCAAGGCCGAGCTAGAACGTTGCGAAGTGAGTGATGTCTCCGGCTTGCGCAAGCTCAAGGCTTCGCATTTCATGCCCTACAACAGCAGGGCCCTCACTCGCATGGTCACGGTTTCGAGTACTTCGTTCGTTCTGGCGAATCTGGCGACGGCGGCGGTCAGGGCGGGTATCGAATGCGAGGGGAACAAGGTCGTGTTCGCCCAGAAGTTCTTCTTGCGAATAAACTACGTTGGAGTTGGACGCCTTGCGTTTGCACTCCATGCCGACTGGGGCTATATGGCGGAGGAAATGTCCGAGGCTTGGACTGAGCGCGCCAGGCGCCGCCAGGATATCTTCGATGGATTCCACTTTTATAGCCTAGATAGAGAGACGACGAGGATTGCCTTCTCGCTGAAGCTTGCCGCCATCAACTACGACTGCGGGAACGAGAAGAACGAAGTGCGCAAAGGGCAAAAGAGGAGCTGGGCCCGCGCGTGGCAGGATTCGGTCACGGATGGCCTAGGCATTGATGCAGACGGCTATTTTTTGAGCGAGGAAGATGCGTACGGAGCCCTTGAGGCTATTTCGCGGCAGCGAGGCGGCAAGGTGCGCGCCTTGCTGATCGCTCAGGAGCTGGTTGAGTTTCGCCCCTATTTCCAGATAGGAGATGAAGAGAAGAAGGAATACAAAGGTTTGAAGGGGAGCGGGGCTTGGGTTAAAGATGAATTTCCCAGGAGACAAGACGCGGTTGATTTGGACGCCGTGCGTTCCCTAGAGAAGCAATGCGGGGCGCATATCCGTGAGCTCTCAGGTACATTGCCAAAGGTCTTGGTAGGCGGCGCCATTGCCGTGGCGGCGGCCCTGGGCACAGGAGGAGTGGCCGCGGCATTGGCTCCGGATATTGCTGTCGGTATCTTTGGAGGCTCGTTTGTCGGCCTTCACGGGGCTGCGCTCGTCAATGCGAGTCTTGCTGCTGCTGGCGGCGGCGCCTTGGCCGCCGGCGGCATGGGCATGGCCGGTGGCACCGCTTTAATTGCTGGCGGCGGCGCTGCGTTTGGCCTTTTGGGTTCTAGCGGCGTTGCCCTGGCGGCGTCGATGGGGGAGGACTATGCGCAGTTCGTGCTCGTTGAATGCTCAAGGCTTCTCGCATTTCTTGATGTGGCAACTGACCGCTGCCCGCATGAGGGAGCCATTTTGGTGCAGAAGGCGGCCGAGGCCGTGCAGCGCAGCATCGCTGGTGTTGAGGAGGATGTCGAGAAGGAGAATGGAAAGGGGGACCGCAGGAATGGCAGGTTGCTTAAGCAGTTGAAGAAGGGTCTTGGGTATTTGACTTCGACCCTTAAGCAGATCGAGAAGATGCAGAAGCGCCTTGGTGCCGCCGGTGAGAGCGAGCCGCTCAACAGCTTGCCAGCATCGGGTGGCGAATAGGTCGGGGCGATTCGGCTGCAATTCCGTGTCATCATCGCCACCGCTTAAGATGGTCCCGTGTTTGCCCATCTTTTTGCGAGGCGCGATGAGCATGTCGGCGACTTGCTCGATGTCTGATTTGCCCTTCGATCAGTTCTTGTCGAGCTCCTTTGGGCGGGAGGGGCAGCGATCTAGATATCCGCTCTTGGCATATGAGACAAGAAACCCGTAAGTCCGTGGCAATGTCAAAAGGCATACACAAGTGTCAGTCTTTTGACATCGTATGATTTTGGGGAGTGGCGCGCAGCGATCGCGCGCCACCCTGACGGCGTAAGCGTTTGCTTGCGTTGTAAAATCTAACGATATGAGCATCCCGGTTGCTTCTGTGCTTCGATGCTCTCGTCTTTGGCACCCTCCGCTCAGTGGGGGACTGACTGCAAACGGCGTAAACAAGAAAGAGGAGACAACCGCAAATGAAAGCAACCGAGGCAAATCTACTCGACCTTATGGGCGTGGCGAAGATGCAGTTCGTCATTCCCGTGTACCAGCGAATTTACTCGTGGAGTGTAAAAGAGTGCGAGGTGCTTTGGGATGACGTCATGCGAGCGGGTCGTGATGGCGTATCGCACTTCGTGGGGTCAATGCTTTATATCCCCGAGTCCGAGAGCTCTGCCACGAGCATTTCGCGCGTGCTTCTGATTGACGGACAGCAGCGCATGACGACGTTTTCGTTGATGATTGCAGCTTTGGCTGACTATTTGGAGAGCAACCCCGACAAGGCTGGCTTCCTTGGCGACCTCAAAATCTCGGCGCTGAGGAAAAATTACCTCTTTAACGATGACGACTACAACGGTCTGGCACGCTACAAGCTGGTGCTCTCGCAGGACGATAAAGAGACGCTGTTCTCCATCGTGTCTGGGGCTCCCGTGCCAGATGAAAAATCGGATCGCATTGTCGAAAACCATGCGTTCTTCCGTGAAAAGATGCACGGGAAATCATTCGACCCTGCAAGGCTTTGGGCGGGGCTAAACCGCGTGCAGGTCATCGACACTAAGCTCACCGCTGGCGTTGATAATGCCCAGCTCATATTTGAGTCCATGAACTCCAAGGGCAAGCCGCTCACGCCCATTGACCTCATCCGTAACTACGTTCTAATGTCGCTTCCCAACGACGAACAGACCAATCTTTATGAGGGTTATTGGCATCCACTCGAGTGCTTGTTCGGAAAAGGCGGCGAGGACGAGTTCAATGCATTTATCTGGTACTGGCTGTGGCTTAAAGTTCCCAATAGGATGCCGAAGGAGAACGAGGCCTACTACGAGTTTAAGCGCTATTTCGCCGACGACTACGATGGTGACACCGAGGGCCTGCTTAAGGAGCTGCGAGGGTATGCACATAGATACGCCAGTCTGTTCCTTGGTAAGGAGAAGGACGACGGACTGCGCCGAGTGTTCGGCAGAATCGTAAGCCTCGATGTGAAGCAGATAAGGCCCCTCTTAATGTTGCTTTATTCGGTTTACGAGGGGAATGGACTAGACCGCAATGCGTTTTTACGTATCTGCGAGACTATCGAGTCGTTTCTGTTCAGGCGAGCGGTTTGCGGCAGACTTACCACGGGCCTAAATAATTTCTTTGCCGGCATGTATCGCAATCTCGAGCAGCAGGACGATATCGAGGAGTACGTTACGGCGATGCTCCTTATCCACAGCAGCGGTATGACCGCATACTTTCCGACAGACGAGCATTTTGTCGAGGAGTTTAAGACGCGTGACTGCTACAACCGCTTCTCTAAAAAGCGCTATTACCTGGAACGCATGGAGAACTGGCACCACCCGAAGGAGTCCATCTCAGCCGACGATTACCAGATCGAGCACATCATGCCCCAGACGATCGATGATGAGCACGGCTGGAAGGAATCGCTTGGTGAGAACTGGGAAGACGTCCACGACAGGCTGTGCAACAACTTGGGAAATCTTACGCTGACGGGCTACAACCAGGAGTACTCAAACCGGTCGTTCTCGGACAAGCTCAATCTGCCTGACGTCGGATTTAAGTGCAGTCCGCTCTACCTGAACAAGTCGATCGCCTCGCGTGAAAAATGGGGTGAGGAAGAGATTGGACAGCGCGCGGACGAGCTGGCGAAAGAGGCGTGTGAGATATGGAAATATCCCGACCTTCCGGCAGACGTCGTCGACAAGTACCGTCCTTCTCGCGGGGAGTCTGATGAGGCTCCTATCTGGACTCTGCAGGAGAATCACCCCACCTTTGCCGAAGGTGGGCTCAACCAGAAGCTTTTCGATGAGGTGCGCGAGTCCGTTCTGAGTGGTAACCCTTCGTGGGAGTCCTACATAGCTAAGTACTATGTAGGCTTCAGGTCGGGCAAGCGAAAACTGCATGCCGTGTTAGCTGTCTCTTATACACATCTGACGCTGCCGACGAAGGCTTAGGTGTAGAT
>UQMO01000024.1 GCA_900542125.1 uncultured Collinsella sp. | reverse complement strand
GCTGACCTTCTGGTCGCGCCCTCGAAATTGAACGTCAGATTGGCGTGAATGCGGCCCGCGCAGCGTCAACGAGCCCGCCGTTCGGTAGAATGGCGGAACTAATTACCTTACGTAGACCACGTTGTCGCGGCGGGGTTTGGGCTCGGGCAGCGTGTCCTCGGCATAGCCCAGAATGCAGTGACCGACACCGCGCAGGCTGCCGTCGGCGGGTAGACCCCAACTGGCCAGTAGCTCCAGGCCCTCGGGCGAATCGAAAACCTCGTGGGCGCGATGAATCCAGCACGAATCAACGCCCAGCGCATAGGCAGCGTTGAGCAGGTTGCCCATGGCGAGCGAGCCGTCTTCCAGATGTGTGGGCACGCTGCGGTCAACCAGCACCACCACAACGGTCTTGGCGCCATAGAAGGGGTCGCTGTTGCTGCCCATGACTTGCGCGTTGAGCTGCGAGAGACGCTCGACGGTCGCGGGGTCGGTGACGGCGACAAACGTCACCGGCTGGCGGCCCATGCCGCTCGGTGCATATTGGCCGGCTTCGATAATACGTGCAAGCTTTTCGGCCTCGACGGGACGATCGCTGTAGTTGCGGCAGCTGCGACGGTGAATGAGTGCTTCGATAGTCTCCATGGTGTCTCCTTGCGGTGGCGTTGCAGATGCCCCGTTCATACCCGTCGGGCTCAAACGGTAGACGGTCAATTGCCCGGCCAAAAGGATAGATTCCAATTGGAAAAGTAGGTTTGCATAAAAGTACCTTCAGAATGTGACAAACAAATGGGACGGTTAAACGTTTTATCCCGTCTACCCTGCGGTTTTTTACCACTTGCCTAAATGACGAACGCATAACCTCTGATAAAGGTTTTACTAAAGGAGTACCAACGTTTATCAATGCGCCGTGGTGGCGCCGGGCCAGGAGGTAACATCATGTTCCAGGCTGGAGATGTCGTCGAGACCGACTTCGAAGGATTTCTGAAGCTGCTGCGTTCCAAGACGCGCGCTTTTGTGACGATTGACGATCACGAGTACTACATCACGCACACCGATGGCTATTGGCGTGTTCAGGATTGCGAGGCCCTCAACGACAAGGGCCACTTTACTGACTGCTCCGAGCTGGTCAACACGGTCTGCGAGGTCGTCGAGCTGCCGTGGATTGCCGGCAAGAGCCTGCATGACAGTTTCTCGGGCGCCACGGTCTATGAGGCCGTCGCCGCTTAACGGGCAATAAAACCCGATTTTCACGTGACCGCTGGCGCTGCCCCCGCGCCGGCGGTCTTTTTCTGCCGATAGGCCATAAAAGTGCAAGCATTTGCGGAGAGCCTGTTGACGATAGTCAAAACTCGGACTAATCTAGAGATACAAAATTGGTCAAAAATCGGACAATCGAATGGTGGGATAGATGAATAGTGCGGTTACGCTGGTCGACTTCGACCGGTTGCTCAATGGACTCGACCATATCTATTCGGAGTTCTCGCGCGCCTGCGGTCTTTCGGACTGCGCTTACTGGATGCTCGTCGATACCAGCACGGCGGGCGGCAGTATTGCCGTAAGCCGCCTGACGAGCGAATGGTTCTACAGCAAGCAGACCATCAACTCGGCCATTAAAACCTTGACGGCGCGGGACTTTGCAACGTTGGAGTTTGCCGAAGGCAGCCGTAAGAACAAAGTTGTGCGTTTGACCGAAGCGGGCATGCGGTTTGCCGAGCGTTATGCGCTGCCGGCACTCAAGGCCGAGCAGCGAGCCTTTGGCGCGCTTGAGCCGTGTGAGCAACGCGAAATCATGCGCCTAATCGGAAAATTTTCCCATGCGCTCGGCGATGAGTGCGATGCCTTTAAGCAGCATATCGCTGCCGAGAGCCAGGCCGAGAATCAAGGTGAGGGGGAGTCGTGCGACTCTTAATGAGGTTTATGAAGCCGTATCGCAGGCTTGTCGCGGTGACGTTGTTGGTGCTGCTAATCGACAACGTTGGCACACTGCTGGTACCCACGATGTTGGCGAACATGGTCAACACCGGTATCACCACGGGCGATGTCGACTACATTTTGCGCAACGGTCTCTACATGCTTATCGCGACCGGCATGGCCAGCGGCGGCGCGGTGCTGGGCTGCTATCTTTCGGCGCGCCTGGCGGCCAACGTGGCCTGCGACATCCGCAATGCCGTGTACGACAAGTCGCTCGAGCTGAGCGCTAGCGACTTCGAGCGCTTTGGCACGGGCTCGATGATCACGCGCTCGCTCAACGACATCAACGTGATTCAGCAGGCGATTCTGCAGACCATTCAGCTGGTGCTGCCTGTGCCGTTTTTGGCCGTGGCGGGCATCGTCTTTGCCTGGTTTATCGACCCTGCCATGGGCACGCTTTTGGGCGTGGTGGTCGCGATCGTGCTGGTGGCGGCGGTCTTTACGGTTGCCAATGCGGCACCGATTTTTATGCGCTTGCAGAGCTTTATCGATCGCATGAACGTGGTGCTGCGCGAGAACATCGTGGGCGTGCGCGTCATCCGAGCGTTTAACAAGGAGCGTCACGAGGAGCAGCGCCTGGACGAGGTGTTTAGCGATTACGCGGCCAACGCCATCAAGGTCAACCACCTGTTTGTGGGTCTCGACAGCTCCAGCTTCTTTTTGATGAACATCGCCGAGGTGGCGGTGCTGTGGGTCGGCGGCAACCGCGTGGGCGCCCATGCCATGCAGATCGCGAGTATTTCGGCGGTACTGGAGTATGCGCTTCTGATCCTGTTCTTTGTGATGATGGCGCAGATGGTGGTGCTGACGCTTCCGCGCGCCGCCGCGTGCCTGAACCGCGCGCAGCAGGTGCTGGAAATTGAGCCGAGCATCGTGGACGGCGATCGTACGCTGGGTGACGGGGCGTCTGCCTCCGAGGGCGATTCGGATGCCGTTGCCGTGTTCGACCACATGTCGTTCCGCTTTGACGATGCCGACGAGGATACGCTGTGCGACCTGAACTTTGCCTGCCGTCGCGGGCAGACCACGGCAATTGTGGGTTCGACCGGCTCCGGCAAGTCCACGGTGGCAAAGCTGCTGCTGCGCTTCCACGATGCCACGAGGGGTGCCATTCGTCTGGACGGCGTCGATCTGTGTGAGCTTTCGCAAGACGAGATCCGCGGGTGCATCGCCTACGTGCCGCAGAAGGCATGGCTGTTCTCGGGCACCGTGGCGAGCAATCTGCGCTTTGGCAACGAGGACGCGACCGAGGCGGACATGCTTCATGCGCTGCAGGTTGCCCAGAGCACCTTTGTGCTCGATCAACCGCAGGGGCTCGATACCCCGGTTGCCCAGGGCGGTACGAACTTCTCGGGTGGTCAGCGCCAGCGCCTGGCCATTGCTCGCGCGCTCATGAAGCGCGCCGACCTGTATATCTTCGACGACAGTTTTTCGGCCCTGGACTTTAAGACCGATGCGGCCCTGCGCCATGCGCTGCAGGACGAGACGCGCGACGCCGCGGTGCTCATCATCGCGCAGCGCATCTCGACGATTCTGCACGCCGACCAGATTGTCGTGCTCAAGGATGGCGAGGTCGTGGGCTTGGGCACGCACGAGGAACTTATGGAAACCTGCGAGGTGTACCGCGCCATCGCGGAATCGCAAATGAAGGGAGGTGAGTAGCATGACCGAGGAGCTCAAGAAGCAGGGCGGCGTTGATGACGCCGCTGCCGCGGGACTGGTCGAGGAAACGGCTGCCGCGTCGACCGAGCTGGATGACGCCGCCAAGGCTGCAGCCGAGCGCGAGGCTCGCCGCCAAGCGCTCTACGAGGAAAACGAACGTGCCGAGGACGAGCGCGCCCGCGCCGAGGCAGAGCGTATGCGCGATGTGGGCGACGAGGACGAGGACGAGAAACCCCGCGACACCTGGGCGACGGTGCGCCGCCTGTGGAGCGAGGCTGCCGGCGACCATTGGCGCTTCTATATCGTGTTCGCGAGCATTGTGTTCTACGCCATCTTTAACACCGCTGCGCCGGCATATAGCGCCCGCGTGATCGATGAGCTGTGGGGCCACATTCAGGTGGCGTTTGCCAACGGAACCACCTTCAACATCACTTGGGAGAACTGCGGCAAGACCATCTTCGTCTACTTTATGATTTGGACAGCCGCCGCCTCGTTCTACGCGCTCCAGAGCTTTTTGATGTCGAGCGTGGCCGAACGCCTCAATCTGCGCCTGCGCAACCGCATCGCGCAAAAGCTCAACCGTCTGCCGCTCGCCTATTTTGACGCGCATCGTCCCGGCGAGGTCGTCAGCCGCGCGACCAACGACCTGGACAAGATGTCCGAGAGCATGCAGCGCGGATTGCTGCAGCTGCTCGTGTCGATCGGCACGGTTGTTGGTGCTGTGAGCGTGATGTTCGTGTTCAGCGTGCAGCTTACGCTCGTCTTTCTGTTCTTTACGGCACTGTCGCTGCTGGTGACGAAGGTCGTCTCGCGCCGCACACACGATGTGACGGGCGAGCGCCAGGAGTGGGTGTCCAAGATTACGAGTGCGGTCGAGGAAGGCTATTCGGGCCGTCTGGTGATCCGCGCGTTTAACCGCGAACGTCAGAGCTCCGCTGAGGTGCACGAGGCTTCGAAGGAACTGGCTCGTGTGAGCACCAAGGCCGACTTTATGATCAATGCTGTCGGCCCCGCGGTGCGCTTTATCGGCCGTTTGGCGCAGATCGTTATTGCGCTTGTGGGCTGCAGCATGCTGGTTGCCGGTCACATGACCGTCGGCGTGTTCCAGGCGTTCTTCCAGTTTATCTACGAGGCGTCCGAGCCCATGACGCAGTTGTCGTTTACCTTCAACTCGCTGCAGAGCGCGCTGGCGAGCGCGGAGCGCGTGTTCGACCTGCTCGATGAGCCCGAGATGGAGGCCGATCCGCTGCCGGACAAGGCCGCCAAGCTGCCGGGTCGCGTGGAGGGCCGCGTCTCCTTTGAGCATGTGCGCTTTGGTTATTCGCCCGACAAGCCGCTTATGCGCGACGTGTCGTTTACCGCCGAGCCGGGCCAGAAGATTGCCGTGGTGGGAACCACGGGCGCAGGCAAGACGACGCTCATCAACCTGCTCATGCGCTTTTACGAGATTGACGGTGGCCGCATTACGCTCGACGGCGTGGATACGAGCCGCATGGATCGCGGCGAGCTACGTCAGCAGTTTGGCATGGTGCTGCAGGACGCCTGGCTGTTCGATGGCACGATTGCCGAAAACATCGCCTACGGCTGCCCCGAGGCGACGCGCGAGGAGATTGTCGCGGCCGCTCGTGCCGCGCAGGTCGACTTCTTTGTGCGCACCATGCCGCAGGGTTATGACACGCGGGTGGCCAACGATGCCGAGAGCATCAGCCAGGGCCAGCGTCAGCTGCTGACCATCGCACGCGTGCTGCTCAACAACCCGGCGATTCTCATCCTGGACGAGGCGACCTCAAGCGTGGATACGCGTACCGAGCTTGCCATCGGTCGTGCCATGGACGCGCTCATGCGCGGGCGTACGAGTTTTGTGATCGCGCACCGCCTGTCGACGATTGTGGATGCCGACCTGATCTTGGTCATGGATCACGGCAACATTATCGAGCAGGGCACGCATAAGGAGCTGCTGGCTGCCGAGGGTGCCTACGCCGACCTCTATCTGAGCCAGTTCGCATAATGTGACAAAGGGGCAGTCCCACATGTCACATCGAAAAGAAGGCGCGCTGGGGGATTGATTCCCTGGCGCGCCTTCTTACGTTGATGCCGATGTCGTTTTGTGCCGCTTGCGTTCCTAGCGTTCGTCCACGAGCTTTGCGACGAGGGCTTTGAGCTCGGCCACCTCTCGCTCGAGTTCTTTGACGCGGCGGGCGTTCTCGGTGATGCCTTGGCGGTTGAGGGCGCTCTGCTCGGCGGCATCGTCGGGCATGTACTCGCGATGCTGCTTGGCATCGAAGCTCTCCTCGAACACGCGGCAGCCGTTGCGCTTGATGATGCGTCCCGGCACGCCCACGACGGTGCAGTTGTCGGGCACGTCCTTGACGACAACCGAGTTGCCGCCGATCTTGACGTTGTTGCCGATGCGGATGTTGCCGAGCACCTTGGCGCCCGTGCCCACGGTGACGTTGTTGCCCAGGGTGGGGTGGCGCTTGCCGGTCTCGTTGCCGGTGCCGCCGAGCGTGACGCCCTGGTAGAGCACGCAGTTGTCGCCCACGATGGTGGTCTCGCCGATGACGACGCCCATGGCATGGTCGATAAAGAAATGCTTGCCGATCTGTGCCGCGGGATGAATCTCGACGCCGGTGATGTGGCGGGTGATTTGCGAGAGCACGCGGGCGAGCGAGCGATGACCGTGCTCCCAGAGCCAGTGCTCGGGCACGTGGTTCCACTTGGCGTGCAGGCCAGGATAGGAAAGGAAGATGACCAGACCGTTTTGTGCAGCGGGGTCTTGCGCCTGGACGGTCTTGATATCCTCGCGAATGGTATTGATAAAGCTCACCGGCCGCCCTCCCTTAGCGCCATGGCAATGCGATTCAATAAAGTATAGCGATTTGCTAGGGATTAGGAAGGACAATCTTGGCGCCATTGCGCTACAGATGTCAGTTATGCAAACTTGCTGGTAATGGAGTCATGCTTTTGTGGGGTTGCGCACGAGGGGGCACCGCAACCGTATACTGGTCAACTTGGACGTATCCGCGCCCACAACTGAGAGGTTCTACTTCATGGGTTTCATCAATTTTATCGCCGAGCTGCTCAAAGACCCGCGCACCGCGATTGCCAGCTGGATCGCCGCCGGTCCGCTTATGGCCTACGGCTGCGTGTTCCTGATTATCTTCATTGAGACAGGCGTGGTGTTCTTCCCGTTCCTTCCTGGCGATTCACTGCTGTTTGCTTCGGGCTTCTTTGCCCACAACGGTGGTTTTAACATCGTGGCACTGCTGGTCGTCGCATGGGCTGCTGCCATCCTGGGTGACCAGTGCAACTTTATGATCGGTCACTTCTTTGGCAAAAAGATCATCGCTTCGGGCAAGGTCAAGGCCATGACGCCCGAGCGCATCAAAAAGTCCGAGGATTTCCTGGATAAGTGGGGCCATCTGGCCATCTTCCTCGGTCGCTTCTTCCCGTTCATCCGCACCTTTGTGCCTTTTATCGCCGGCATGGGCGGCATGCACTGGCGCAACTTTGTCATCTTTAACGTGCTGGGTGGCATTACCTGGTCGACGGTCTTTACGCTGCTGGGTTACTTCTTTGGTGGCATTCCGTTTGTGCAGGAGCACTTTGAGCTGCTGATTATCGGCATCGTCGCCGTGTCGATCATCCCGACCGTGGTCGGCCTGGTTAAGGCAAAGCTGGGCAAAAAGAACGCCTAGTCCGAGCTTGTTTTCGGACGTTAATTCCAAGGCCCGTCATCGGATTCGATGGCGGGCCTTTTGTGTTGAAGGCAAATGAAAATACTTTACTTAGTTAAAGAAAAACGTTTTATCCGACGCGCGTGCGGAGTACAATCTCGTGCATGCGAATCGACGTGCCATCGGCTTTGATGCTGTTTGCGTGTCCCGTCCGGCTTTACGCTCCGGGCGTGCGACGTTGCGACGCGGCCGGCCTCGGTCCTTGCGTGCGGGTTCGCGAGTTTGCAACTGTGTATGTAAGGAGCGACATATGACTGTCGAGAAGAAGGATATCGATTGGGGTAGCCTCGGCTTTGGCTACATGAAGACCGATTACAGCTACGAGGCTCATTGGAAGGATGGCGAGTGGGACGAGGGCGGCCTGACCACCGACCACACCCTGCATGTCTCCGAGTGCGGCGGCATCTTCCATTACTGCCAGGAGGTCTTTGAGGGCCTGAAGGCCTACACCGCCGAGGACGGCAGCATCGTCTGCTTCCGTCCCGACATGAACGCCGAGCGCATGTACAACTCTGCGCAGCGCCTCGAGATGCCCCCGTTCCCCAAGGACAAGTTCGTTGAGGCCGTCAAGCAGGTCGTTTCTGCCAACGCCGCCTGGGTTCCGCCCTTCGGTTCCGGTGCGACCCTGTACGTGCGTCCGTTTATGATCGGCTCCGGTGACGTGATCGGCGTGGCTCCCGCTCCTGAGTACACGTTCCGTATTCTCGTGACCCCGGTCGGTCCGTACTTTAAGGGTGGCCTCAAGCCCGTTAAGCTGCGCGTTTCCGAGTATGACCGCGCCGCACCGCACGGCACCGGCAATATCAAGGCCGGCCTGAACTACGCCATGTCCCTCAAGCCCACGATGGAGGCCCATCGCGAGGGCTATGCCGAGAACCTGTATCTCGACTCCGAGTCCCGCACCTATGTCGAGGAGACCGGTGGCGCCAACGTCCTGTTCGTGAAAGAGGATGGCACGCTCGTCGTTCCGCAGTCGCACACCGACTCCATCCTGCCCTCCATCACCCGTCGTTCGCTCGTTCAGGTCGCTCAGGACCTGGGTATGACCGTCGATCAGCGCCCCGTCGAGTGGGCCGAGGTCAAGGCCGGCACCTTTGTGGAGTGCGGCCTGTGCGGCACCGCTGCCGTCATCTCCCCGGTGGGCGAGATTGACAACAAGGTCTATGGCGCCGACGAGACCGTGACCTTCCCGGCTGGCTACACCGAGATCGGTCCCGTGATGAAGAAGCTTCGCGAGACCCTGACTGGTATCCAGTCCGGTGCTGTCGAGGACAAGCACAACTGGGTTTACACCGTCGCGTAAGCTGTCTTAGCTGTCCGGCCCGAGGGCGACCTTCCTTTCCGGTGCGTCCTCGGACATGAAAGAACCCCCGCTGCGCACTACGTGCGGCGGGGGTTCTTTCGTCCTGCGGAGTGCGCCGGAAAGGAAGGCCGCGCTTTTGTTTTGGTTCGCGCCATGTGGGGGGGTGGCGACGTGCATTTTTGCGAGTATTCTGCAATCGAAGGCCCCTGCATACCGACCTCGGGCAAAAAATCGGGATTTCTCGATGTTTTCTACGAATGATGGGCGGGGTTATGGGCTGGCAGCGTTTGATTTGCAGGGATATTCGCGGTCTTTGGCATTTATCGTGGCGCCCGAAGCTCTTGGTTATGTTGAATACTCCTGAAAATGCACGGCGCTTAGAGGGGGACCTTCGCGAAAAAGGAAACCGCCCCGTCGAGGTATGCATTCGACGGGGCGGTTTATACATTTGGCCGATTAAGGATGCGCTGTCAAACTACTAGAACTTGACGGTCGGGGCCTGGCGGGCTGCTTCGGCGGCCTCGAAGCCCTGGCGCTCCTTAAACTGGAAGATGCCGGCAAAGATGACAGCCGGGAACGTCTGAATGGCGTTGTTGTAGCTGAGCACGCAGTCGTTGTAGCTCTGGCGTGCATAGCTAATCTTGTTCTCGGTATCCTCGAGCGATGCCTGCAGCTGCGTAAAGTTGGTGTTTGCCTTAAGATCGGGATAGGCCTCGGCCACGGCGAAGAGCTGGCGCAGCGCACCGGTCAGCACGTTGTCGGCTTCCATCTTGGCCTCGGGCGTGGTGGCCTTGACGGCGGTGTTACGCGCGCTGATCACGGCGGAGAGCGTCTCCTGCTCGTGCTTGGCGTAGCCCTTGACGGTCTCGACCAGGTTGGGGATCAGGTCGTTGCGGCGCTGCAGCTGCGTATCGATGTTCTGCCAGGCGTTATCGATGCGGTTACGCTTGGTGACCATGTTGTTGTAGATGCCGGCGATGGCGCAGACAATCACAATGACAACAACGATGCCGATGATGACGGTAATCATGATGTCTCCGTTTCGAATGGCCGCGGCGGCATGCGCCAGCTGCCGTTGGTATAACGCTACTAGTATACCCACAACGTTTTGCCGTGCCGAACTTTCCGGCAAGCGTTATGTTTTCGGCGGGGTCGGTACCGGGGCAAAGCGCGCGAGGTACAGGTGTAAGATATGCGACAGATTGACGAGTGTTGTCTTTGCCCTGAGGATGGCGATACCAGTGGACCTTCGCATTAAGAAAACCTACCGCGCCCTGTTCGATGCCTTCACCGAGCTTCTCGAGGAGCATCGTTTTGAGGACCTGACGGTTGCCATGCTGTGCGACCGCGCCATGATTCGCCGCACGACGTTCTACAAGCATTTTCGCGACAAGAACGATTACTTTGCCTTTTATATCGATGAGCTTATGTCGGGCTTGCCGCAAAAACAGCCCGATGAGGCCGGCGCGGTATCTGCCGAGGACGTGCGCGCGCTTCGACACGCGATTTTGGACGATGCCATGGATTTGATTCTGACGCACGAGCGGCTCATGGATAACATTTTGGCAAGCAGCATGTCGGGCATGTTGACCAACGTTATTTGCGACCGCATTGCTCGCTCCATCCGCGAGCGTGTGATGAACGTGCTTGCCGAGGATGCCCTGGCCCCCGTGTCACTCGAGACGACGTCTGAGTTTGTCGCCGGCGGTATTATTCGACTTTTCACGATATGGTGGGAATCGGGCCACGATCTGGAGCGTCGACCTGAGATAGCCGACGTTGTCGATGCGCTGTTCGAGCGGACCATGACACCGGTGCATCACTAAAAGTGGCGGAGAGAGGGGGATTCGAACCCCCGGAACGCTCTCGCGCTCAACGGTTTTCAAGACCGCCGCATTCAACCGCTCTGCCATCTCTCCGTGAGTCGTAATGATAGCATCGTTTTGAATTTGCAACAGGGAAGGCGAACGATGACGATCACCGAAATCGACGAGAAGTTCATGCGCGAGGCGCTGGCGGAGGCTCGCGCTGCCGCGGCGGTGGGCGAGGTGCCCATCGGAGCCGTAGTGGTGCGCGACGGCGAGATCGTCGCGAGGGCGCACAATCGGCGCGAGCTCGATCAGGATCCTTCGGCTCATGCCGAGTTTGCGGCCCTGTGCGCTGCCGCTCGGTCGCTCGGTCGCTGGCGCCTTTCCGATTGCACGGTCTACGTGACGCTCGAGCCCTGCTGCATGTGTGCGGGCCTTATGGTCAACGCGCGCGTCGGACGCTGCGTGTATGGCGCGGCTGATGCCAAGGCCGGCGCACTGGGTTCGCTGTATGACCTGAATGCCGATTCGCGCCTGAATCATCGGTTTAACGTGACGGCTGGGGTCCTGGCGGATGAATGCCGCGAGCTGCTGAGTAGCTATTTTGGCGGTCTGCGCGGAGCGGGCGGCGCTGATTGCGGTTGTGGGGCCGATCTTGAAGCACACGCCGCTCACGCCGCAGCGCTTGCAGGTGCCGGTGAGGATGCTGGCACGGCGCTCAACTTTGGTCCTGCGTGCCGCCGGCCCCGCCGTGTGCTGCTGGCGATCGACTCCTTTAAGGGCAGTGTTTCGAGTGCGCAGACAGAGGCGGCGGTTGCCGAAGGCGTACGACGCGTTTGGCCCGATGCCGAGGTGCGCGCATTGCCGCTGGCAGATGGTGGCGAGGGAACGCTCGACGCCATCGCCGCGTGCGGCGGTGAGATTGTGACCTGCGAGGTGGCAGGTCCCTTGGGCAAGCGCACGTCTGCCCGGATGCTGGTTGATGTCGAGCGGGAGTCCGCGGTCATCGAGATGGCCGAGGCGGCCGGCATTGGATACTCGCCTTGCACGGAGTCGTCGGCGCTGGTTGCTACAACCTATGGCGTGGGCGAGCTCATGCTTCGCGCGGTTCGCACGGGCGCAAAGACTATCTATATTGGTCTGGGCGGTAGCGCCACCAACGACGGTGGCGCCGGCATGCTGCAGGTGCTGGGCGCGCGTGTGGTCGATGACCAGGGCTGCGATGTCGCCCCCGGTCTTGCCGGACTTGAGCGGGTGGCGAGCGTTGATTTGGCGCCAGCGCTGCAGGCTTTGGATGGCGCTCGTATCGTTGTGCTTTCGGATGTCGAGAATCCGCTCGTAGGGCGTCGCGGCGCGCTTGCAGTGTTTGGCGGACAGAAGGGTCTGCCGGCGGATGATGCCGAGGCGCTGAGCAGGTACGACAGCTGGATGGTCGGCTACGGTCGCTTGCTCGACGCGGCAATTTTCGAGGCGCGAGCTCAGGGGTTGTTGCGCTTGCCCGAGGGTGCGCGGACATTTGGCTCGGTGCTCGGCGTGCCCGGCGCGGGCGCTGCCGGCGGGCTGGGGGCTGCCTTGTTGGCACTCGGCGCGGAGCTACGCTCGGGTGTGGAGACGGTGCTCGATCTCGTGGGATTTGACGAGCGCGTGCGCGATGTCGATCTGGTCATAACGGGCGAGGGCAACATGGACGAACAGTCCGCTGCCGGCAAGGCGCCGGTGGGTGTGGCTCGTCGTGCGAAGCGATATGGCAAGCCGGTGATCGCCGTTGTGGGCGGCCGCGCCGACAACCTAGATGCGGTGTACGAACAGGGTGTCGACCTGGTGCTGCCGATTTGTCGCAAGCCCATGCCCCTCGACCAAGCACTCGATCCGCAGGAAGCCACCGTCAACCTTGTCTGCGCCGGCGAAGCAGCCGCCCAAGCCTACGACCTCGCCCGCATCTAAAACTCATCCCTCGATAAGTTGCGGTGAAATAGTTCCTGTTTTTGCAGCCCGAGCAGCCAACAGGAACTATTCCACCGCAACTTCGAGAATGGCCATCCGAAGCTGGCTGGCTTGAGCCTCGAATTGGACCGTTCGCCACAAAAGGCGGCTATCTACTACGTTTAACCGGGCATCCTCGACCATCCCGGAATTTGCGAAAATAAAACCGCAGGCAGAGAGCTTGCCGATTTTCAAAAAACCCGGCTATGGTCGACCCCTGCGGCCTAAACGTAGTAGATGGGCCCTTTTCGTGGCGCAGTGTCAGACCAGTCTTTTTGGGACGGGGCTATTTTGACTACATGCCGATCTGATTGCCCAAGTAGTCAAAAAAGCCCCGTCCCAAATTAGCTACCTTGTGGGGCTGTGGGGATAAAGATTGCCGACGGTTTTATCCCGCCGAACCCCTTTGATGGCGCGAATGGTTCGATTTGACGACCGAGTGGCAACCTGACGCGGAATAGTGGGTCGTTTAAATTGCTACAATTTTAAGTATATTGCGATGACCCGCCTTGCGTTTCTGCGCGGGGGGGGGCGTATATTTGCATCGATGGGGACGACGACACACATATAACGAGCTACTGCTTGCCGTCCTCATGGATTTGGGGAGGCCTTCATGAATCGCGTATATGCGAAAGCTCGAGAAATCCTGAAGCCTTTGGGCACAAAAACCAATACAGCCAAGCGTGCTCTAAGGGTTTTGACCGTTCCGTTGGCAGCGTGCGCGCTCATGCTTGGTGCGACGACCGCGTCGGCCGACCAGACGGTTCCCTTGAGCAACCATACCGTGCAGACCGTGAATCCTACCGGCACCACGGTCAATCTGTTCGACTACTGGGTCGTGGACGGCGACAACGATAGCTCGAAGAACATAAACAACGACAACAAGAATAACAACACCGGCATCAATAAAGACCATCAGCTCAAGTTCAATAGTGGCGCAGGCACGGGCATTAACAAATGGACGGGCAAAAGCGTTATTGATGGTTCCGGACGCCTTTCTTTTGTGAAGAAGAAGCTGGTAGGCGGTTACCCGTCGATCGATGCCGGTACGTATACCTCCTACGGTTCGAGCGATAAGTACACTGACGAATCGCTCGCATACCTCTTTAACAACGCCAGCCAGGAAAATCACCAGCAGGACGGCAAAGCCGTCTACAACAACGTGCAGGGCCTTTTCCAACTTGAGAACGGATACTACGTTTACGACTCGTACGGTTCTAAAGGCAACTATGCCGTGTATAACTACACAACGAATTCCTTTAACGTCTACGATAAAGCGGGTGTTTATAAGGACAGCGTATCAAGTGATAATTTGGGTCAGTTCTTCCCCTTTGACTCGGCTGACAAGGTTTTTGAAGAAAAGAACAGCCAGCTCTCTCCTTTAAAAATAACGGACGGAACGAACGATCAGCTCAACCATCACTTTGGCATGTCCATGACCACGGAGTTTGTCCAGCCTAACGGTGGCAAGACCGCCGATAACAAAGACATGATCTTTGAGTTCTCGGGCGACGACGACGTATGGGTGTATATCGATGGCGTGCTTGTGGGCGATCTGGGCGGCATTCACGAGAAGGCAACGCTCAAGATCAACTTTGCTACCGGTGAAGTGAAAGTCGGTCATATTGACGGTGCGAATGGAACCAAGAAAGAAATCGAAACAACCAACATCAAGGCGAAGTTCCAAGCTGCCGGCGCGGATACCACCAACTTCACCGGCGACACCTTCAGCAACAGCACCAAGCACACGCTGAGTTTCTTCTATCTGGAGCGTGGCGCGGGTGCATCGAACATGTCGCTCAAGTTCAACCTCACTACCCTGCCGTCATCTGAGGTTGAGAAGGTCAACCAGAACGGCGAGGCGGTCAATGATGCAACCTTCGCGTTGTATCGGTCCGGTGGACCAAGTGTCGACTGGAACGAGGGCGAACTCATCGCTCAGGGCACGACGAAAGACAGGGGTCAGCTGATACTTAAAAAGGCGGATGGCTCCGTTCTTTCTTTCGACGAAGAGCACAATACCAGCCAAAGCGATTACTTTGTACTCAAAGAGATAAGCCTGCCCGCGGGGTACCGCTCGAGTCTGACCTCGTCGACCTCCGCAAAGTCAGGTGAGCTGCATCTGCAGTACAAGGAAGCTGCGAGCGGCACGGGCGGCGTGGTTGTTGCACCGGAAACAACGGTCACCACGGCCGACGGCAGCCCATGGACAGGCAGCCGCATGTGGCTGAACGGTGGCTATCTGGCCGCCAAGGAGACCATCTCCCTGTCCAAAGAAACAAAAGACAATAAGAAAAATCCCATTAGTTCGGGTACGACCTTTGCCGTTGTGCTCAAGCTCACCGGTGCGGGCGAGGACCACACAAGCGAAGACGCATGGACGGCGGTCAAGGGCAATCCGCTCGATGGCTACAAACTGTGCTCCAAACACGGCATTGAGGGCGCAGTCGAGGCTGCCAAATCGGCGGACACGAGCGTCTTTGCCGTCAACACCAAGGGCGATTACGAGGTGACGGTCAGGTCGCTGCCCGGCGATATCGAGAAGTATGCCGCCATGATGGAGGACAAGTCGAAGTCCGAATATACCGTGGCGGCGTATCACACCACGGCGTCGTCTCTGGCAGAGGCAACCACGGAGAACACCTCCATGGTTCAATACCTGTCGATAAACAGGCAGTTCTCAACCGTGATCCACCTTACGAACGTTCAGAACCGTCTGTTTGTGCAGAAGATCGACGACCTGGGCAAGCCTGTGAACGGCGCGACGTTTGAACTGTATAAGTCCGACGACGTTACCGGCGAAAGCCCCAGCACGTATGCCATCAAGCCCAATGCCGAGCCGTATGACACCGTGCAGGCAAACGGCATGACCTATCCGTATGACATTGAGGGTGCTGCATGCTTCCCGCTCGATTCGATAAAGCATGCGCCCCTTATCAAGGGTACGTACTATCTGCGCGAATCGTTGAGCCCGGATGGCTACGAGATAAATTCCACCATTACCAAGGTGATCGTGGACGATTCGGGCGTGTACGTGGATGCCGGTGAGAAGAACGACGGCGTGCGCAGTATGAGCGGCCCGGGCTCGCTGATTGCCTCGTTGGCGCAGTTTGGCTCTCCTGACTCGATCGACAACACGCTTACACACATCAAGGGCAAGCTGCAGAGCGCGACTGGTGCAGATGTCAAGGGTAACCTGACGTGGGGCCAGACGAGCACCGCCGAGGGAGTGACGCCTTCTCTGGCGGACGACTTGATGCACATGCGTTATGACAAGGCGCCTCAGGGCACCAAGACCGTTCTGCGTTATGTCGAGGACAAGGGCGTCCGCGACGGCCAGCTGGCGACGATCTTTGCCGATACGGGTATCAACCGTATGGCCCTCTACCAAGAGGACGACTCATCATATATCGATGATGCCTCCAAGGCTCGTACTAACCTGGGCACGCTCCAGCTCAATCATCTCTTTACCACGGCGACGGCCGTGCAGTATACCGATTGTCGCGTGGCACCTCTGCAGGTGACCAAGACGGTGACGGCAGATACTGGTCTTACTGCACCCACTAAGGATGCGAATAACGAGGATCTGACGTTTACGTTTAAGTTCACCCTGCCGGAGTCCCAGAAGGGCTACGAGGCGCAGGTGTTCGATGCGAACGGCAAGCCAGCGGGCGAGTCCTTCAAACTCAATAACGGCGACACCCATTCCATCAAGGCCGGCGAGACCATTCGCGTGTACGACCTTAAGCAGGGTGATAGCTATAGCGTGAGCGAGCTCACCACCAAGGGCGAGTCGGCGGGCGGCAACGTGCTGGCAAGCATCGTCAATACCGTGACCGGCTCTGCCGACGACTCGGTGCTTCCGGCCGGCTTTAGCCTCGTGAGCCGCAAAGCCGGCGGCGTGGAGCAGTCCGGAGCCGGCAACACCATCGAGGGCAAGATTGTTGCGCTCGTGGACGGGAAGATCCCTGCGAGCAACAAGCTTGAGTTCGTCAATAACTACAGCGCCAGCTCTGTAACCCAGAATGCCCTGAGCGTCAAGAAGGCCCTCAACGGCCGCGATTGGAACGATTCCGATACCTTTACTGTGCAGCTTGCGGCCAAGGACGGCGTCCCCATGCCCAACGGCGCCAAGAGCCAGGTGTCGACGGTCGAGATCACCGAGAAAGCCCCGACGGAAAAGATTGGAGACATCACCTATAAGACGGCAACGTTTGGCGACATCACCTATACCAAGCCGGGCACCTACACCTATACCATCTCGGAGGTTATCCCCGGTTCCGATGCCGGGGCGGGCGGCATAAGCTATTCTGCCGCCTCCTATACCGCGACGGTCGTGGTGGAGGACAACCATGCCGGCGCTCTGTTCGTTAAGAGCGTGACGGTGATGCAGGAGCGCAACGATGCGGGCGTCGAGACTAAGAAGGAGATTACCGATAAGGTAGCGACCTTCACCAATCACTACGACGAGCATGAGAAGAACATCATCATCCATGCTCAAAAGAACTTGATCGACAAGGCGGGGACGTTCCCGCTTGCCCAGAACACCTTTGGCTTTAAGCTCGAGGGTATGGGCGGCTATGCAAATGCCAGTGCAACGTTCAGCCCCGATACGGTCGACACGAGCATCAAGGCCCCCATGCCCCAGGGCGCCGAGGGCAACATCGCCATCGTGGGCAATGACGACAACGGCCCGGTGGCGTGGCCGCCAATCTCCTATACCGCCATGGCGGATGCGGGGCGCGCCTACGTCTACAAGCTCACTGAGAACTCCGGCAAAGCCGCGGGCATGACCTACGACGAATCGGTCTATTACGCCGTGGTGCGCAACGCCAAGAAGGGTGCCGACTTCCAGACCTCAATCGAGTACTACAAGGTCTTGGCAGACGACTCGGTAGAGCAGCTGGTCACGAACGCCACGCCTTCCTTTACCAATATATATAGCGTGGAGTCCACGAGCGCGACCCTTCAGGGCCAAAAGACCCTGAGCGGCCGCGACTGGAATCAGGGCGAGAGCTATGCCTTTAACCTTGCTGCCGCTACGGACGATGCCGGTGCGACCGGTTTGGGCAAGACCACAAAGCAGGCGGTAACGGATGGGGCTGTTGCCATCGGCGTCAACCGGGCTGTCGCCAGTGCGCCCGCGACGGGGCGCGTGGCCTCGTTCGCCTTTGGCACCGAAGCCGCCCCGACCGTGACGTTCAACCGCGCAGGCACCTTTAGCTTCAACATCACCGAGAAAGCTGCGCAGGATGGCCAGGCGGGCATGTCCATGGACAAGCACACCGCACGCGCGACCGTCGTGGTGACCGATCTGGACGAGTCGGGCAACCACACGGGCAAGCTGCGCGTGTCGAGCGTGACCTACGCCAACACCGGCGCCTCCGATGCGGACAAGGCCGTAACTGACAAGGCCGCCTTTACCAACGCATACCATGCGTCGGGCACCTTTGGTGGTGTGACGGTGAGCAAGACCCTTGAGGGCCGCGCCTCTACCGCGGGCCAGTTTACCTTTGCCGTGACGGGCCTTTGGTACAACGGCGTCCAGATGTCGGTCGATGGCGCCGAGGCCAACCTGTCCAACAAGGCGGCGAAGGCCGGCGTGTCCGGCGCCGTGGTGGGCGCGAGTGGGGCGGAGAAGCTCTTTGCCCGTAAACTCACGGAGCAGGATCTGGGCCATACGTTTGCTTATCGCATCCACGAGAACCAGCCTGCTACTGCTGCCGGCTACACCTATGACACCGGCGATGCCATCGTGCTCGTTAAGGTTCTTGCGCGTGGCGACGACCCTGCCAAGCTCTACACCGTGACGACCGTGCTCAAGGGTGCGGGTGTGACGGCGGTGCTGGGCGATGCCGGCGATGCGAGCGCACTGACGGACGAAAAGATTGCCGAGCTCAAGCAAGATGCGAATACCTACGTGCAGCAGTACGATGCCGGCAGGGCCGGTACCACAACGCCTGCCGTATCGTTTGTGAACCGTTATACGGCAAGCCTCGACTATGGCACCGCTGGCGGCCTGCAGATCGAGAAGACGTTGACGTATCCCAAGGACGCGACCATTTTTGGCTCGCCTAAGAGCACGTTCCGTTATATCGTCAAGCCTGCTGACGAGACGTCTGCCAGCAAGGTTGGCATTTCCACGAATGGCAAGGTCTTTGAGACCGCAAATGTCGAGGCCAACGCTCCCAAGACCGTAAGTTTGGTACCTGCGGGCGGGCTGACCTTCACTCAGGATGATGCCGGCAAGACGTTCACCTATACGGTGAGCGAGATTGACGACAAAGCGACGGGCTATACGTACGACGAGACGGTCCATACGGTTAGGGCCGTCGTAGCGGATAACGGCGACGGCACGCTTAGGGTCACGACATCGGTAAGCAAGCAGGTCGATGGCAAGGACGAGCTCGAGGGCCAGTGGATCTACCCGTCGGATGCGACGTCTACCGGTGTCGCGACGGTCAAATTCAAGAACACCTATACGGTCGCCGAGGCAGCAACCTATACTCCGTCCGTGACCAAGGTGGTTGCCGGTGCCAATGCTCCGGACAAGTTTACCTTTGCCATGACCGCGGCCGATGATGTCACCAAGGCTGCTATCGACGGCAAGCTCATCACCGGCTCTTCGATGAGTGCGGAGAACGGCTACGCTGAGAAGAAGCAAACGAAGGAGGGCCTCAAGGACGGGGAGCACTACCAGCTTGACTTCTCGAAGCTCACCTTCAACAAGCCGGGCACGTATAAGTTCGCTATTAACGAGGTGGCTGCGAACAGCGGTCTTGGCGAGTGGAAGTATGACCAGCACGTCTATACCGTGACGGTCACCGTAACCGATGAGGGCGGCAAACTTGTAGCGCGTGCCGATGGCACGACCGGCTCGGAAGGCTTCATCTTTACCAATAGTTACCAAACTTCAACGAGCTACGAGCTCCAGGGCGGTTTGGAGATCGTCAAGACGCTTAACGGGCACGATCTGCATGCCGGCATGTTTGGCTTTACGGTGACGGGCGAAGACGATGCTTCAATCGAAAAGCTCAACAAGCTGCTGCGCGCGGATGAGGGTAAGCTCACCGTTACGAACGATGAACCGCAGGCCGATGGCACGTCCCACACCGGTATTTTGGGCGGCCTGACCTTCGCGACGGGCGATGCGGACAAGACGTTTGCCTACAAGATTGTCGAGAATGGCGGCGGTAGGGGCGGCTATACATACGACTCCACCTATTGGAAGGTAGAGATTGCGGTTAAGAAGCGCGATAACGGTTCGCTCTATACCGTGACCACGGTCAAGCACTATGACGCCAACGACGTTGAAGAGCCCCGCGATGCGAATACCTTTAGCTCCGAGAGCGGTACCGCCAAGGCCCAGGTGTCCTTTACCAACAGCTACATCGCGACCGGAACATTCGACGGTCTTGCTGCCGAGAAGGTAATGGACTCCGGCGACAAGATTGAGGCGGGTCAGTATACGTTTGACCTGTATGCCGAGAAGACCGATGGCTCGCTCGAAAAGATGGATGAGGGTAAGACCCAAGCGAGCGATAACGGTATCGCCACGGTCGACTTCGGCAAGGTTAACTTTAAGCTTGGCGGCGCTCTCGGCGGATCCCATGAGCTGACGATTGACCTTGCTGGCGCTGTGAAGGATGGTGTTGCCACCAAGCAACACAATGCCGACCACACCACTACCTACAGCTTTAACCTGGTGGCAAAAGAGCGCTTGGCCAACCTGCCCGAGGGCGTGCGTCCCGTGGACACGTCCGCGACGTGCCGCGTGCTGCTCGAGGTGACCGATAACAACAACGGCAAGCTTACGTCCAAGGTGACCTATCGCAATGGTACCGAGAACGGCAAGATCGTCTTCCACAACACACGCGATAAGGTCAAGACGATCGGCACGGTTGCGAAGCCCGATGTGGACATCGACGGGCAGTTGCTCTCCGTGGGCGACTCCTACGTCTACACCATTAACTGGGTCAACACCGAGGCCGATGCCAATGGCAACTTGGTTCCGGCCAACGTGACCGTGACCGACAAGCTTCCTGCCGGCGTTGTGTTCGAGGCCTTTGAGGGCGAGTGTGCCGATAAGGGCGCCGCGAGTGGCCAATTGCTTTCCTGGAACCTGGGTGAGCAGCCCGCGGGCAGCCACGGTTCGGTACGCGTGCGTGTAAAGATTACCGAGGACGCTGTGAAGGGTGTCCAGGGCGCTGTCGGCACCGTCAACAACGCCGCTACCATTAGGGTCGGCGACAAGAGCTATACCGGCACCACGACCAACTACGTGCCCAAGAAGTCCGAGAGTGATGCCCAGGATTCGAATGGGTCGGGTGTGGCGCTGGGCGACGAGCTCACCTACACCATCGGCTACAAGAACACCGAGAGCGAGCCGGCAACGGTGACTATCACTGATACCGTTCCCGCGGGGACCAAGTTCGTGGAGTTCGCCGGCGACCATAAGGATGTCGGCTCCAGGGACAATGACGGCAACCTCACCTGGACGCTGACGGACGTTCCCGCCGGCAAGGAGGGCACGGTTCAGTTTAAGGTCCGCGTGACCGAGGACGCGTTTAAGAGCGGTGGCGCTTCGGGCAATATTTCCAACCAGGCGTCGGTGACGGTCGGCAACAACCCTGCCGTCAAGACCAACACCACTACCGATGAGGTCTCTGACGGGCGCCTGACGTTGAGCAAGACGGTCACGGCCGCCGAAGGCATCACCGCGCCCAACAAGGCATTTACCTTTAAGGTACTGCTCTACCAGGCCGATGGCACAACGCCTCTGGCCGGCACCTTTGCGTACGCCGGTCGCCCCAGTGGCACCAATGGCACTTATGTAAGCGGACAGATCAAGAGCGGTGACACCATCGCGCTCAAGGCTGGCGGCTCCGTCACGGTTACCTTGCCCATAGGTGCGCACTACGAGGTGCAGGAGCTCGACTCCAAGGGTGAGCTCATGACGAGCGAGGACGGCTTTGCGGTTGTCGATAAGGCGAACTCCCAGAAGGGTACCGTCGGACAGGCGACGCAGGTGGGCTTCACCAACGTCTACAGCGTGGAGTCCACAAAGGTGGAAAACGCTTTTAAGGTGCAAAAGAAGATCTCCGGACGCAACTGGATGACATCGGATGCCTTTACCATGACGCTGACTGCCCAGGGCGAGGCACCTATGCCCAAGGGCGTCAAAGACGGCGTGTCGACGATTGGGCTGCACAAGGATGCCCAGGTCGGCAACTTCGGTACCATCGAGTACACCAAGCCCGGTACCTATACCTATGTGATTACCGAGCAGTCGGGTGACGAGGCGGCACTCACGTTTTCGAAGGCCACCTATCGTGCCACCGTTACGGTGACCGACAACGGTGCCGGTAAGCTGTCTGCCAAGACCAAGATTGCACAGCTGACCGACGATGCGGGCGACGCTGTTGAGCGCACGGTCGAGGCGGCGGTCTTTACCAACACCGCCAAGACCGGCAGCCTTACCGTCAAGAAGACGGTCGTCGGCGGCGACAGCCAGCGCGAGTTCGGCTTCACGGTCGCGCTGGCCGACGGGGACGGCGGGCCCGTCTCCGGCACCTTCGGCAAGGGCGAGCACGCCGTGACGTTCACGGACGGCAAGGCGACCTTCACGCTCAAGGACGGCGGGGAGAAGACCATCGCCGGCCTGCCCGTGGGCGCGTGCTACACCGTGACCGAGGACGCCGCCGAGGGCTACACGACCACGGTCAACGGGGCTGACGGCTCCAAGGCCGAAGGCGCCGTGACCGAGGACGGCGCGACCGTCGCGTTCACCAACACGTACGGAACGGCCACCGAGGGCAGAGACGTCTCCACCGCGGGGCTCTTCACCAAGACGCTCGAGGGCCGCGACTGGGCCGAGGGCGACAGCTTCCAGTTCACGCTTACGGGCGAGGGCGGCGCCCCCATGCCCGACGGCTCCAAGACCGTCAGCGTGACGGCCGCCGCCGGCACCAAGGCGGGCGATAGGGTCGCTTTCGACTTCGGCTCCATCCGCTACACGCTCGATGAGCTCAAGGATGCCGAGTTCGCCGAGGTTGGTGGCAAGCGCGTGCGCGCCAAGACCTTCACCTACACGGTGCGCGAGGTCAGGCCCGACGACGGCTCTGTCATCGCCGGTGTGGCCTACGACGGCCACGTCGCCACGATGACGGTGACCGTGACTGACGACGGCTCCGGCAACCTCACGGCCACGACGCCCGCGATCGCGGAGGTGAGCGGCGGTGACTTCGTCAACACCTACACGACCGGGCTTGAATACTCGGCCCGTGCGGGCGTGCGCCTGTCCAAGACACTCTCCGGCCGCGCCATGGAGGCGGGGCAGTTCGCCTTCACCGTGACCGCCGACGCCGAGACGGCTGCCAAGCTCGGCCTCAAGACCGACAAGGACGCCTACGCCGTGGCCGCGGCTGACGATGGGAAGGCCGACCTGGTCGACCTCATCGGCGGTGCCGCGAAGAGCGACGTGAAGTTCACCGACGCCGACGCGGGCAAGACCTATCGCTTCACCGTCACCGAGACCAAGCTCGGCGGCGAGGGCTACACCAACGACACCGCGCCGCGCACGGTGACCATCGCGCCCGGCTACGACGCCGCGACGGGCGAGCTCACGGTCACGACCACAGTTGCCAAGGACGGTGTCGAGGTCGCCCGCAGCGAGGTCTCCACAGCGGATGACGTCATGGCGCCGCCCGTGCCCGTGACGGTCGCGTTCCAGAACTCCTACGAGGCCACCGGAACGCTCGGCGGCGAGGGCGACGCGGCCATCAACGCCACCAAGACGCTGACGGGCCGCGCCGCGGCGGCGGGCGAGTTCTCGTTCTCCGTCCGCGATGCCCGGGGCAACGTGGTCGCGACCGCGACCAACCGGGCCTCCGGCGACGGCGAGGCCGCGGGACTTACGTTCTCGCCCATCGCCTACACCACCGACGCTCTCGAGCGGATGGTGGCGGACGGCACCGCCACCAGGGCCGCCGACGGCTCCTGGGCCATTCCCTATACCGTATCCGAGGACGGCACGGACCGGCTGTCCGCGGGCGTGACGGCAACCGCCTCGAGCTTCGACATCACGGTCAAGGTGACCGATAACGGCAAGAGCGGGCTGGACGTTAGCGTGGTCTACCCCGAGGGCTCCGGCGACACGCTGTCGTTCGTGAACGGCTACGGCACCAACGAGGCGACAGTCGACCTCGCGGGCACCAAGACGCTGGCGCTCGGCCAGGCCGGACTCGGCCTCACGCAGGACGACATTGCGGGCAAGTACACCTTTAAGATCACGCCGCTGGACGGCGCGCCCGCGCCGGTCGACGCCTCCGGCAAGACGGTGACCGAGGCGACCAACGACGCCGCCGGCAACGTCGAGCTGGGCCATGTCACGTTTAAGCAGCCGAGCGACCTCGATGACGTCGAGATCGACCGCGACGGCCTGCGCACCAAGACGTTCGCCTACCGGGTGAGCGAGTCCGGTTCGGTCGACGGCGTGGTCAACGACGCGACGGCGACGAGGACCTTTACGGTCAAGGTGGTCGAGGACACCAACGCGGGCACGCTCGTCGCGGAGGTCCTGCCCGCAGAGGGCACGCCCGAGGGCAAGGGCGCGTTCGAGTTCACCAACACCTACGGCGTGAACCCGACGCCGAGCTCCGTCACCGACCAGATCAAGGTGAGCAAGAAGCTCAAGGGTCGTGACCTGGCCGAGGGCGAGTTCGAGTTCCGGCTGGTCGAGATTGCCGCCGACGGCAGCGAGAGCGTCGCGGCGACGGGCAAGAACGCCGCCGACGGCACGGTCGCGCTCAGCCCCGTCACCTACACCGCGCCCGGCATGCACAGCTACGAGCTGCGCGAGGTCGCCGGCACGGCGGGCGGCGTGACATACGACAAGGCGACGTACCGCGTGCGCACGACGGTCACCGATGCCAAAAACGGCGCGCTTGCCGTCAAGCACGAGCTGGCGGATGCCGAGGGCAATCCCACGGGCGACGACTCGGTGACGTTCACCAACGGCTACGAGGCCGCACCCGTCACCCTCAAGCTGGGCGCCGCCAAGGTGCTCAAGGGCGCCGAGCTCAAGGCGGGGCAGTTTAGCTTTGAGCTCAAGAGCCGGGACGGCAAGGTCATGTCGACCGCCAAGAACGCCGCCGACGGCAGCGTCACGTTCGACGCGCTGACCTTCAAGCAGGCCGGTACCTACACCTTCACGGTGAGCGAGGTCGACGATGGCCAGGCACACGTGACCTACGACAAGGCCGTGCACAAGATTGTCGTCACGGTGAGCGACGAGGCGGCCGACGGCTCCAAGACGGGCTACCTGTCGGCGAAGGTCTCCTACGAGGGCGACGCCAACCTGCCGCCGGTCTTCACCAACAGCTACGCCGAGAATCCCGGGACCCCCGGCACCCCCGAGAACCCCGGCACGCCGGGCGGCGGCTCAGACGGCGGTTCAGATAACGGCTCCGGCAGCGGCTCTAGCGGCGACGGCTCCAAGGGCGGCATGCCCGACACCGGCGACCGCAGCCTGCCGGTCGAGGCGCTCGGCGCCATGGCCGGCATCGGCGCGCTGGCCGTCGCGGGCGGCGCGGTCCTGTACCGCAAGCGCCGCTAACGATATGCACGAGTGGGGCGAATCCATCCGATGGGTTCGCCCCACTTGCCCTGCTGGGCGGGAGCAGGTAAGATATACCGAGCGCCTAGCGCGTTCGATGGGTTCGGATGACGACATGTTCCGAATCTGGTCAGGTCCGGAAGGAAGCAGCCATAAGGAGCCTCTGTCGGGCATCCGAATCCATCGAGCGCGCAGGTGCTTTTTGGTGCCGCGGCTACCCGCGAGTGCCGGCAGGGCGCTTGGTGTCTCGCTGGTCCTCGGCTTTGCCTGCGGGATCGCTCGACTACCAAGCGCCCTGCCGGCACTCGCGGGTAGCCGACCAAAACCACCTGAAGGGTCACATTTATCTGAATAATTTAATCCCGTGTCTTTTGCTGCTCGTTGGCGTTGTCTGGAGCGCGGCGGCTACGTGGTTCAAGAGACGGCGGCATTACCATCTGTTTTTACAAGTAAAGAGGCTCGTTTCCCTAGGTTGGGGAAACGAGCCTCTTTTTGTCTCTGGGTTTGTGGATTGGCGAAGGTAGTATGCTCTGGCGGCTATTTTGAGTTTTTGAGGCGGCGTGTGGCTGTGGCGGTTATTCCGAGGCCTGCGGCGGCGATTCCTGCGAGTGCGATTGCGCTCGGTGCTGTGTCGCCCGTGTTTGCGAGCTTGCCGGCGGTCGTATCTGCTTGCTTGCCGCTGCTCGTGTTCGCCTGCTTGGTGGAGCTCGATGGGGCGTCTTTGCCGGTCGCGGGCGAGCTGGCGGGCTGCGCCGTCTCGGCCGGCTGCGCTGAGCTGGAGGGTTTTGTCGTCTCGGCGGGTTTCGTTATCTCGGGCGAGGTGGCCTTGTCTGCCGCGGCCTTTGCCTCTTCGTATGCCTTGCAGGCATCGTCATATGCCGCTTGCGCCTTTTCCAAATCGCCGAGGAGCGCATCTCGCTTGGCTGTTTCCTCGTCGATGTGGGCTTTGACTTCCTCCGCCGCACTTTCGAATCTCTGAATCTGTCTTTCCTGGCTTTCGAGGCGGCGTTGGTAGCTGTCAAGCGTCGTTTTGCAAGACTCTTCTTGCAATTTTGCCGCCATGATTTCGGAGCGCAACTGTTTAATAGCTTCGCTGGGCGCCTCGTCGCCGAGTGCCTTAAGTGCCTCTAATTTTGCCTGAAGGCTGCTTACCAGGTTGCTGGCCTCGTCGTATTTGGCTTGGGCTGCATCGACGTTCGCTTGCATGGCGGGAAGGAGTTCCCTACATTCGGCGGCATGCGCCAGCATAATGTCGCGGAGCTCTTGATCACTGGCAATCATATTATTGATTCCCGCAATTCTCTCGGGACTTGCGGCGTCCTCCGCTGCTTTGAGTTTTTTGAGCGCTTCCTGCATGGCTGCATACGCTTTTTCTTTTGCGGCGGCCGCATCTTCCGTCTGCAAGGCAACTGCACCGGTGGGGGAGCTGGTTTCTGCCGCGATCGCCGTTGCGGGGGCGATTCCCGCGACAAGTGCCGCGGAAAGGGCGATGCCCACAGTTGCTCGTCTTGCTCTTCTTGCGAGAATGTCGTTCATCTCGGCACCTCATTTCAAGGGTCGGCGACTAACTTGGTAGCACTAATGTAAGTATATCAGGCGGTCGACCCGACACTGGCTGGGTGTGCGCGTGCTTTTCCGCTTCTTTGGAAACCGAATCCCATTAGAAATGACGAGTTGTTTACGCTTCTTTTGGGCTCACCGTACTATCATGATTCGAATTGAGTGTGAATGATGATAGGGAGCGCCTTTTTATGATTGAGTTGCTCAGGCGTTTTGGTGGTAAGTTTCGCCGGTATATGGTGATCGGCCCTGCGTGCAAGTTGATCGAAGTGATCTTTGACCTGCTGACGCCGCTCGTGATTGCCCAGATGATCGACAAGGGCATCGGTGCGCACGATGTCAACGCCGTCGTCCACTACGGTATGCTGCTTGGCGCCATGGCCGTGATCGGCATCTCGTTTACGCTCGTTTGCCAAAAGATGGCGGCGCTCACCTCACAGGGCATGGGCACCGATATTCGCGGCGCGCTCTACGGGCACATCAATAAGCTGAGCTATGCCGAGCTCGATCGCTTTGGCACGCCGTCGCTCATCACGCGCATCACCAACGACGTCAATCAGGTGCAGCTCGCCGTGGCGCTGGGCGTGCGCATGCTTATCCGCTGGCCTTTCCTGGCGGTGGGCTCCATGGTTGCGGCCCTCGCCATCGACCTTAAGCTCGGCATTATCTTTTTGATTTGCACGCCCGCTATCGGCCTGGTGTTTTGGTTTGTCATGGCGCGCTGCATTCCGTACTACAAGCAGCTGCAGGCAAAGCTCGACCGCATTGCGCTCATTTGCCGCGAGGGGCTTTCGGGCGCTCGTGTGGTCCGCGCGTTTGTGCGCGAGGATCACGAGCGCGAGCGTTTTGCCCAGGCGGCTGACGATCAGGCGCATGTCGCCATCGCGGTGGGCAAGCTCTCGTCGATTCTCAACCCCGTCACGTTTCTTGTGATGAACCTGGGCGTGTGCGCCATCCTGTGGGTGGGCGGCATCCAGGTGAATGTGGGCGAGCTCACGCAGGGCCAGGTCATGGCGTTTGTCAACTACATGACGCAGACGCTCACCTCCATCGTGTACGTCGCCAACCTGGTCGTGGTCTTTACCAAGGCGAGCGCCAGCGCGTCGCGCATCAACGAGGTGCTCAATTGCGTGCCGAGCATTACCGACGAGGGCAACGAGCCGGTCGCCCTGCCCGAGCCGAACGCGGCGGGCGCAGCTGCCCCGGTCCCCGC
The DNA here is from genome assembly GCA_900542125.1 of uncultured Collinsella sp. GTDB lineage: Bacteria > Actinomycetota > Coriobacteriia > Coriobacteriales > Coriobacteriaceae > Collinsella. The sequence continues at coordinate 6,965 of UQMO01000024.1, read as the reverse complement.
GCTGAGCTTGAGCCACGCGAGCTTCTCCTTTGGCGCGGGCGCCGCCAATGCCGTCAACGACGTGACTCTGGATTTGCCGCTGGGCAAAACGCTCGGCATTATCGGCGGCACGGGCAGTGGTAAGTCTACGCTCGTCTCGCTCATTCCGCGCCTGTACGATGCGGGTACCGGCAGCGTGAGCGTAATGGGTGCCGACGTGCGCACCTGGCCGCTCGACCAGCTGCGCCACGTGGTCGCGACCGTCCCGCAGCGCGCGTCGCTGGTGAGCGGCACCATTCGCAGCAACCTGACCTGGCGCGACGAGTCGGCGACCGACGAGGAGCTCTGGGCGGCGCTCGATATGGCGCAGGCCAGCGAGCTCGTGCGCAACAAGCCGCAGGGGCTCGACGCCCCGGTCGAGGCGGGCGGCAAGAACTTCAGCGGTGGTCAGCGCCAGCGCCTGACCATCGCGCGTGCCTTGGTGGGTTCGCCGCAGATTCTGATCATGGACGACTCCGCCTCGGCACTCGATTTTAAGACCGACGCGGCGCTTCGCCATGCCATCCGCGAGCGCAGCGTGCGCGGCGCCGCCGAGGGCGGGTTGCCGCTGACGACCGTCATCGTGAGCCAGCGCGTCTCGACCGTGCGCGATGCCGACATGATCTGTGTGCTCGATCACGGTTCGGTTGCGGGCCTGGGTACGCACGACGAGCTGTACGCAAGCTGCCAGCTCTACCGCGAGATTTGCCAGTCGCAACTTCGTCGCGAGGAGCTCGAGGGCCAGCAGGGGAGTGCGACGCCCGCTTCGGACTCCGCCCCTGCATCCACCCGCGCAAAGGAGGGCTGCTAAATGAATCCGTATACTTCTTCCGGTTCGGTCGCCACGATGACGGCCAATGTGTCCGGTAGCGATAACCTCAACGATCTGGGTGACGGCCCGCGCCAGCCCGGCGACCCCGAGCGCTACCCCGTGGGCGCGGTGACTCGCCGCCTGATGGGCTACGTCCGTCCGCACCGCATCTCGTTTGCGGCGTCGTTTGTGAGTGCCGCCATCTCGGTGATTCTGCAACTCTATACGCCCATCCTCGTCGGCGAGGGCATCGATCTCATCGTTGCCGCCGGACAGGTGGACTTCGATGCGCTGCTGCCGCTTGTCACCAAGCTCGCGATTGTCGTGATGGGCGCTGCGGCGTTCCAGTGGCTGCAGGGCTACTGTGTTAACCGCCTGTCCTACGAGACGGTGCGCGACATGCGCGTGGAGGCGAGCGACAAGCTCAGCCGCATGCCGCTCAGCTTTATCGACAGCCATGCCCACGGCGACCTTATGAGCCGTGTGGTCAACGATGTCGACCAGGTGGGCGACGGCCTGCTGCAGGGCTTCACGCAACTCTTTACTGGAGTCATCACTATCGTGGGCACGCTCGCGTTTATGCTCTCCATCAACCTGACCATGACGCTCGTGGTGGTGCTTGTCACACCTCTTTCCATCTTTGCGGCGGGCGCCATCGCCAAGCTCTCCAACAAGAGCTTTACAGCGCAGCAGCGCATTCAGGGCCAGCTGGGCGGCCATATCGAGGAGTATGTGGGTGAGCAAAAGCTCGTGGACGCCTTCGCCTATGGACCGAACGCGCAGCAGCGTTTCGACGCCCTCAACGCCGAGCTCTACACCGCGGGTGAGCGCGCGCAGTTTATGGGTTCGCTCTCTAACCCCGGCACGCGCTTTATCAACAACATCATCTATGCCGTGGTGGCCGTGATCGGCTGCGTTGGCGTGATTACGGGCGTGCCCGCGGCGCTCACGGTGGGCGGTGTGCAGATCTTCCTGTCTTACGCCAACCAGTACACCAAGCCGTTCAACGAGGTCACCAACGTCATCACGCAGATCCAGACGGCCTATGCCTCGGCGCGCCGCATGTTTGCGCTGCTCGATGCACGCGAGCAGGAGCCCGATGCCGCGGATGCCGTTGAACTCACAGCCCCGCAGGGTGAGGTCGCCTTTGAGCATGTGGACTTTAGCTACGTGCCCGACCGCAAGCTGCTGCAGGACATCTGCATCGAGGCTAAGCCCGGCATACGCTTTGCCCTCGTTGGTCCCACGGGTTGCGGCAAGACAACACTCATCAACTTGTTGCTGCGTTTTTACGATATCGATGCCGGACGCATCATGGTCGATGGCCGTTCCTCGCGTGACTACACGCGCGCAAGCCTGCGCCGCGCCTTTGGCATGGTGCTGCAAGATACCTGGCTGTTCGAGGGCACGGTGGCCGAAAACATCGCTTACGGTTGCCCGGATGCCACGCGCGAGCAGGTTATCGAGGCTGCCAAGCGCGCGCATGCGCACAAGTTTATCGTGCAGCTGCCAGGCGGCTACGACACGGTGATCGGCGAGGACGGCGGCACGTTTAGTCAGGGTCAAAAACAGCTGCTGTGCATCGCGCGCGTCATGCTTACCGACCCGGCGATCTTGCTGCTGGACGAGGCAACGTCGAGCATCGATACCCGCACCGAGCTGCAGGTGCAGGCAGCATTCGACGAGCTCATGGCTGGCCGCACAAGCTTTGTGGTGGCGCACCGCCTGAGCACCATCCGCAACGCCGACTGCATTCTGGTGATGCGCGACGGCGAGATTATCGAGCGCGGCACGCACGACGAGCTGCTAGCGGCAGGTGGCTTCTACGCCGAACTCTACCGCAGCCAGTTCGCCCAGTGAGCAAGCCCGTGGGGCAAATTAATCAATCGACAGACGGTGGTTTACATCTGTCACGTTAGTACTAAGATATTCATCTAATAAATTGCATTAGTGGCTTTAGTTTTGGGGGAAACGAGCAACGTGACTATGACATGCTCTTTGGTGGTTAACAGCAAGAGCGGTAATACCAGGATGGTTTCGGGTGCAATCAAGCGCGCCCTGCAGGCTGCCGGCGTTGAGTTTATCCACGCTGCTGCGCTGAGCGATGACGCGGATGCCGGGCAGGTCGAGTGCGAGGCGCAGGGGGCTTGCGCGGCCGATACCGTGCTCGTCGGTTTTTGGTGCGACAAGGGCGCCTGCACGCCTTCGGTCGCGGCATTGCTTTCTGCCCTACACGGCAAGCGCGTCTTCCTGTTCGGCACCTGCGGCTTTGGCGCCGACCAGAGCTACTACCAGCAGATTATTGATCGCGTGACCTCCAATTTGGCTGGGGATGCCGAGCTCGTGGGTTGGGCAATGTGCCAGGGCAAGATGGGTCCCGCGGTCAAGCAGCGCTACGAGGCGATGCTCGAGCAAGATTCCGACAATGCCCGCTTCAAGATGCTGCTCGACAACTGGGTTGCCGCGAAGGACCATCCCACCAAGGAGGACCTGGACAACATGGCGTTGGCGGCCAAGAAGGCCGTGCTGGGGGAGTAGCTCCCATCGCTGACGGCAGTCGGTTCATCTTTCTAAATGCAACGTCCTCCCGGGCGTCGGGGCACGAAGTTTCCTGCTCTACAGTCCTGCGCAAGACGAAGGCCACATTAAGTGGCCTTCTTTGCGTTCAAGACTTTAGTCTGCTGGGCGCGCAGCGGCCAGCTTCAACCCACCCGCTATGCGGGTGGAGACAAACGGCTTTACAAAGCCACCCCTCCGACCGATATTGACGATTGTTCAGGCCGTCAAGAATTCGAGTCGAAGGGGTGGTCGCCATGGCCCAGAAGGCCTACAGCCTTTCCCACACGAAGTGGATGTGCAAGTACCACATCGTGTTCACGCCGAAGTATAGGCGCAAAGTGATCTACAACCAAATCAGGAGCGACATAGGGGAGATCCTCAGGAAGCTGTGCGAGTACAAGGGGATCGAGATAATCGAGGGGCACCTGATGCCCGACCACGTGCACGTGCTGCTGGCGATCCCGCCGAAGTACAGCGTCGCGAGCGTCATGGGCTACCTGAAGGGGAAGAGCTCGCTGATGATATTCGACAGGCACGCCAACCTCAAGTACAAGTTCGGCAACAGGAAGTTCTGGGCGGAGGGCTACTACGTGTCCACCGTCGGCCTGAACGAGGCGACGATCGCCAAGTACATCAGGGAGCAGGAGTCCCACGACATCGCGCTGGACAAGCTGGGCGTGAAGGAGTACGAGGACCCCTTCAAGAGGAGGTGATCCCGCCGGTTCGACCGGCGCGCCACGGGTCAAGATGCACTAGGCCTGGACGAAGTCCGGGCCCGCGCCTTTAGACGCGAGCCCGGAGCCCGTGGGTTATACCCTAAGAGCAAACCACCCTTTTTAAGGGTGGTTCTGATTGCGGAACTCGCGATGAACTTCATGCCCCGTCGTCCGGGAGGGCGCCTCTTTATTGATGGAAGGCCTGATAGGTCGATGGTTCCGTGCCCGGATGCGTCCAAAGTGGGACGGGCTTTCCGGATGGGCAGGCTTTCGAAAAATGCGTCCCGGAATCGACGCTTGAAATGGGATGCAGTTTCCCGATGAGGCACTCGATGGAAAATACATCCCAGAAATGGCCTTTGAGCTGGGATAAGATTTCCGCGGCATCTCGGATTCTCAAAAATGAGACACGCCGTTGGCGAAAATGAGACACGTGATATCGGGCGTCGGACGTATCATTTGCAAAAATGAGCCGACTCCACTCGAGTAAAGCGAGGTCCCCCATGCACGTTCCACACCCCCACATTCGCCGGTTGTCGAAAATCCCGCTTGTTGGGACGGCGGCGCTTGCTGCGTTGATTGCAACGAGTGTCGCCTGTTTCACGGCGGCTCCCAACGTCGCCCAGGCGGCCGACACGCCTGAGATCACCGATATGACCGAGCAGGACTATAGCGACCTGGGCCTGGGCACGAGCGAGGACATTCCGGCCGATACCGTTGGCCCCTACTCCACCACCACTCCCACGACGTTTGCCACGCGCAGCGAGGTCTATATGGCAGTTAACGGTAGCCATGGCAATCGCTACACTCTGCGCGACAAGCTCGAGAACGTCGAGCGCGGCGATCTTGGCGGCAGCAGCAAACTCACCGATGGCTATGGAAGTGTGTGGGGCGCCGCAAAGTTCTGGCAAAACGTCAACAGCTTCGATACGGGTAGCGACCTCTACAAGTACAGCGATTACGGCGGCGGCGACTGGTCGTACCTAAGCAACAATGGGTCATCGACAGTGCTTGCCAACGAGAACAGCGGCTTCTCGGGCATTCACGCCACGAGCGTCGAGTTCTGCAGCGACGCCAAAACGGGCAAAAAGAGCCGCGTTGCCGAGCTCCGTGCCTACGGCGACAGTTCCTCCACGACGATTGACGGCAAGTCATACGCCGGAAAGGTTGAGCTGGTCCTCTACTCGTTTAGCAACGGGCGTACGCGCACTCTCGACACACACCTGCCGGTGACGGTCAACACTAATATGATGTACGAAGGCCGTTTTAAGTACCTGGATGCCGGTTACCTGCAAGAGCACGACGCCGTCTTTGATGTCGAGGCGGGCGATGTCGATGGCGACGGCGTCGACGAGCTTTTTGTCTACGCGGGCTGCTATGTCGACGAGAACGGCGTGCGCAAGGCTGTAGTCGACATGTATGACTTGGAGGGCGGCAACTGGAAGCAAAGCGTCGTCAAGATCGATGCCGGTAACGCCGCGGACTACACCACGCACAACAAGGGCGGGAACGACTCCTGGACGCAGCTTCAGTCAGCTCCTGTCGTTTCGCTAGCGGCCGGCGACCTCGATCGCGATTTTTGCGATGACCTCGCCATCGTGGTCTCGGCACCCTACGGCAAGAAGAATATTGATAAGTCGACGCATTGCGAGCTGTTTTCGTGGGATGCATCCAAGGGTGCGCTCGTCCATGTCGATGCTCTGGGCGACGCGGGCGCAATCTCCCTCTCCGCGAACGGCAAGACCATGGTCGCTGCGAATGCGACGTTCGGCACGTTTGCCGCCTACGATGAAGAAGGAAAGAAGACGGGTGAAACCGTCACGGGCCTTATTCTTGCGGGCTATGACTGGCAACGCAGCGCTTTTGATTACGGCGCTTCTGACGGCAGCAAGGGGCTGTACGGCGCGCTGTACCGCTACGCGTATTTTGACTCGGAGTCTGGCGAGTTCAAGCTTTCCGATTGCAAGGAATACAGAGACGGGCTCCTCGCCTCCTATGGGCTGATGCATGTGCCCAACAGCGCATGGAAGGATAGCGCTCAGGATAAGCGCTATCCGTGCACCTTGGCGCCTATTGCCCTTGCCACTGCCAACCTTGACGGCCTGTCCGAGCAGCTGGCGGTCGACGAGGTGCTCGTGGGCGGCGATGTGTTCCGCGACTTTGCCTGCAACACGGCACAGAGCGGGGCTCAGGGCTTGGGGTCCATGGTCGGAACCATGAGCATGAGCGGTCAGCAATACAACAGCAGCAACAAGCATGACCACAAGGGTATAGAGCAGGTGTGGATCAGCGACGTCAAGGCGGGCAGTGTCTCGGGTTCGGACCGCTATAACGAGAGCTTTATCGCCGTGGTGGGCAAGCACCGCGACGAGGACCTGCGCAAGAACGATGACTACTATTGGATGACCGCCTCGCATTTTTCGCTCGACGAGAACGGAAAGGTGCGCCGCGGCGAGGAGCAGGCGATTAGCGAGAGCAACCGTCGCGGCACTACCTACGGCACATTTATCTCGCTCGCGCTGCCCGATGTCGACAACGACAGCGTCAAGATCACGTACAAGGACCGCTACAAGGTCTATACCAACCCGCGCGTGCTTGCCGTGCTGCAGGATGCGCCCTATGTTGAGGATCTGGAGCAGGCATACGGCTATCTGGTGTTGGGCGGCACGTCATACGGAGAGGAAAAGGGCACGGGGACATCCCAGGGCTATACCATTGGCGCCGAGTTGGGCGTTGCCGTCGAGGTGCAGACCGGTCCGCCCCTGGTCGCGATGAATGCTTCAGTCGATTTTGCCGCCGAGGGATGCTATGACTGTCTCTTATACACATCTCCGAGCCCACGAGACGCTCATGAATCTCGT
>UQMO01000023.1 GCA_900542125.1 uncultured Collinsella sp. | reverse complement strand
ATCTACACCTAAGCCTTCGTCGGCAGCGTCAGATGTGTATAAGAGACAGTTCCGAGGGGGTAGGGGGGTCGTGCATAAAAAAGGGGTGCAGCCCCGTCCGAGGCCACACCCTTGTGCATAAAAGCTATCTGTTCGCCGCCCTGCGCGCATCATCGCGCTTCTTGTGGCAGCTCTTGCACCTTAGCGTCAGGTTCTCCACCTCGCTGCCGCCGCCCTCGCACAGCGCGCGGCCGTGGTCCACCTCGCCGCCCATCCCGGCCGTGTACCAGCGGCCGTCGCGGTACTCGGCGCACACCTTCCCGCAGTCGGCGCACCTGCCCAGCTGCCTGCCGATGGCCCTCTGCCTCGCCTTGCGGTACGCGCTCGACGAGTACTCGGTGCGCCATGGCTCGCGCTCGGCCCTCGTGGCGTCGCCCTCCGTCGGCCTGCGCTTGGGCCTCGGCCTGCACGGGCAGCGCTGGCCCTCGGGGTGTGTGCGGCCGCAGTGCGGGCAGTACACGCTCACAGCTCGCGCCTCCCGCTCTCGGCCTTGGCCTTGGCTGCCACGCCCAGGCTGATGCTGCGGGCCGCCTGGAATATCTCCAGCGGCGTGAGGCCCAGCAGCTTGAACGCCTCGAGCGCAGCCGTGATTCCCTGCTCAACCCTGTGCTGGCTGTACTCCTTGTTGTCCATCTATCCCACTCCAATCGCCGCCGACAGCGCCGGCAGCATCTTGAACATCACGGCCACCGCCGCCGCGTCTATGGCGAGGCAGGCCGCGATGATGAGCAGGCACCCGCCCGCCCTCTTCCAGTCGATCATGTGTCCCTCCTATAGTGCCATGAATGCGAGCAGGAGGAGCCCTGCGGCGAGGGCGCGGACCGTCCATGCCCATGCCGCCAGCAGGGCCGCCGCCAAAAGGGCCAGCGCTAGTAGCTCTCGAAGGTCTCGCACGCCGCCTCCTGCATGTCCCTCATGTGGTTCGGTATCCACTCGAGCGCCCACATCGCCCCGAAGCTAGAGTTCTCGGCGTCGCCGGTGCCGAACTCCTCGGCGTACGCCCGGTCGAACTCGACCTCGCAGATGCCGTAGTCGCAGCAGCACTCGACCATGCGCTTGCACTCGGCGCACGTTGGCTTGCCCTCGCCGAAGTGCCTGTCGATTGCCGCGTCGGTGCATCCGTCCGGGAGGTTGTATCCCGGCTCACAGCTGGCGGCCAAGGCGGGTCACCTCCTCGCACCACGCCTCGCGCTCGTAGGTCTCGATGAACCAGTGCGCGTCGTCCTTGATCTCCTCGAGCGGGTTGTCCATCTCCTCGACCTCGCTGTCGGGGATGTCCACCACGTGGACCTCGGTTATCTCGAATCGCATGTCTGCTCCTCTCCGGGCGTCATGCCCAGCTCCTTCGCTATTCCCTCGGCGATGATGCGCGCGGTCTCCCTCGCCACCGCCTCGCTGCTCTCCATCCGCCCGACCGCGTATGCGCGCTCGATCATGTCCTGGGCGGCGCGCTCCATGGCCGTGTCGTCGTACCCCCGGCAGACCCTGTGCTCCTTGAGGTACGTGTGGGCGCGGTCCTGCGGCCTCGTCTCGTCGTAGCGGAACACCTCGTTGCAGTCCGCGAGGATGTCCTCCATCGTGTCCATCAGGCCACCTCCGCTCGTATCTGGACAGGCCCCCGGTTCCATCGGTCGCGCGCGCCTCTGGCATCCATCGGGTCGCCGTCTCCGCGCGCCCCGCACGAGGCGCAGTAAACGAACTGCCATATGCCGCCAATCTGGGGGCGGTACGCGGAATGCGCAAGATGCTCGGTTGTGCCGCAGCACGGGCAGCATTTGAGCTGGTCTCGGTCAATCATTCGCTCACTTCCTCCCCGCATTTCGGGCAATACCTCGGCTTCTCGAGCCCGACCGCCGAGTGCCCGCACGACAGCACGTATCCGTTTACCCCGGTGATCGGCTTGCCGTAGGCCGTGCGCAGCTCTCCCACGAGGATGATTTTGCAGGTCGGGCGGTCGATTAGGTCCGCCAGCGAGTTGGCCATGCCGTCGAAACTGCCGTCAAGGTCAGAGGCGACGATCTCGCGGAGCTCCTCGTAGAACTCCTCTGCGTAGCGGATGCATCCGGGGGTCGCAAGCTCCCGCAGCTCCTTTGCCGCCTCGCGGCGCACATCGTCAGTGATCATCTACAACCCCTCCGCTTCCTTTATGCGCTGCTCGACACAGTTCGCGATGTTCTTCTCCCAAGTGGCAAGGTCGCTCATCGTCCTCTTGTGTCCTCGCACAACAGCCTGCTTGAACTGGATAATATGCAGGAGCTGCGCCAGCGACGGGTCGTCCCCTAGGCCGTGTGCCTCCGCGCGTTTTTCCAATTCGACATAATCGGAAAAGTTCATCAGTTCTCACCCTTCAGCTCGCGGATGCGCTCCTTGATGGCCTCGAGTGCCAGCGAATCGCAATGGCATTGACTATCCCTTGGCAGGATGCACGTTGAACATTCTTCTGACGGGCTGTACGCGCAAAGGCTGTCTGCCTTAATGCACCTGTCCAAGTCCTCTTCGAGCTTCTCCCAACTGTCTGGCGGTGTTAGGAAGTAATCCCGCGGGTAGAGCGGAACTGTGACAAACTCAAGCAGGCGATTGAACGTCCAGTTGTTGTTCCTGCCTCGGACGTAGTTCCACCTGAACACCTCGACCCTGTTGCCGTTCTTGTCGTACAGCGCGTCAACATCCAGCGGAATCTCACGGCCTTTGGCATCCCTCGGCAGCTCAATCATTCGGAATCACCGTCCAGATATTTGGAATCAATATACAGACGGTTCACGCGCGATACGATGTCGTCCATCATGGCCTCGAAGCACGTCTCGCCAATCTCGTGGTTATGCAGTCGGCAATCGTCGCAGCGCTTGCCTTGGCACTGGATGTAGTCGACCGGCGTTTCGTGGTATTTCTTGCCGCGCTCATCGTGAGCATCCCGCACACGGTTGAGGTCTTCCGCGAGCTGCTTGAGGCTGTCCGGCCTCTCTAGGTGCATGGAGTTGACAGGTAAGTGGTACACCATGTCCCCAGTCCCGTAGGAACAGGCTGTCCATTCGACCTCGTGTGTGATCACATCGACCCCGAACGTGAACCTGTTCACCTCGTACCCGACGCCTCTGTCGTTGTACAGCACCTTGGTGTCCAGCGGAATCTCGCGGCCCTCGGCATCTTTTGGTAACTCGATATTCGCCATTGCTATCACCTATCTAGCCCCAGCAGTACAAAGGACATGTCGCGGCAAATGCGGATGCTGCCGCGGACCTTCACGGTCATTAGCTCCCCAAGGCTGCACATCCTGTAGACGGTCCTCACACTCACGTTGAAAGCCTCGGCCCATTCGTTGGGCGTTGCATACTCGGGGATCATGGATGGGGTCACGCCCTTGGGCATTTCGATAATTGCCATTAGTCATCCCCGGTCTCGTAGCTCGCGTCGGTCCAGTAGTTGCAGCGCGCCTCGCCCTGGGTGCGGTGGATGAACTCGGGCCTGCGCATGCACTCGTACTCGATGCGCTCGGTCCCGTAGACGCTGCGGAACACGGTCGTCCTGACATGGTTGCAGTTCGCGCAGCGCTCCGGCCTCTCCCCGTCGCTGTAGATGTCGGGCTTATCCATCAGTTGGTCACCTCCGCCCCGCACTGCTCGCAGTAGTTCAGGCCGCCCGTGGGTGCGGTCCTGCCGTCGTGGCCGCAGGCGAAGCAGTGGTACCGGCCGTCGGGAGCCACCTGCACCTGCGTCGTCGGGCGGTACGCCAGCTCGGCAACGCGGCGCATGACCCCGCGCCAGCTCGTGTCCTCCGCCCCGGTGATTCTGGCCAGCGCGCGCTGGAGGCTCTCGCCGCCCAGGCTGTCGTTGGCCGTGCGGTTCAGCTCCTCGACGATGCGGAGCCTCTCCTCGGCAGTGATCTCGTTCATCTCGTCTTCTCCTTAATCCAGTCGTATGCGATAAGCGGGAGGCACGCTAAAAGCAGCGGGATGCTAAGCAGCAGCGCTGCGGCCCTTATGGCGTCCTCCCCGGTCGGTCTCCTCATTCCATCCAGCTCCCTGGTCTCTTCTGGCCGTAGTCCCAGCTTCTCAATCTGAACACCTGCCCCATCGGCAGGCCGTGGGTCGCCGCCCAGCAGCGGTCCCACACCGTGTGGACCTTCACGTTTGGGTCGAACACGCCTATCTGCCGTGGGGTGGTGCATAGGAGCGGCTCGTGGCACTTCTTCCCGTCATGGAAGTCGACCAGCGCCTTGCAGCGGTCGAACGCCTCCACGGTGCCGAAGTCGCGGTACAGCTCGCGGACCTCGCCCTCTATCTCGCCCCTGATGCACCCGTGCACGTCGCACATCCACGTGAGCGTGTCCTCGACGTGGTCGCGCGGAGGCGCGGGGAAGAGGTCGAGGACCGTCTGCCCCGCGCATGCCCTATTCATCGCGGGCGATGCGGTAGAAGGTCGGCAGGCAGTCCGGCGGGGTCACGGCGTTGGCGCGGATGAACTCCATGCACTTCTCGAAGCTCCCGGCGCAGACGTCGTAGAAGGCTCCGCTCGACGGCCTCGGCCTGCCGCCGTCGGTCTTGTCGAAAACGACAGCCTCTACTCGGTACACTTGGCCACCTCCGCGTCGTAGATGGCCTTGAGGTCGTCGCGCATGAATTGGATGAGCGTCTCCTCGCTGATGCCGTCCGGCAGCGTCTTCAGGCGCACCGCTTGGTGGCACCATTCGTCGAAGTCGAGCGTCTTTCCGGTATACAGGTCCTCCACGCCCGTCACCTCGGCATAGGAGAAGCGGGCCAGCATCTCCTCGCGCATGACCCTATCCGCGAGCGCCTCGATGGGCGTCTTCGGGCGGGTGATCGTCTCGTAGTAGCTCGCGGCCCTCTTGGTCATAGATTTGAGCTGCTTGGCCAGCTTGTTGTTCTCGGCTTCGAGGCGCTCGTTGCGGCGCTGCTCGTAGTCCAGCTCGGCGAGCACGTACTGCTCGCAGTTGGTGATTTCCATGTCTAACCCTCCGTTATCTCGATGGTTCGTCCCGTCTTGGTGTCCGTTATCGCCCAGTGGCCGTAGCCGTAGAGCGTGGGGTCGTGCGGCTCGTGCTCGCACAGCAGCGTGCCGTCCCACCACGCCTCCTCGAACTCCGGCTCGTCCCACACCCACTCGGGCTTGTACCTCGCCCCGCCGTGGAACCCGTCGTGGCATCCCGTGGTGCCGCTCCCGCATAGGGCGATCAGCGGCGAGCGGAGCCGCCACGTGCCCCTGGGAGTGACGAGGGCGAAGTCGCCGCAGCGCCTCGGCACGAGGTGGTGGCAGTTCGTGGCCTGCCGCCCGCAGATTCCGCAGCGCTCGGCGGTCAGCTCGTAGCGGTTTCCGACGTAGCGCGCGCCGACGTGGGGCTTGCCGTAGAGCTCCGCGCGGTCCTTCGGGACTCCACGGAGCTGCGATGCGCTCACTATCATCCGAGCCTCCTGTCCTGCCCCTTGACCTCGATGGGCCTGCACGCACCGGCGAGGCGCGATGCCACGCGCTTGCCCGCCATGCCTCCCCAGAGGTCTCTGATCTGGCCGATGCGGTAGTTGCTCGTGACGATGGTGGGCAGGCCCTCGGCCACGCGGGTGTCGATGAGGCGCGTCAGCGTCTCGATGGCCCACTCGGTCGGGCGTTCGGCCCCGAGGTCGTCCAGGGCGAGGAGCCTGTACCGCTCGGCCCTACGGAGCACACCGCGCTCGCCGCCGTCGTACTCGGCGCGGATGTCGTCGAGCAGGCGGCTCGTGGTGACCAGCTTGGCGCTCGTCCCATCCAGCACGGCCATGCGCACGGCGCAGGCGGCGGCGTAGGTCTTGCCCGTGCCCGGCTCGCCCCAGAGGTATGCGCCCTCGCCCTTCCCGGCGAGCTTGGCCATGCGCTTGCCGAGGTCGCAGTCGGCTTCGGCGTAGGGGCCGCGCAGCCCGGCCTTGCGGAGGCGGGAGCGCATGATTGCGGCGATCTGCTCGCGCGCCCCGTCAGGCATGAGCACGTCAGAGATTTGAGTACGCATCATGTTTGACCTCCTTCTTTGCCTCGCGCTGCTGCCACGTGGAGCACGCGGCCTTCCAGTTCTTCATCGGCTTGCTGCCGACCTTCCACCCGACTGCCTCGTAGTAGCTCCAGAACGCCTCGGGGTTGAACGTGTAGCCCTTGGCCGAGACGTACTCCTCGACTTCCGCGAGCGCGGGTTTGACGAATCTCTTACTAACTGCCTTGCCTTGTTTTGCCTTGCCTTGCTTTGCTTTGGCTTCGGCGCTGTCCCCGTCACCCTTTTGCTCTACCGAAAGGGGTTCGTCGTTTCCATCCGGCTCGTCGTTTTGGGTTTCGCTTTCGCTAAAGGGGGGTTTAGTACCGTCTAAAGGGGGCTTTCTGTTGCCTCGTCCACCCGTTTTGCCTGCCGCGATGCACCGTTTCGAGTAGTCGATGTCCTCGCGGACGCTGGCGAAGATGGCATCGAGCGGCCACTCCAGCTTCGGCTCGATGCCGTAGGTGCCGTACTGGGCCAAGGCCCAGAGGAGCTTTCCGCGCTGCTCCTCCGGTGCCTTGGCGCAGGCTGCGGTGAACTTGGGAAGCCACTTGAATTGGGCCTCCTCCATGTCATCGCTCCCAGGTGAAGGCGGCCTTGGCCGCGTTGAACGTCAGGGTGGCCTCGCTGCCCACGATCACCTCGAGCACGTCGAAGCTGATGGCCTCGACCTCGGGATGGTCGGCGGCGAAGCACATGGCCACGCGCTGCAGGCGCTTCTTGTTGACCTTCGGCGCGGCGTCGTTGCCGCGCGAGCGCTTGACCTTCGCCTCGACCAGGAGCGCTTGGCCGTTGGTGACCGTGTAGACGCACCGGCCCTCGGGGCACCCGTAGCCGTGAGCGCCCGGGATGTAGACCTCGAGCGCGAGGTCGAGAATCGAATACTGCTCCATCTTCACTCCTTAGAACGGGCAATCGTCGTCGTAGACCTCGTCGGGCACGTCGTCGCGCTTGGCCCCGCCGGAGAACGTGACGTTGTCCGCGATCACCTCGAGGCGGCTGTGCTTCTGGCCGTCCTTCTCCCACTTGCTCTGGCGCAGCCTGCCCTGGACGCACACGTGCGCGCCCTTGGACAGGTAGCGGTTGAGCGCCTCGGCGCGCTTGCCGAAAACGGTGACGTCGACCCAGTTGGGCACGTCCTGCCACTCGTCGCCGACCTTGCGGCGCTCGTTGACGCACACCGAGAACCGGAGCACCTGCGTGCCCGTCTGCGTGGCCCGCAGCTCGGGGTCGCGCCCGAGGTTGCCGCTGATGGCGACCGTGTTGATTCCGCTGCTCACTAGTCGATCTCCTTACTGTCCCTGGCCATCTGGGCCAGATGCTTGCCAAGCTCCTCGAGCTGCCTGTCGGTGAGCTTGGTCGTGTCGTCGGTGCCGAAGTTGGCCTCCTCGTACGCGCGGAGGCCCTCCTCCTTGACGCCGTTCTGCATGCACTCGGCCTTGAGCTTCGCTATCTTGGCGAGCATCACCTTGCGCTTGCTCGGGCGCGGCTTCGTCGGAGCCTTCTCCTTCGTCTCCTTGGGGCCTGTGTCGCCGTCGGTGTCCTCCTCGCCCACGAGGCCGAAGGCCATGAGCGCGGAGTATCGGCGGGCGTAGGTCTCGCGCTTGCCGAACTCCTGCGGGTCGCTGGCGTACTCGTAGGGCTTCACGTCGAGCACGCGCTCCTCGCCGCCGAAGGCCACGATGGTGTTCAGGAGCATGCCCGCGCCGTTGGCGGCGACCTCGGAGCGCTGGTAGAAGAAGATTCCGCGCTTGTTCAGCGGCGGCCTGATGATGTTCAGGACCAAGTCAAGCGGGGAGTACGAGTAGGTCTGGTATCCCTTCTGGCCCGTCTTGCTCTTGGTCGGGTTGACCATCTCGGCCTGCGCCTCCGCGAGCAGCTGGGTGAACATCGCGGACGGGTCGAACGTATCCGGCTGCACCGCCTGGACCATGGTCATCTCCTCGGCCATCACAGCTCACCGTCCCCGAGCAGGGCGGCCGCGCTCATTCCCTCGACGCGCGGGCCGAGCGCCTGCATGACGTCCTCGGGGGCGCAGCCGCGCACCGCTGCGGTCTTTGGCGACTTGGGGCACCACATGGCCCAGTCGACCGTCTCGCCCGTGTCGGTGCACACGACCTTGTCCCCGGCCTTGGCGAAGTGCGCCTCCCATCCCTTCTTGGGCACGATGTCCACCATGCCGATGGAGTCGAGGAAGGCCACGGCCTCGTCCATGCGCTCCTCGAGGATTACCGGGGCCGCCTTGCTGTAGCTGATGCCGATCTCGCCGACCTTCTCCTCGCCGACGATGATGGCGCGGCGGTCGGTGTGGGTCTCGGCGAAGCCCTCCATGATTTCCTGCCGCGCGATGGCCTTGGCCTCGTCGAGCGCGGGTTTGATTTGCTTCTGCATGGCCGTGAGCACGGCCAGCCTCTCGTCCTGCGTGTACTCCATTACTCACCGTCTCCAATCATTCGCGCCTCGTCCGTGATTACCTCGTAGACCTCTCCCGTCTCCGCGTCCACGTTCGCCGGTCGGTCGAACGGGAGCGGCTCGCCCTCGTCCTCCTCGTCGTAGTCGAGCGGCAGCTCGTCCTGGATGTCGGCCACCGTCAGGACGACGGGCTTGCCGGAGAGCTTGAGGATGGGGAAGGCGTTGGCGTCGCTCGTCAGAATCTCGAGCTGCAGCACGGCCGTGCCGCTCTTGACCGTCGTCTGTTTGAAGTTGGCCCTGATCTCCATGGGTTCCATGCGTGCCTCCTATTTGATGCCGAAAATGGCTGCCATGAACTCGCGGCACATCTCGCGCTCGTTCTCCTTGGTGATGGGCGTGAGCACCTTGGCGACGAACTCGCGGCTCTCGGCCACGTCCTTCTCGTCGAGCTTCGCGAGCCCGGCCTCGCACAGCGCGATCATCATGTGGTAGGCGTTGGCGCTCTTCACGCCGCCGGTGTGGTCGGGGTGGGCCGCATCGAACATGAGGTTGCTAGCGATGCAGGTGGCGTGCTCGAGCACCTTCTTGTGGAAGTGGTCCGCCGGGAGTTCCTCGAAGAGGTTGGCGTCGAAGTACTTGTCGTTCATTTCTTTTTCTCCTTTATGTATTCCTCGGTGAAATGGGTGATGCACACCTTTGCCAGCGGCGGCGTGCCGTATGGCGTGCGGCATCCCTTCTGGACGCCACCCATCACAACGTGGGCGTCGTCCGTGTACGCGACGCCGTTGAGCGCGTCGCATATGAGCTTGCCGATGTTGTCCCAGTCGGGCTTGCCGAGGTCGGCGCGGCCCACCCAGTACTTCGGGTTGCTCTTGGCCAGTGGCCTGAAGGTCTCGATGGCGACGGTCACGATTCCGTCGAAGTCCCCGTGGTCCTCGTGCTCGGCCCTGTAGGCCTTGCGTACGGCCTCCTCGGCGAGCCTCGTCTGCTTCGGGGTGTAGTTGCGTCCGGTTCGCGGGTCGGTCCGGTGACGCTCCTTGCCCACGATCTTCTCCAGCTCGAGCTGGAAGGTCATGGAGCGCTCCCTGTGCCTTACCCAGCTCATGCCGTGAACCCGTCACTCTGCGAGCGGTGCTTGTTGAAGGCGTCCTTGAGGCTGGGGTAGCGCGCCTCCATGATTCGGGCGAAGGACGGCGCGAGGCCGTTGCGCACGCCCACGTGCAGCTCGTTGCGGACCATGTTGACGAGGTAGTTGGCGCTCACGTAGCCCTTCTTGGAGAGCCTCACGGCGTTCTCGACCATGTAGTTCCATGCGCCGGGGTTCTCGTCAATCCAGCGGCGCGCATCCTCGGCGTCGGCCTCGCCCTTGGCCCCGAGGCCGAAAATCTCGAGCTGGCCGCTCTGCGGCTTCGGCTTGTAGCGCTCGTCGTTACGCATGGACGCCCACCGCCTCGTATGCGGCCTGCGCGCTGTGCACCGCGCCGTCCATGGTCGGGATAATCCAGAGCCACAGCAGCGCGCACATCGCGAGCGCCGTCACGGTGATACCGATCAGCAGCCCGGCCCTGAAGGCGTCCTTCTGCCTGTCGGCCTGCTCCTGCGCTGGCAGGCGGTAGCCCTCGCGTGCTACGATGCGGGGAGTCCTGTTGGACGTGCGGGCGCTCTTGGTGTGGTTGCTGGGGGTGCCCGCGTATCTGTTTTGAGGGGTCATTCTTCCTCCGTTTCTTGGGTATCGCTTCTCGAAAACTTCTCGTCGATTTGACGTTTTGCGCGGTATTTGCGGCTGTAGAGCCGCTGCCGCTCCTTGTTCACGCGGTCCTCCCTCTTCACCTCCTCCTCCATCGCCCGCACCTGCTCGGCGATCTCGGAGGCGCGCTGCTCCCTTGTGCAGGAGACGCACCATCCGGTCCGGCTAGATAGCGGCTTGAAGGTCTGCCGCCCGCATCGCGGGCATATCCAGCGCCTGCGGAGTGAGAGTCCGTATTTCGACGCCTGGACCTCCACCGCCCTCGCCGTCTTGCCGAGGGCCTCGGCTATGGCCACAGCCCCGTCCCCGGCGTGCTCCTCGAGGTAGCGGACTTCGCTGCTCGTCCACGTCATTACGCCCGGCGTCCCTTCCAGGACTTGAAGCGGCGCTGCAACTTCCGGCGCATGATGTCGAGCCTTTGGTTGCGGGGCATTACGCCACCGCCTTCTTGATGAGGCGCTCGTTCGAGCGGGCCATGAGGTAGTCGAGGCTGCAGTCGAAGATGTCGGCCATCGAGATCAGGAGGGTGCTCTTGATGGGCGTGCGGCCCGCCTCCCAGTCCTTGACCGAATCGCGCGAAACCTCGAGTTCGTCGGCGAGGTCCTGCTGCGACATTCCGAGGCGCACGCGCTCCGATGCGATGTTGTTCTTCATCTCTATCTCCTTTCTTCCGTAGGTCCCCGTTTTGGGTACCTCGTAAGGGAACTATACCCCCAAATTGGGGATGCCGCAAGAAGATATATTGATAAAAGTCCCCATTTTGGGTATCTTCTTCTTACCGAGGAAAGGAGCGAGGCCATGATGCTCAAGGAGTACAGGCTCAAGAACGGCCTTACGCAGGAACAGGTAGCCGATTATCTCGGCATCCCCAAAAAGACCTATCAGAATTACGAGCGCGAGGTGCGCGACGCCGATTCCGACGTGCTGTGCGCGCTGGCCGACTGCTACGGAATCACGCTCGACCAGCTCGTTGGCAGGGATAGCGGCGGCTCCGATCTGGCGGCGAATATAAAACAGCTCGAATCGCTGTACGTCTCGATGAGCGACGATGGCCGAGACGCCCTCATGATTGTCGCGTCGGGGCTTGCCGAGCGATTCCCGGAATAGGAGGAGTCATGGAGCCTGTAAGGCGCTGCATCGCGGATAACATCAAGAAGTTCCGCCTGGAGAAGGACCTAAGTGTTGAAGACATAGGCAATGCCATAGGTAAGAGCGGTAAGACAGTTAGCGCATGGGAGGTCGGGCGCGGCCAGCCAGACGCCGACACCATGATCAGGCTCTGCCGACTGTTCGATGTCGACATAGCTGACTTCTACGGCGAGAGCGGTGATTTGGCACCAATCTCAAACGATGAGCGCGATCTCGTCGACACGTACCGCGACCTTACGTCGCCGCACAAGCATGTCTTATTGGCTGTCGCCCGCGAGCTGCGGGCGGCGCAGGGGAAGGAGTAACCCATGATTACCCGCAGAACGTTCCTGGCCGCTATGGCCACGGCTTCGCTAGCGCCGCTTGTCGGATGCTCCGGCGGGCAACAAGCCGGTTCCGGTCAGCAATCGTCTGGCGAGTCCAAGGAGGTCGAGAATCGGAGCGAACCGAAACCATTAGAGATTACCGAGTCCGGCTGGTCGGTGGTCGGTGACGGATGGGTCTACTACGGCTTCGCGCTGAAGAACACCAACAAGGACGTCGAGGCCCAGATGCCTACGGTGACGATAACGGGCAAGGCCGAGGACGGCTCCATCGTCTTCTCCGACAAGCAGACCCTGTTCGTCGTCCTCCCCGGTGAGACCGTACACTACGGTTTCCAGGCGGGAAACGGCACCGCCCCCGCAACGGTCGAGTTTAAGGCGAATGAGCCGAGCTGGGTAGACAGCCAGACGCTGGACGAAGATGTCTTTACCGTATCGAACACGGCAGAGGTGCCTGACTCGTACGGCGGCGTCTCGTACACAGGCGAGTTGACCGCCAACTACGATCTGGACAAGAAGCAGTACAGCCAGGTCGCCGTCTCCGTGATTGCTCGCGACGCCTCCGGGGCCATCAACTACGGAAACACGACGTTCGTCGATACCCCGTCCAAGGGCGAGTCCGAGCCGTTCGAGATTTCCTGCTTCAACATGCCCGAGCACTCCTCGTTCGAGGTATACGCCCAGGTCTGGTAGCGGCAAAGTGAAACCCCGCAGGTCGAAGCGCGCCAACGCTGCTGCGGGGTTTACCAGATAGCCGCCCGTTTGGAGGGCATCCTAGATTATGCCAGAAGATATAAAGACCGCCGTCATATACGCCCGCTTCTCGTGCTCGAAGCAGCGCGAGGCCTCGATTGACGACCAGCTGCGCGTCTGCCGCGACTGGTGCGCGCGCGAGGGCTACGCCATCGTCGGGGAGTACTCCGACTACGCCATGAGCGGCCGCAGCGACGACCGCCCCGAGTTCCAGAAGATGATTGCCAACGCGGGCGAGTCGGACATCGTGCTCGTGTACATGATGGACCGCTTCTCGCGCGACGAGTACGACGCGCCCGCGTACAAGCACGAGCTGCGCAGGAAGGGCGTCGAGGTCGTGTCGGCCATGGAGGCCATGCCGGACGGCCCCGAGCGCATCCTGATCGAGAAGATTTACGAGGGCCTCGCGGCCGTGGAATCGGTCAAGACCTCCATGAGGACGAGGCGCGGCATGGAGGGCAACGCCCTCAAGTGCAAGACCAACGGCGTGCGCGTCTACGGTTACGGCCGGAATGACGACGACGAGTACGTGGTGAACGAGGACGAGGCCGCGATAGTGCGCGAGGCGTTCCGGCGCTCCTGCGACCACGAGCCGGTCGACTCCATCGCCAGCGACTTCGCGCGGCGCGGCGTGACAACTAGGACGGGCAGGCCGTGCGGATACTCGATGGTGTACCAGATGCTCCACAACAGGAAGTACACGGGCTTCTACTCGTGGGGTGGGATAGAGGTGGAGGGCGGCATGCCCCAGATTATCGACAAGGTGACCTTCGCTATGGCGCAGGAGGTGAAGCCGAAGAAGCGCCGGGCCTCGGAGGACTGGGGAGCGTTCGCGCTGTCCGGCAGGGCGATCTGCTCGGAGTGCGGCCACAACATGGCCGGGACGTCTGGCCGTGGCAAGAAGAACGTCAAGTACGAGTATTACGGCTGCCGCTGCGGGGCCAAGCCCGTCCGGCGCGACTGGCTCGAGCACGAGCTGGCCGAGGCCATCAGGGGGATGCTGCGCGACCGCGAGACGGCCCTCCGCATATCCCACATGCTCTGGGACGAGCCGGAGCCGGAGATAGCCGACGCGCGCAGGCGGGCCATGGCGTCGAAGCGCAAGGCCGAGAACGGCCTCCAGAACATCATGGCCGCCATCGAGCAGGGCATCGTGATGCCCGAGTTCACCGACCGCATCGCCCAGCTTCAGGCCCAGAAGGCCCGCGCCGAGCGCGATCTGGCCTCCTATGACGAGGCGCGCATCGACCCCGAGGAGTTCGCGGACTTCCTCCAGTGCGGCGGCGGGATGGACGACGCGGCCGTCCTCGATTCCTTTGTCTATCAGGTGATGGTGACGCCGGAGGAGTGCGTGGCCACGCTCTACTGCGACGACGAACGCAACGAACCCGCACGACTTAGCATCGCACGGGTTCGCACATTTTCGGGTTGGTGCCCCCAGCGGGATTCGAACCCGCGATATCCACCTTGAAAGGGTGGCGTCCTTGGCCGCTAGACGATGGGGACAGCGGGAAAGAGTATAGCAGACTTTTTTGCCGGCGCGTATATCGTTGGCAAACTGGAAAACCACCACACAGGAGTAGGCTTTTATTCCGATTTTCAAATATCTCAATCTGTAACATCTGAGCGGGCAAATCGGCTCTATCTGTTACAGATCGAGATAGACGGCGGGCGTCGGCACCAACATCTCAATCTGTAACAGTACGACGACTTTTAACGGTCTAGATGTTACAAATCGAGACAAACTACCGTGGCGGGTCAAAACCACCACAAAGGTACCTGTCCCCTTTGTGGTGGTGGGGTGCTAGGGGAGGAGCTTCATGGCGGCGTCGTGGGCGGCGCGCTCGTAGGTGTCGTCGAGGGGTTTGAGCGGCAGCAGAGCGTTGGCCTGTGCGTCGCCGCGGCGCTCGAGGGCGTGCGCGATCAGCCAGTCGGCGAGTTCGGGATTCTTGGGTAGCGCCGGGCCGTGCAGGTACGTGCCGATGACGCTCTTGTAGATCAGACCCTCAAAGCCGTCGTCGCCGTTGTTGCCGGTGCCAGTGACGACGGACGTTCCGAGCGGCGTGGCCGCTGTATCGAGCAGGGTGCGGCCGCCGTGGTTCTCGAATCCCACAAAGGGCTCGGGTGCCAGGTCGGTCTTGACGGCGACGTTGCCGATCAGGCGGTCGGAGCCGCGCACAGTCTCGGCGGCAATGACGCCCAGACCCTCAATGCGATCGTCGCCCATGTAGTACGAACGGCCGAGCAGCTGATAACCGCCACAGATAGCAAGCAGTGTGCCGCCGTCCTCAACATAGGCCGCGACCTTGTCTTTTTGAGCGAGCAGTTCATGTGCAACCGCCAGCTGGTCGCGATCGGAGCCACCGCCCATCATAACGATGTCGGCGTCGGTCAGGTCGAGCGTCTCGCCCATGTGGACTTCGTCCACACGCACGGGAATGCCGCGCCAGGCGCAGCGGCGTTCGAGCGCGATAACGTTGCCGCCGTCGGCGTAGAGGTTGAGCGCATCGGGATACAGGTAGACGATGCGCAACGGGCGCGAAAGCTCGACCGGCGCAATATCGGTGGGGACAGCGCTACCATCGGCGCGCGTTACGGCGTGGGAGACAATTGAGCTTGCATCGTCGTCTTTAAGCCCGTCGAGCTCCTTGACTAACGGCGGGAAGGCCGTGTAGTTGGCGACGGCGTAGAAGGTGTCATCGGCGGCCTCGTCTGCCACGGCGCCGATCGCCTGCGCGACGTCCGAGATAATCGCGGCATCGATGCCGGCGTACTTGAGGCGTACCTGCATGTCGTGCGCACGCGTGCCTCCGGCAAAGGCGACAAGACCCGGCGTGTCGGCGATGCGCTCGAAGTCGACATCGTAGATCCACGAGACATCGTGGCCGTCGGCATCGTTATCGTTTAGGAAGAAGGCGCAGAGCCTGCTACCTGCCGTTTTAATGGACTGGATCTGGCGATCGAAGCCCACGGGATTCTTGGCCAGGTTGGCCTCGACGGTGCGGCCGGCAATATCCCAGCGGCCCATGCGTCCGCCGGCGGGCACGTAGGCATTAAGCGTGGGCTGCAGGTGCGCCGCGTCCACGCCCAGCTCGTGCGCCGCAAAGAAGGCGGCGGCGACGTTATAGACCATGTACAGGCCGTTGTAGCGCGTGGCGATGTGCACGGCGGGCGCGTTGGCCTCGGGTCCAAAGGCCAGGTCAAAGCCGTAGCCGTCGCAGCCGAGCTCAACGCCCGTCACGCGGCGGAGCAGCGCGGGGCGACCCCAGCCGCACGAGGGGCAATGATAGGCGCCCAGCTGTCCGTACTGCACATAGTCGTATTCCAGCGGGGCGTTGCACTGCGAGCAAAAACGCGAGTCGCTAATGCGGTCGGACTCGGTGCCCGTGGCGCCATCGATGCCAAAGGCAATACTCGCGTTGGGAACGCGCGCGGCGATCGAGGCGCACAGCGGATCGTCGGCGTTGTAGATGAGCGTTGTCGTCGGAGAGAGCTCCAATGCATGGGCGATGACGTCCTGGGTATGGTCGATCTCGCCGTAGCGGTCTAGCTGGTCGCGGAACAGGTTGAGCAGCACAAAGTAGGTCGGCTTGAGCTTGGGCAGGACGCGCACCGTGTAGAGCTCGTCGCACTCAAAGACGCCTACGCGCTTGCTGCTGGCCGTTCGCTTAAGGTTGCCGCGCGCCTCGAGCAACGCGCCCACCACGCCCGGCTCCATGTTGTTGCCAGCGCGGTTGCACACCACAGTGGCGCCGCTGGCGGCAACGGCGTCGGCGATGAGGTTGGAGGTGGTGGTCTTGCCATTAGTACCGGTGATCACCACGCTGCGGTCGACCAGGCTCGCGAGGTCGCTTAGCAGCTCGGGGTCGATCTTCATGGCGATGCGGCCGGGAAGTACGCCGCCCTGGCGCTTAAGGACGGAGCGCAGCCCCCAGCGGGCGATATCGCTCGAGGTGCAGGCAAGAGATGAGCGGAGATTCATGAAACCGTTCCTAACGTAAACGATATGGTCGGGTCGAGTGCGTCACTAAAAACCGTAGCGGCGCGCAAATTCTTGGGCAAGCTGCGACACGTCTTCGCAGACATTGGCCCAGGGGGCAAAGTCTGGAGTGTCCGAGATAATGCCGTCCGCTTCCCAAACGGCCTGGTGCGAAAGATCCCAGGGATCGCGTGGCTCGGGCCGGCAGGGAAGGTACGGTGTCTGGTACATGGGATTCAGCAAGAAGAACGCGCCGCCCTCGCAGCGGTTAGCGAACTCACGCAGCGCACGCACCGCCGGACGCATCTTGTTCGTTTTGAACAATAGGATTGTGCGGGCGAGCAGGTACCAAGGAGAGTTCTCGAGTGCATCGGCTCCCGCCTGTTCCTCGAGCTGGTGCGCTAGGGCGAAAAAGCCGTCCTGGTCTTCCAGGCGAGCGAGGGCGAGCAACACGGTGCCGGCAGCTCGGGTGGGATAGCCTTCTGCCTTAAGGACGCGGCGGGCGTAGTTGGCAGCAGCGCGGTAGCGGGCGCTCGCCATGCACAGCTGCGAGATGGCCTCGAGTGTGTGAAGCCACCCGATAAGAGCCGGCTCGCTCACGGTAAGGTCTGCTGCGGTGACACCGTCGGCCAAAACATTATTGGCCCAGTAGTGCGGGGCTTCCATGTCGAACCCGGGCACGCTTTGCTGCAGGTAATCGGCCGTGGTCGCCTCGAGCTTCATCAGGTCGCCCAGGCAGGCGTCAACGGGCGTGTCGGCCAGGATGATGGCGAGCAGCTGCGCGTCGACGGCCAGCGCATCGACGCGGACGATCTTGAGCAGCTCGTCGCGCATGTCGTCGAACAGGCGGTTGCGCGTCTGCTCAAACTCCTCGTCGCTGCCCATGTCCTCGATGCGATGGAGCTCGTCGAGCAGGTGGCGATGAACGCCGGCATAGGACAGCAGTGCCTGGGCATGCTCGGCCTGCGCATACTTTTGAGGATTCGCGCTAATGTCGTTATGGACAAGCTCGCGTGCTGCATCGGTGAGCTCGGGGTGCGACGCCAGATAGGTGCGCTCCAGGTAGGCGGGGATGTAGACGCTCGGATCCATTAGAGGTCCCCTCCCTTAAATGGAAGCCCCTGCTCGGCCGCGCGCAGGATGCGCTCGTCGATCTGGGAGCGCACGATGTCGTTGGTGGCGATCCAGGCGGCAAAGCTGGCGTTGTCGGGGGCGCCCAGGCCCTCCTGCAGTACCGGCGTCGCCTCGGACAGCGCAAGGACAAGCTCGTCGGTGGAGCCTGCACCCACGTTGACGCGGGCATAGACGCCATCGGGAAACTCGGTTTGGAAGTAGAGCGCCTCGGCTGCGTGCGGACACGAGCGCGCAAGGATGCGCAAGTAGTGCTCGGCGCCCTCGTAGTCCAGCTCGCGCCAAGCAGCGCTCATCAGCGCGATGAGCGTCCATGGGTCCAAGTCACGCTCCGCATCTTTGGGGCGGCGGCGCAGCGGCGTGTTGGCGAGATAGGAGACGGAGTGGGCAGAGCGAAAGCGCTTGAGCTCCTCAGCGGGGTATTCGAGCTTTGCCATGGCGAGCATCGCGGTGTGGCGGACGCCGGCGGGGTCGTTGGGCGCAAAGTCCAAGCTGCGATTCGCGGCTTCGAGCGACATGCGGTAGCGGCCGCTAATGAGGGCGCGTGACGCAAGGGCGGCAAGCCAGCGCAGGTAGGGGCGGCGCATAAGGTCGCCTGCGGCCTCGCGCTCGTAGGGGTCCTGAGCCGAGGCGATCTTGAGCGCCAGGTCATGCTCGACTTCATCGCACTTGGACACCAGGTACTGTACGTATTCCTCGTTGGATTCGGCGGTGAGCGCCGTCAGCATGCGCTGGGCATCCCAGTTGGCCGGATCGAGCGCGGCTGCCTCGCGGAGCATGTTCTCGGCTGCGGCTTCTTCTTGCTCTGCCTGGGCGTCGTCGGGGATAAAGGGGATGCGGTAGTCGACAGCCTCGACCACCTTGGCAATGAGGTGCCCGGCGCGGTCGCGGTCGTGCACGATGAGCGGTGCAGGGTTGCGGGTGAATTGTTCCATCAGACGCTCTGCGGCGGCACCGTCGGTGAGCGGGATATTGTCGCGGCGCAAGGCCTCAAGAACGAGGCGATGGCAATCCTCTTGAATGGGATCGAATGCCATGGGGCCTCCTTTGCTGCGGTTAGGGTTCAAATGTCTCTATATAAGGTTCTAGTTTACCCGCATGTGGCACACCGGGGGTGCCGCACTTGGACTTGCACCTTTGCACCACGAAGACGGATGTCGCACAAATGTCGGCACCTTGGACGACCGAGTGGTATCACGGTGCCGCAAACGGTCGATTTTTGGCGGCGAACGGGGCACATTTTGGAGGAGCACCGTCCTGCCCGGGATATGTGGTCAACCTTGATAAAACGTTTGCCCAGCTTGGGAGTATGAATGCCCCACAAGGGTCTTCAGGGATAGAAAAAACGTTTCATCATTGTCGGCTTTAGGTGAATAACTGACCAACCAGAACGGTAGAATAGTGTTTGTCTGAGCGTTGAGACGTTTAGACATCGCGCATTGTCATCGCCGGCAACGCGCAAAACGGTCCTAACGGAGCCAATCGGGTGCTCCGTTATATACGCAAGTCTAAGAGGGGCTTGTTTAGGAGGCACAGTATGGGACGTTTTACCAATCCTCGCGATCTGTACTTTGGTGAGGGCGCTCGCCACGAGGTGAAGAACCTCAAGGGCAAGAAGGCCATCATCGTTTCTGGCGGCAGCTCTATGCGCCGCGGCGGGTTCCTGCAGGACGTCGAGAACGACCTTAAGGAAGGCGGTTTCGAGGTCAAGCTGTTCGAGGGCGTCGAGTCCGACCCGTCCATCGAGACGGTCATGAAGGGCGCCGAGGCCATGCGCGAGTTCGAGCCCGACTGGATTATCGCCATCGGTGGCGGCTCGCCCATCGATGCCGCTAAGGCCATGTGGGTCTTCTACGAGTATCCCGAGGAGTCCTTCGATAACATCATCCAGCCGTTCAGCTTCCCCGAGCTGCGTCAGAAGGCTCATTTCTGCGCCATCTCCTCTACCTCCGGCACCGCTACCGAGG
The DNA here is from genome assembly GCA_900542125.1 of uncultured Collinsella sp. Taxonomy (GTDB): domain Bacteria; phylum Actinomycetota; class Coriobacteriia; order Coriobacteriales; family Coriobacteriaceae; genus Collinsella. The sequence goes on along the minus strand of UQMO01000023.1, from coordinate 16,342 downwards.
TCACCGCGTTTTCCGTCATTACCGACTACGCCAAGGGCATCAAGTACCCGCTGGCCGACTTCAACATCACCCCTGATGTCGCCATCGTCGACCCCGAGCTCACCTACACCATGCCCGCCAAGCTGTGCGCTCACACCGGCATGGATGCTCTGACCCACTGCATGGAGGCCTACGTTTCCACCTGCGCCTCTATGTTCACCGACGCCAACGCCCTGCACGGCATCCGCGAGATCGTCGAGTGGCTGCCCAAGTCCTATGCTGGCGACCATGAGGCCCGTCAGCACATGCACGAGGCTCAGTGCATCGCCGGTATCGCCTTCTCCTCGGGCCTGCTCGGCATCGTTCACTCCATGGCTCACAAGACCGGTGCTGCCTTCGAGAACGGCCACATCATCCACGGTGCCGCTAACGCCATGTACCTGGGCAAGGTAATCCAGTGGAACTCCAAGGACCCGCGTGCTGCCGAGCGTTACGCTTACGTGGCCAAGGAGATCCTGCACCTTCCCGGCGAGACCAACGAGGAGCTCATCGCTGCGCTCGTCCAGAAGATTCGCGATCTCAACGACCAGCTCAACATTCCGCAGTCCATCAAGGATTACGCGAATGGTGGCGTGAAGGTCGACGCCGAGAACCCGCAGATGGTTTCCGAGGAGGAGTTCCTCGCCAAGCTGCCCGAGATCGCCGCGAACGCCGAGCAGGACGCCTGCACGCCCGAGAACCCGCGTGAGACCAAGGCTGCCGACTTCGAGAAGATCCTCAAGGCCTGCTACTACGACACCGACATCGATTTCTAATCGACTCTTGTTATCGTAACGAGGGGCTCCGCACGTATCCGTACGGAGCCCCTTTCTTTTTTAGAGAATGGGATAGTTATGGCTGCAATTTTCAATAGCCCCAGCAAGTACATCCAGGGTCCGGACGAGCTCGCCAAGCTCGGCTCCTATGTCGAGCCGCTCGGCGCTAAGGCCCTCGTCATCGTGACGCCTTCGGGCAAGAAGCGCGTCGGTGCCAAGATCGAGGGCGGCTTTGCCGAGGCCAAGGCCGAGCTGCTGTTTGAGGACTTTAACGGCGAGTGCTCCAAGGGCGAGGTCGATCGCCTGGTTGCGCTCGCTCGCGACAACGGTTGCGACATCATCGTCGGCGTCGGTGGCGGCAAGATCCTCGACACCGCGAAGGCCGTCGCCTATTACCTGGAGTCCCCGGTTATCATTTGCCCCACCATTGCCTCGACCGATGCACCGTGCTCGGCACTTTCGGTGCTTTACACCGATGACGGCCAGTTCGATAAGTACCTCTTCCTTAAGGCAAACCCCAATATCGTCCTGATGGATACGACGGTTATCGCGGCGAGCCCGGTGCGCCTGACGGTTTCCGGTATGGGCGATGCGCTCGCAACCTACTTCGAGGCCCAAGCGACGCACGATGCCGACGGCGGCACCTGCGCTGGCGGCAAGGGCAGCATGGCTGGTCTGGCGCTCGCCAAGCTCTGCTACGAGACGCTTATGGCCGATGGCGTCAAGGCCAAGGTTGCGCTGGAGAAGGGTGCGCTCACGCCTGCCGTCGAGCACATCATCGAGGCCAATACGCTGCTTTCGGGCATTGGCTTTGAGAGCTCAGGCCTTGCTGCTGCTCATGCCATCCACAATGGCCTGACGATGCTGCCCGAGTGCCACGGCATGTATCACGGCGAGAAGGTCGCCTTTGGCACCATCGTCCAGCTGGTACTCGAGGATGCTCCGACTGAGAAACTCGAGGAAGTCTTGGGCTTCTGCATTGAGCTGGGCCTGCCGGTCACGATGAAGGAACTTGGCGTTGCCGAGCTTACGCGCGAGCAGGCCATGATTGTTGCCGAGGCCGCCTGCGCGCCCGATGACACTATGTGCAACATGCCGTTTGAGGTGACGCCCGAGATGGTCGCAAACGCCATCCTGGGTGCCGACGCGCTGGGCCACTACTATCTCATGGATGAGTAAATCAAGCTAAGGAAGGGGCAAAGCCGGCAGACGGCTTTGCCCCTTTTTGCTATGGTGCAAAGGGGTCAGGTTGCTTTGCACCAATTGTCGTTGATGAAAGGGCGGATTCTCGTATGGCGCTTCCCATGGTTTATGGCGGTCCCGGACGATATGTTCAGGGGCCGGGTGAGCTCTCGCGTCAGGGCAGGTATTTGTCATGGTTGGGCTGCGCTGCCTATGTCTTGTTTGACCAGGGCACCGAGGATCGGCTGTGCAGGCAGATCGTCGATGGATTTCTGGATGAAGATCTAAGCGAGCCGTTCTTTAAGATTTACAACGGTCCGTGTACGGAAGATGCCGTTGTCGAAATGGCCAAGGAAGCCCGGGCCGAGTATTGCGACATGGTGGTGGGCATTGGCGGCGGCAAGATGCTCGATATCGCCAAGGCCGTTGCGTTTTATGCCGAGTTGCCGTTGTGCGTATGTCCCACGGCGGCGTCGATGGACGGTCCGTGCAGCGCGATTTCGGTGCTGTATCACGAGGATGGGTCGTTCGACCGCTACCTGATGCTCGAGAAGAATCCAGACTTGGTCGTGGTCGATACCAACGTGGTCGCGGCGGCCCCGCTGCGTATGACGGTCGCTGGTATGGGCGATGCGCTGGCAACGTATTTCGAGGCGCGTTCGTGCGCCGCGGCGCACGGCGCCAACGAGCACGGTGGCGCGCCGGGGCACTTGGCCTTGGTTGCGGCTCGTGCCTGCTATGACACACTCATGGAGTGCGGCGTCGCTGCCAAGCGCGATCTCAAAAAGGGCCGTATATCGCCGGCGGTTGAGCGCCTGATCGAGTGCAATATTCTGCTCTCGGGTGTTGGCTTTGAGAGCGGTGGCCTAGCGCTTGCCCATGCCATCGCCAACGGCCTGACGATTCTGCCCGAGTGCAAGGCCATGCATGGTGAGGCCGTAGCGTTTGGTCTGGTGGTCCAGCTTCGTCTGGAGCGTGCGCCCGAGCTTGAACAGGTGCTCGAGTTTTGTCGGCGCGTCGGCCTACCGACGACGCTTGAGGAGCTGGGCCTTGGTGAGATTTCCGATGCCGATCTGCAGAGTGTTGCAAATGCGGTCTTTAGAAATGAACGTAATATGGCCAACGAGCAGGCAAAGGTGACCAAACAAAAGCTCGTGCAGTTCATGTGCGAGGCATAGTTTGGCGCTTGATTGACCTTGTGCAATCGAGGCGGCGATGGGCCATGGGCTATTTGCCGCAAAGATGCGCCGCGTGTAATTTGCCCGAGGCGTGGGCCGATAGCGTATCATTATCTCTTGCTTGTTTGCACTGCTCAGGGAGGGGCCGCGCATGGCGCAGGAACACGATCTGTTTGATGACATTATCGAGATCAGCAAGGGTTTCGACTTTCTTAAAAACCCGCTTGGCGGTGTGACCGATGCACTCGATCCGTCGGCACCGCAGTGGAATCCTGCCGACTACAAGGAGCGTCCGCGCGGCAACACCATTCCGTGCTTGACCTGCAAAAACGAGAAGAGCGCCTGCACCGCGTGCATGGACGTGTGCCCGGTCAACGCTATCGAGGTCGAGGAAGACGCCATCGAGATCCTCGACTCCTGTCGCAAGTGCGGCCTGTGCGCCGCTGCCTGTCCGACCGAGGCGATCATCTCGCCGCGCCTGGCGCCCAAAAACCTGTATGACGATATCGTCTCTGCTGCTACGAGCCACGAGACCGCCTACGTTACCTGCACGCGCGCCCTTAAGCGCATGCCGCGCGAAAACGAGGTCGTCGTCGCCTGCGTGGGCGATATTACTGCCGAGACCTGGTTCTCGGTGCTGGCCGACTATCCCAACGTGAGCGTCTACCTGCCACTGGGCGTGTGCGATAAGTGCCGCAACACCGGTGGCGAGGATATTCTGGGCGAGGCCATCGCTACTGCCGAGGAGTGGGCTGGTACGGGCATGGGCCTGGAGGTCGACCCCAAGAGCCTCAAGTGCCATAAGCTTCGCGAGTACGAGCGCAAGGAGTACATGGAAAAGATTGCCCGTACCACGGGCCTGACGGTGACCAAGCTCAATCCGGCGACGGCGGCACTGGCCTCGGTGACGCAGAAGTTGAAGGCTCACCGTCACCAGATCACGCAGCTCGAGCGCACGCTCAACACCATGTGCGGCACCACGACGACCAAGCGTCGCCGTTCGCTCACGCACGGGCGGCAGCTGGTGCTCTCGACATTGCAAAACCATCCCGAGCTTGCCCAGAACATGCAGGTGAGCACGCCGGAATGCGATTTTGACAAGTGCACGTCGTGTGGCGAGTGTGTCAACGTGTGCCCCACGTTTGCCTGCGATTTGGTGGGAAGCGGTCGCTTTGCACTGGAGTCCACGTATTGCCTAGGTTGCGGGGCCTGCGTCAAGGTGTGTCCCGAGCATGCGCTTAAGTTGGTTGAGCATGATGCATCCAACCTGGTCGTCGTCGATCCCGAGGCCGAGGAAAAGGCCGCTCAGAAGGCCAAGGCCCACGAGGAGGCCGAGAAGGTCAAGGCCGAGGCAAAGGCCAAGCTCGACAAGATGCTCGATCAGGTGGAGAAGCTCGCGGACTAGTCAGCGAGCTCTATCTCTGCTTCATTTGCGCCGCCGCGGTGTCCGGATTCGCCCGGATGCTGCGGCGGCGCTATACTTATGCAGTTTGAAGTACCTGTACCAAAAGGAGCTGTCGTGTCCCTTTCCATCGGTATCGTGGGCCTGCCCAACGTGGGCAAGTCGACGCTGTTCACCGCGCTTACCAAAAAGACCGGCCTTGCCGCCAACTACCCGTTCGCCACGATCGACCCTAACGTGGGCATCGTCGACGTGCCCGATAGCCGTCTGCAAATGCTTGCCGACATCGTCAACCCGGGCCGCATCGTGCCGGCAACGGTCGAGTTCGTCGACATCGCAGGCCTAGTGAAGGGCGCCAACGAGGGCGAGGGCTTGGGCAACCAGTTCCTGGCCAACATTCGCGAGACCGACGCCATCTGCGAGGTCGTGCGCTACTTTAAGGATCCCAACGTCATGCGCGAGGTGGGTCGTACGGGCGAGTTCGTCGACCCCGCCGGCGACGCCGACACCATCATGACCGAGCTCATCCTGGCCGACATGGGCACGCTCGAGAAGCAGCTGCCCAAGCTCGAGAAGGAGGCCAAGCGCGACAAGGAGCTCATGCCCAAGTTCGAGGTGGCCAAGCGCCTGCTTGCTTGGCTCAACGAGGGCAAGCGTGCCGCGTCCATGGAGATGACTGACGAGGAGCGTGCTGCCGCTAAGGGTCTGTTCCTGCTCACCATGAAGCCCATCCTGTACGTGGCCAACGTGGACGAGGACATGCTCAACGACGACCTGGCGCCCATCGACGGCGTCAAGCCGCTGCCCATCTGCGCCAAGATCGAGGCCGAGCTTTCCGAGCTCGATCCCGAGGATGCCGCCGATTACCTGGAGAGCCTGGGCCTAGAGCAGCCCGGTCTGGACGTGCTCGCCCAGGCTGCCTACAAGCTGCTCGGTCTGCAGTCGTTCTTTACCGCCGGCGAGATGGAGGTCAAGGCCTGGACGGTGCGCCAGGGCGCGACTGCCCCGCAGGCTGCTGGCGTGATTCACACCGACTTTGAGCGCGGCTTTATTAAGGCCGAGGTCATTGGCTATGACGATTACATCGAGCTCGGCGGCGAGCAGGGCGCCAAGGCCGCCGGCAAGCTGCGCATCGAGGGCAAAGAGTACGTCATGGCCGACGGCGACGTCGTGCACTTCCGCTTTAACGTGTAAGGACGACGCATATGTTCAAATATGGCAAAAAGGCCGGCTACATGGGCATCGCGCTGCTGGTGCTCGCGGTGCTTCCGCTCGTGGTTGCGGCGTGTGTCCTTCCCAACATTGGACCCGAGGTGGCAACGAAGTTTAACGCCGCCGGCGAGGCGACGCGGTGGGGCAAGAGCTACGAGCTGCTGGCGCTGCCGGTGCTCAACCTGCTGCTCGGCGTGGCGACGTACTTTACCGCCGGTCGTCAGGCTAAGAACAACGACGACTCTGCCGTGATGGCGCGACTAACGTGTGAGCGTTATCTGCGCAACGGCTGCATCACGGGCGTGTTCCTTAATGTGATTAACGTCTACTTTATGTATTCGGCAATTACTGGCACGGGCTTTGGACTGGGATTCTAGCTTGTTCCTTTAGGCAACGAGCCTACAAGCATATTCGATGGCTGCTGCGAGGCCGCCGCTCGATCGTGGTTGAAAGACCACATCGGCGGCGGCCTCGTTTTCGTATCCCGCGCCGCGCAAGGTTAGGGCGACGGTGGCTTCTAGGAGCAGGGGGAGTCCTTGCGGGGTGGTGGCGATAACAGCGGTCTGGTCGAGCGTGCAGCCGCGCTCTTGGCATAGACGTGCGAGGTCGCCTTGCTTTGGATTGGAAAGCAGCGCCGTGGCGACACGGCTCGTCAGTAGCGCAAGGGCCGTGCGTTCGTCGGGCGTAAGCTGGTCGGCCTCGATAACGACAAGAGCAATCGGCGTGGCGCGCCGGCGGCAGTCTGTGCGCCGTACGTAAATCGAAGAACCCGACATAGAAAACTCCTGTGTATTCGTTAAAACGTAAACTATAGTTTACGTTTTTGTTCGGCTCCATTTCAAACTCGGCTGCATGGACGAACGTGCGAAACAGATTCTTGGCAGGCGGGTCGAAGAGACGCGCAGGGACCTTGGTATCTCCAAGGTCGATTTTTGTGTGGCAGCAGGAATCAGCCGCCCCTATCTCGACAGAATCGAAGACGGAACGGCAAATTTCACGCTCAGGGTTCTATTTAAGATTGCGCCCGCACTCGGCCTGACGGTGTCAGAGCTTCTCGAAGGCATCGAATAGGACGTTTTCGATGCTATTTGGCGCCCTTTGGGCAGGTCCCCCCGGCTGCGATGTGCAAAATCGCGAGTATTCAGCAGCTGTTCATCCGTAGACGGCAGTTCGAATGGGTTGCATTGCGTTTTTGGCACTAGTTAATCCACACACTTAATAAAAAACGAGGAATAACTATTTACAAGACGGCCTTTTCACACTAAAAGCCCGCCAAATAAGCAGTTGATTTGATGTCTCCGTCGGGGAAATTGCAGAATACTCCGTTTTTTGCACGGCCCGAGGGGGACCACCTGCCGTTTGAGGCTGCGATACGTAGATCTGCCCTTGGGATTACGCCATCGGGATGCGGTCGTGGTTGACTTGGCTGTAGAACAGGCGCTGGATCTCGGCGGCATCGCGTGACTGGCCGAGTGCCCACATGGTCTTGGCCACGAGCGTCTCGGTGGTCATGTCATCGCCGCGCAGGATGCCCGGATGATCGGCGTAAGCGCGGCCGACCTCATAAACGCCCAGATCGAGGCCCTCTTCGGGGACCTGTGTGGTCATGACGACGGTGCGACCCGAATCGACCCAGCGGAAAATCGCCTCCTGGAACGACTCGCCCGACTCACCAAACTCGGGGATACCGCCAATGCCAAAGGTCTCAAGGATTACAGCATCGTAGCTATCGGCTAGGGCGTCGAGGATGCCCGGGTTTACGCCGGGCGTAAGCTTGAGTACAAATACGCGCGGGTCGATGCTGTCGTAGAAATGCACCGGGTTTTCGTCCTGATGCGTGCCGTGAAGCCCGTTGCGCACGATACGGTCATTGCGGATGTAGGCAATGGGCGGATAGTTGACGCTAATGAATGCGTTGAAGCTCATGGTGCGCTGCTTGCGGGCGCGCGTACCGGCAATGGCGACGCCGCCAAACACAATCGACACATCGTGCGAATGCTCGTCGAGTGCATAGAGCAGGCTCTGGTACAGGTTGAGCTTGGCGTCGGTAAAGGGATTGCCCATGGGCTTTTGCGAGCCGGTGAGCACGATGGGCTTGGGGCTGTCCTGAATCAGGTAGGAAAGCGCTGCTGCGGTGTAGCTCATGGTGTCAGTGCCGTGCAGAATCACGAAGCCGTCGTGGTCGGCATAACCCTCGACGATGACGTCGCGGATACGCATCCAGTCACTGGGGCGCATATTGGTGCTGTCGATGTTCATGGGCTGCACGACGTCGAGCTCGCAGAGGCCCGAGATCTCGGGGACGCTCTGGGCGAGCTCCTCACCGGTCAGGGCGGGGGAGAGGCCGTTGCCGTCCTCGGTCGATGCGATGGTGCCGCCCGTGGCGATGAGAAGGATGCGCTTCATGCTGGTATTCCTATCGTATTTGCCGCCGCAGAGGCGGAGTCGTTCGGCAGTATTGTGGCACAGGGCATCCAATGTTCAAACGTATTACATCATCTGTAACGTCTGGTAACACTTCAATTGTTGTTAAATAGGGGCCCAGGTCGTGCGTTTGCCGTGCGCTGATGGCTGCGAGGGACGAGAAACCCCATATAACGTGTACACTATGAAAGTTATTTTCGTTCATTCACGCGGGTGGGCACCGGCTCCCCGCCAACAAGAGGGGGAACCATGGATCAAAAGGCTTCCGCAAAGGTCCTCGTACTCGACTTTGGTGCGCAGTACGGTCAGCTCATTGCCCGTCGCGTCCGCGACCTCAACGTGTATTCCGAGATTGTCCCCTGCGACATCTCGGCCGACGAGATTCGCGAGATGAACGCCTCTGCGCTCATCCTTTCCGGCGGCCCGGCTTCTGTGTATGCCGAGGACGCTCCGTCCATCGATCCTGCCATCTTTGACCTGGGCCTTCCCGTCTTGGGCTTTTGCTACGGCCATCAGATCACGGCCGTGACGCTTGGCGGCAAGGTCGGCCACTCCGAGGTGGGCGAGTACGGTCGCGCCACCATCACGCGCACGGCCGGCGCCAAGCTCTTTAACTCCACGCCCATGGAGCAGACCGTGTGGATGAGCCACCGCGACGCCGTGTCCGAGGTGCCCGAGGGCTTTACCGTTACCGCCAGCACCGACGTGTGCCCGGTTGCTGCCATGGAGTGCGTCGAGCGCAAAATCTTCACCACGCAGTTCCACCCCGAGGTCAAGCACTCCGAGTACGGTCAGCAGCTGCTGAGCAACTTCCTGTTTGAGATCTGCGGCTTGGAGCCCAACTGGAGCATGGACAACCTGGTCGAGACCATGACGGCCGAGTTCCGCGAGAAGGTCGGCGACGACCGCGTAATTCTGGCCCTGTCCGGCGGCGTCGACTCCTCCGTCGTGGCTGCGCTGGGTGCCCGTGCCGTGGGCAAGCAGATGACCTGCGTGTTCATCAACCACGGTCTGCTGCGCAAGGGTGAGCCCGAGCAGGTGGAGGAGGTCTTCACCAAGCAGTTTGACGTCGACTTTATCCACGTTCATGCCGAGGACCGCTACGCCGAGCTTCTGGCCGGCGTGACCGAGCCCGAGGAGAAGCGCCGTATCATCGGTACGCAGTTCTGGAAAGAGTTCTTCGCCGTGGCGCAGCAGCTCGAGACCGACGGCAAGCCGGTCAAGTACCTGGCTCAGGGCACTATCTACCCCGACATCATCGAGTCCGGCGCTCGCAAGACGGGCGGCAAGACGGCCACTATCAAGAGCCATCACAACCTGATCCCGTTCCCCGAGGGCGTGCACTTCGACCTCATTGAGCCGCTCGACCACTTCTTTAAGGACGAGGTCCGCGCGCTTGGTCTGGCGCTGGGCCTGCCGGGTCACATCGTGTTCCGTCAGCCCTTCCCGGGCCCGGGCCTGGCCATCCGCATCATCGGCGCGGTCGACAAGGAGAAGCTCGAGATTCTCAAGAACGCCGATGCCATCGTGCGCGAGGAGCTCGACGCCTACAACCAGCGTCTGTTTGAGCAGACCGGCGAGCGCAACTCCGAGCACAGCTGCTGGCAGTATTTCGCGGTCCTGCCTGACATCAAGTCCGTTGGCGTTATGGGCGACGAGCGCACCTACCAGCGCCCGATCATCCTGCGTGCCGTCGAGTCCAGCGATGCTATGACCGCCGACTGGGCCAAGCTGCCCTACGACGTGCTGGCCCGCATTTCCGGCCGCATCGTTGCCGAGGTCCCCGGCGCCAACCGCGTGTGCTACGACATCACGTCCAAGCCGCCTGCGACGATCGAGTGGGAATAGAACAGACGTTCGATTCTATGCTATAGTGTTTGCCAATGGGCGCGGCATCTTCCGAATCCGCGCCCATTGCTATACGGGCCTTACGATGACGAGCTGACGATCATAGGCGCCATGCGCGCATTTGCGGCGGAACGGGGATATGCGCCTGACTTCTCCGAATCCCGCCTCTGTCACGAGATTTACCTCTCCGACCCGCGCAAGTACGCGCCGGAGAAGCTCAAGACCGTGATTCGCCATCCCATCAAGCCGATTTAGCGAAACGAGCGCCGCCGTGCGGTCCGGCTTTTGGGGTTTATCAATTGGTAGTCCGCGTCGATCGAGCAAGCTGCCCTGCCTCCCGGCAGGTGCGTAATCCCCTTGGTCGACCCGTCTCGAGGTGCGCTCTTTGCTCATCTTGTGGCGTGGAGTTACGATACTCCTAAAAGTGTAACCAGATTCGAGTTTTAGGAGCAGCTTTTGAAGGGTGGCAGACTCAGGAACCGCGATAGATACCTCGAGGAGGCGATGCTCTTCCGTGACACCGACCTCATCAAGGTGATCACGGGCGTGCGCAGGTGCGGCAAGTCGAGCCTTCTCGATCTAATTAGGATGGCCATCGAGTCTGAAGGAGTCGCTGGCCGCGGCTTTGTGAGCGTCAACCTGGAAAGCAAGGGTACGGGCATCAAGACGGAGGACCAGCTTTATGATTACGTTCGCGGGCGCCTGTCGGACAAGGGTCGCACCTACGTTTTCATAGACGAGCCCCAGAGAATCGATGGCTGGCAGGATGCGGTCAACGCAATGAGGGTCGACTTCGATTGCGACATCTACCTCACGGGCTCGAATGCGTATCTTCTCTCGAGCGAGCTGGCCACCTATCTCTCCGGGCGCTACGTAGAGGTAAAGATGCTGCCCCTGTCCTTCTCCGAGTTCGCCGACTTCTGCGGAATCGAGTTCGTATCGGGAACTTCGGTGGCTCTCACTCCCGAGGGGGATCCCGTTCTCTTCGACGACATGCTTACTCGTTACCTTGAGTACGGGGGCATGCCAGCCATCGCATCCCTCTCGACGACCCAGGCGCAGCACTCGGCGTACATGTCCGGCGTCTACGAAGCCATCGCCGTGCGTGATATTGTCAACCGTGAGCGCGGGAAGGGCAAAAGTGCGGTGACTGACCCTTCCCTGCTGCGCCATGTGGCCGAATTCCTGGCGGACAACATCGGCAACGAGTGCTCGTCGAGTCGAATCGCCGGCGCGTTAACTTCTGCGGGGCCGAAGACCACGAACAAGACCGTTTCCTCGTATGTGGGTGCGCTTGAGGAGGCCTTCCTGTTCTATCGTGCCACGCGTTACGATTTGCACGGCAAGGCGCTCCTCAAGACGAACCCAAAGGAGTACATCGTCGACACCGGCTTCAGGACCTGGATGGCCGGCTATAGGGTCACGGATACTGGCCGCCTGTTCGAGAACGCCGTGTATCTCCAGCTGCTCTACGAAGGATGGAGCGTGCATGTGGGCAAGCTCTATGGCAAGGAAGTCGACTTCGTTGCGACGAAGGACGGGCGCGTGCTCTACGTGCAGGCGACTGACGAGATGTTCGCAAGCGAGACCAGGGAGCGAGAGATCGCCCCTCTGAAGTCGATACGAGACAACCACGAGAAGATCGTGGTCGTGAGGCAGGGTTCCTACGACACGGATATCGACGGCATCCGCATCGTGAGCGCGAGGGACTTTTTCCTCTAGGGCCATGCGATTCATCGCGAGGCAGTTAGGTCAAGTGAGAAACATGCCTGACATCGGTTTGCTGACGATCTAAAACAGTAAGGAGAAGCTTGGACAATCGCAAAATCGAGCAGAACGCGGTCAATGCTGTCAAGCAGGCTTTCGGCGATGTCGCTTGCGTCTATGCGTATATAGATGAGAACGACAAGACCGAATGCACCGACGGGCACCTGCAAGTCTACTCGTCTTCTTCCTTCACGATTGAGACCGTTGAAGGCCAGTTGCCGCTTCAGGTCAAGGGGACCACTTCGAAAAGAAAATCGGACCGACCTAAGCGGCAAGTTCGAGTTTCAGACCTCAAGCACTATCTCAACATTGCTGGAGGCTGCATCTATTTTTACGTCTACTGTGGGAGCGAGGCTCGTTCAGCGGAGGTTTTCTACAGACTTTTGCTTCCCTATGACCTAAAGAAGATTCTGGCCGATATTCCGGAGCAACAAGAGCGCATCTCTTTGCGTTTCGACCGGCTTCCGTCAGACGCGGCGGAATTGACGCGGCTTGTCAGAAGGGCGGTCAAGGACAGAGCAAAGCAGCGAGCAGTCGTTGGCATCGCCCCCAAGACAATCGAGGAATTTAAGGATGCCGGCCTTTGCTTTGATGAGTGCGAGTTTGGAATCGAGCTGCTCGAGGGCGAGTCGCCCGCAAGCTTGGCTCCATACAGGAACGGGCTGTATATCTACGGGAAGAGCCCCTGGGGAGAGCTGTATCCCTTGAATAAGCTTGAAAACATAGTTGGCGTCGCGATTGGGTCTCGGCATGACGTCAGCTCTGGTGATGTTTCCCTAAATGCGGTGGTCATGGCCGGAGAAAATGAGAATGGCGAGCACGTTTTCTTCAGGGGTTTCGACATATGCCTCTCCACCAACACAATCACCCTCAGCGAGACCGGAACTCTTGCCGAGCGCATGGAAGAGTTGGCCCTCATGCGCGCATTGATGCAAACCGGTACGCTTTCCATAGACGGAAGCGGCTTTGCTCGCGGGTGCAAGTTGAGCGGAGGCGACCTCGACGCCCTTGAGAGTCGATTGCAGTCGCTGGAGATTATCAAGCGGGTTGTCGACGCTCTTCATTACAAGCCAGAGCTCGACATCAGTGCGTTGACCACTCAGGATTTAAGAAACATCGAGACAATTTACAAGGGATTGGTTGAGAACGCACCCCTCCACTACAAGGATCGGCAAAACGGATTCGGATATATCAATCTGGGGAACCATCCGATTAAGCTCGTGTTTTACCAAGTATCTGAAGATATGTACCGAATGGTCGATGGGCTTCGACTGGATGACCTGACGGTCTCGGTGTTCTTCCGGGGCGAGGGGGATGCCCCCGTAGTCGTCGCGCCTCTGTTCGTCCAAACGATGCAGGACTATATGAGGCTTGCCAATATCGATGCCGAGGTGTTTGCCGCTACGTTGAAGCAGTATCCAGTCACCGAAGTTAGCTCTGCCTACGTCAACGACAAGATGCTTGAAATGCTATCAGCCTACGATCAAGATGCGTGCTGTAAGGAAGAGTTGCTGAAATGCTGCGAGATGACCGTAGACGCCCTGGAAGCTTTTGCGGATCGAGAGGCAACCCTGATAAATCGATATCAAATTGCCGCTCGAAAGCGAGATCTTACTAGCGAGGAGAAATCTGAGTTAATGGCAATCCAGCTGAATTCAGATAGTGCGCTGTCGAAAGCATGCGCAGCAGCCTTGCGCGGAGACTCGGACATGGCCTCTGCGCTCAGAGCGTCACTTGACGAAGAGGCACGAACGACGCTCGGCTCATGGCCGATCGGCCGTTTCTTCGCATAAGACCGCATAGACTTTTTGAGGCATCGAAATGAAGCTACTCGTCGAATCGATTAGAAATGCGGTTGAGAAAGACTGCCTTATCCCAGCCCTTATGTCTTCCCTTACCATTCCCGACGCCATGGGGCAGCTTCTTTATCCCAATCTCGTCCTTCATAACGGGAAGAGAGCGGCGGGGCGGCAGTATGTGAAGTGGTTTGATGACTGGGCGGCAAACGACTTCCTGTTTTCGGGAGACCCCTCGAACGAAGGTGAAACGATTCCAGGTCAAATCTTTAATGGGAAGATGTGCTGGAAGCTCCGGTGCTCCCTGTTGCATTCAGGCGACTACGATGTGTCGGTCGATGCTCCCGAGAAAGACGAGAGCTTCGACTACGACTACAAGTTCGAGCTTGTCCTCCACGGGTGCAACGCCCTCTGCTCTTCCTGGCCGTCGCCCAAGAGCGGGATGCGTGCGACTAAGAGCGTGACGTTCCGCGTTGATGCGGCGTCGCTCGCGAGCTCGCTGTGCAACGCCGCGGAGGCCTGTCTTAAAGAAACGGGCGAAACGGTCAGTTACCCCAATCTGGAGCTATTCGACATGGCTGCCTGGGCGGATAGATTCAATACTCGCTGAGCCATCTCGTCAAACTCCTTGTGTGCTAAACGTTGGTGTTGGCGCCCCGGAAAAGGGGTGTGGCCAGCGCCTAGAATCTTCAGCTACCACGCTGAGACGATAGGAGATGACCACATGGACACTATGGCGCACGAGGCGCCCGCGACGCCGTTGCTTGCGTTTCGCTATCGCTGCTCGAAGCGTGTCGCTTGGGGCCCTGGCCGGAGGAGAGACGACCGCTCCCTGCGAGACTGCGGAACCACCTATATCCGCTTGCTGTGGGCTTGCTTGAACCAGTTCCTCTTGAAAGAACCTATACCTCCGAAGAACTTGTTGTACGTTTCACCGTTCTCCTTGGCCTCGTACTTGACCAAGGCAAGTTCGATAGTGCAGAGGTAATCCGCCACTTGCTCGAGGCGGTAGTCGGTCATCGAGGTCTTGCGGCGTCGGACGACCCCTTTTGAGAGAACCTTGCCCACCGAGCGGTCGAGCGCCTGCTTGACAATATCCTGACCGTTGTCGTAATAGACCTTCACATCGTCGAAGGATCGAAAGAAGCCTAGGTGTTCAATCATGGCGGAGGAGATGTCGCGCCCCATGCGCTCCATTAGCCTTGCCGGGTCTTCGAACTGGCTGCGGCGGTAGACGAACGTGATATAGGAAATGGGAAGTTTGCGGACGAACGAGGAGAAGTAGACGAGCATCACCTTGCGCTGCTCGATGTTAAGAAACTCATAATCCTTGCGCCCGTTCATGAGAGGCTCGGAGTGAAACGGAATGTTGGGGAGATCGGCCCTGGCAAGCTTGGCCTCATAGCTCGTGACCGCCTCGGCGATGCTGTCTGCCTGGTCGTGAAAGACGAGTGTGAGCAAGTAGTAGCGCGCTTTGCCGCCGCGGTCGCCGCTCTCGTCGACGAAGATGCTGAGCTCCTAGGCTAATGGGGACTCCTAATGGAATGGATAAAAAAATAGCCGGGGGACTCCCCCGGCACTTGGAGGTAGCTCAATGGGCCACCAACAACCTTATAGCATGTGCTGGCGGTGAGTGCAAAGGGGGGCGAGCCGGTACATTGCGTCGCGGCTTATGCGCAGCATCGCGCACGCCTCGTCGGCGCCGAATATCGCGTTGGTCGATGCGATGAGCCTCACCTGGCTCCTGCTAATGCTCTTGGTCATGGTCGTCCTCGAGCTCCTCTCGTCTCGAGGCTCCCTCGCGTGCTCGGCCGCGGGCGGCTCCCGGGGCGGTCGCCGCCGTCATTTGCGACGTGCTTGAGGCGGAGGCATCCGATCAGGTCGGCCTTGCGTCCTGGGTCGCCAACATCCGTGTAGCGGCGGACGAGATGGCGACTCGCGTCGCCGACATGCTCATGCACATGGGCGGCGACTAGCCAGGGCGATCCCTGCAACGGGCATTATTATCCGGGAAGCGTTTGGTTGCGAGCCACGCCGGTGTGAGGGTCTGAGTCGTCAGGCCCCGCACAGGGGGACCGCGATGGTGGCCACCGCGCCGCCCGAGGGGCTGTTGGCGAGCGAGACGGAGCCCCCGTGGGCGCTCGCGGCCTCGGAGGCGACGTGGAGGCCGAGCCCGTAATGGCGGCCTCCGTCGCGCGAGGAGCGAGAGGAGTCGTCTGTGAAGAGGCGCTCGCAGCCGCGTTCGAGGGCGGCGGGAGAAAAGCCCGGTCCGTCATCGGCGACCTCGATGACGAGGTATCCACCAGCGACGTCGCAGGAGACCACCACGCGCGAGCGCGCGTGCTCGGCGGCGTTGGCCACGAGGTTCGCGGCGGCTCGCGCCAGGGTGGTTCGGTCGAGTGGGGCCTCGGGCGCGCCCACGACAGCGGGGCCCGTGGCTGCGTCGAGCGTCACGCCTCGCGCCCGGGCGATCTGGGCGGCCTCGGCGAGGACCTGCTCGCAGAGCTCGGCCGGCCGCATGGGGGCCCTCTCCGCCCCGCCTGACCCGCGCGAGGCCTCGATGAGCAGGCGCACGTAGCCGTCGAGCCTTTCGACACTGCCGGCTATGTCGCGCGCGGCGGCCGCGAGGTCGGCGTCTTTCTCGTCTTCCAGCTCCTCCGCCACGAAGTCGGCGTTGGCGCGCAGCACGGCTGTCTCTTATACACATCTCCGAGCCCACGAGACGCTCATGAATCTCGT
>UQMO01000022.1 GCA_900542125.1 uncultured Collinsella sp. | reverse complement strand
GGGAGACGGCGAGATAGCCGGCAGGCCGGCATGTCAATCCTGGTCTAACAGAGCCAAAGATAATCGTGGCGGCGAGCGCATTGCCGCCGTTGCCATCGGTGATAAGCACAAAGAACGAGAGCGTGGACAGCATGGCGGCGCACGTCATGATGATATTCATATACGAGCGTCCGCGCAGGTCATACAGGGCGCCGGCAGCAAGCGCACTCACAACCAGCAGCAAGCGCGGCCAGTCACCCAGATCGATAGCGCCGGCGGCATGCGAGGTCGTAAGACCGGCATTGAGAGCCGCGAATACGCCGGTGAGGCAGGCGGTCGCCACCGTCAAGCGCACTACGGCACCCTGGAAGGCCGCCTTTGCCTCGGGATTATCGCGCCACTTGGCGCCATGCTCCGACGCATCGACCGATAGCTCGGCAATCTCGGCTTCGAACTCGGGCGCGGACTCATCGCGTAATTTAGCTCGGCGGGCACCGTGAAGCAGCCCAACCAGCGCAATCGCACAGGCAATAAGGACAAACTGTTGAGGAATGCCCGCAGGCATCACCATATGGTTGAGCACCTGTACCAAAATGCCCGCAGCATAAGAAACCGCCACGGCACGTGCCAGACAAGGCGTCTGCGCAAAACGCCGCGCCAGATTGGCATGGGCGGTCGATCCGCAGTAGCCCAAGGCGCAGCACGCCACCAGACCGCCCGCAATCACAACCTGAAACTGCGCCGCCATAATCAGCAGCAGCAATGCCGACACCAGCAGCACGCCCGTCATATCGCTCGTTGCATCGATTGCCTGGGGACGGCGATAGTACAGGAGAGGACGCACAAAATAGCCAATCACGCTCGCGCCGACGACGATGCTCTCGTAGATAACAACCTCGTTCGCTGGCACAAACTCGGCCACGCGTACGTCAAAGAAGTACTCGCCGGCCAAAAACGTGAAAAAGAAAAGCGCCAGGCACAGAATCTCCCGTATGCCCCGGCGCAAATATTCGGTTGTGTCTCCCAGGTCCCTCATGGTAACCCCCACCCGCTTAGATGTCCGGAAAACCATTTTAATGGAGAATGGGTCTTAGTATCCACGCAATGCCCGAACTGTTACGCATCCGGCGCAAATGCCCCAACAGCAGTTGCGGTGAAATAGTTCCTGTTTGACCGGCCCGGGCTGTCATTTAGGAACTATTCCACCGCAACATATAAAGGGGACTGGGTTGTTGATATCGGAAAGGGGGGGGGAGGTGCCCGGGCCGAGGGAGCAACTCGGGATCGAAGCTCGAGCGTTAGTGCTCGGGCGTCAGGATCACCAGGGCGTCGTGCTCAAAGGAATGCTGAGCCACGCGCACGGTGCCGTCGCCATTGTCGCGAACGGGCAGCTTGGCGATACGCTTGGCCTCCATGTCGAGGGCCGTCGCCGACCAGCCGCGCGCACTATCGAGCTTAAACGTAAGTGCCGTGGTGCGCGGCAGATAGGTGACGACACGCTCGCCAATACGCGCCACACGGATGGACTCGCGCGCGTCATCGAGCAGCTCCTGTGCCGGGATAACGGCGAGAGCGTCGTCGCTAGCCGTGGCACCCAGGCCGGCAAGCACGTGCTCGATGGCGGCAAAATCCCACACGCCCGCAAACTGCAGACACTCCTGCCAGCGGAACGGCATGTCAAAGCCCTCGCCCAGCACCGAACCCTGGCTGCGCGATGTCTGCCAGTTCCAAACGCCGTGGGCGCCGTAGGTCACGCCCGCGCTGGCGCCGGCAAGGATCGAAGACCACACGCTCGCGCGACAGTCCTGCGCGGTAAAACGCCAGTACACGTTGCGCGACGCACCCATCTGCTCGTAGCAGGGCTCGGAGTTGACCATCGGCTTTTTGGGATAGCTGGCGATAAAGTCCTGCGGCAGGTGCCAGGCCTCGGGCTGGCCTTCGTAGTTGTGGCCGGGCTGGAACATATAGAAGTCCAGGCGGTCCAAATACTGCGCGGGAATCGTGCGGTTACCGCGATTGATGTGCATGGTACGCAGGGCCTCGGGCGCGCGCTTCGCAACCTCGTCGAGCGCATCCTCGTAATAGGCAATCGCCTCGTCACCGGCAAAGTCCGTGTCGCCCGTCACCACATAGACGGGATCGAACTCGCCCAGGTTCTCGACGACGCGGGCAACGTGGGCACGGACCTCCTCGCGCGGCATAACCTCGGCACCGCAACGCTCGGCGATCTTAGCGCCCCAGGTACCGGGCACGTAGTTGCACCACATGAGCACGAGCGCCGGACGAATGCCGTGCTCGACGGCAGCGCGGCACATGGCGGCGGCGCGATCCCAATACGCCTGGTTGGGTTGAGACCAATCAAAGCGCACGCCATCCTCGCTGGCATAGGGCCAAATGCCCAGATCGGGGCAGCAGCGATCCCACTGCGGCAGCGTGTTAATCTGCAGCACGTTCATGCCCTGCTCGGCGCGGCGGGTCAGATAGTAGTCCCAGTCGGCCTCGGGGATGCTGGTAAACGCACTCCAGCACGTATCGGCAAACCAAAAGAACGGCTTGCCCTCGCACAAAAAACCGTCCTGACGACCGTTGACGGTCAGTTTTCCCAAACTCATCTGCATGTCCTTTCGCTCGATAAAGGAATTGCGAACCGGCAGAAGCTTTCGCGGTAACCCCTGATGCGAAAGCCCCCGCCGTTTAACAAACCCCTGCGGGCGGACACCACTTGCCCACTCCAGTCTACCTTGCAAGAAGGGCCCCGCCGGGCTTGCGCCTGACGGGGCCCTGTCGTGTAGGTAAGGTCGTATGCGACCGAATGGCTTGGCCTTAGGCCTCCATCTCGGCGAGCTCCTCCTTGGAGAAGCCGGCGACGAAGACGACGGCAGCGGCGATGACAAAGGAGATTGCCATACCGACGATAGCCCAGACGGTGTTCATCTGGCCACCCTGCAGGTAGTTGGTGAAGACCAGGAAGTTGGAGGCACCGCCAGCGAGGTAATAGGTAACGCCCATGAGGCCGGAGAACACAGCGCCGATGGCACCGCCGATGAACATACCGAACATGGTGCGACGGAAGCGCATGAGGATACCGAAGAGTGCGGGCTCGGTGACGCCGCCGGCGATGGCGGAGATGACGTAGCCCAGGGCAAGACCCTTCTCGTCGGGGTTCTTCATCTTGAGGAAGGCACCGAAGGCGCAGCCCCAGACAGCGGCCATAGCGCAGTTGGTGGAAACGAAGACGAAGGGATCGTAGCCGGCAGCGATGATCTGAACCTGAGCGAGCAGGATGACGGGCATGTGCATACCGCAGACCACGAAGAGCTGCCAGAAGGCGCCGAGGACGGCCATGACGAGCAGGATACCGATGCCACCCATGTCAGCGAGACCGAAGAGGGCGTTAGCGATGAGGCTGCCGATCTCGTTGCCGAGCGGGGCGAGGACGATGAAGGCGATGGGGATGGTAACGATCATGGTGCAGAACGGCGTGAAGACCGTGGAGAGCACGTCGGGCATGACCTTCTTAAAGAACTTCTCGACGAAGTAGAGGACAGGCACCGAAAGGATAATCGGCAGGACGGACTGCTGATAGTTGGCAGCGGCGATCTGAATGCCGTAGACGGAGATGATTCCGCCGCCATCCTGGGTCGCGACACTCACGACGGACGGGGCCATGAAGGCGCCGCCGAGGAGCATGCCCAGAACCGGGGAGGCGCCGAGCTTCTTAGCGGCGGCATAGCCCAGGTAGATGGGGATAAAGGTGAACGTGGCCTCGTACAGGGTGGTGTAGAGGAACGTGTAGGTCGGATCGGTGTCAGAGAGAACGCCGAGCATGGTGGGACCGAGGACCGCAGCGATGGTGCGGAACAGACCGCCGGCCATGAGCAGCGGGATCAGCTGGGTCATGGAGCCCGACAGATAGTCGAGGATGATGTTCGGCAGGTTCTTGAGCTCGAACTTCTCCTTGGGAGCATCGAGGTTCTCGTCGACCGCGGCACCCTGCTTGACGCCGGACATGGCGACGAACTCGGCGAGCACCTTGGGCACGTTCTGGCCGATGATGACCTGGAGCTGGCTGCCGGCGAACTGGCAACCCAGAACACCCTTGACCTTCTTGATCTTCTCCACGTCGGCCTTGTTGTTGTCCTTGAGCGTCAGACGCAGACGCGTCATGCAGTTGGTGGCGACGGAAACATTCTCCGCACCGCCCACGAGCTCGAGGACATCGGTGGCAATCTGCTTGTTATCTACTGCCATGGGACCCCTCCCCATATCATCGTGTGCCTACTCGTTTGGGCGTAGGCACGCCTTTGGCTCGGCGACTATAACCCCTTACGGCCACCGAACCCTTGGATACGCTGTCGTAAACAATGTGTTTACTGAACGTTTACGGGCTTTAGTTTACACGGAACGTCTAATTTGTGGCAATTTTGCCGTCTGTAGTCCGGTGAACGGTAGGAAATCGGGGGTGAACGTACTTGAACGGTAAGGGATTGTCTATTTGACGCTCTGCTGCTAAATGCCTATTTACGTGGTCTTTTAATTTGGTAAACACCTCTATTCTTTGTTGACCCATCAACAAAAGCCCTGCTAAATGGTGATAAACGAATGTTTAGTAATTTGTTGAGTGTTCATTTTGACCGTTTACCGAGTTCATCTGCCTGTTCTGTAGCTCTGCATTAAACTAAACATGTTTAAGTTGTATTGCCGCTGATGTTTACCACTCGCGGCGCAGAGGAGGCAGCTCATGGAACTCAAATCGTGCACCTACGCAACCGTCACCACGCTGGGAGACTTTGGCCCCTGGATCAGCAAAGTCGTGCTCGACCTGCCGTGCACCGTTCGCGCCAACGATATCGATGCGCGCACCTTCCATATATATGTAGAGCGCCATGAACGCACGGGCGAGATCCTGATGCGCAAAGAGCGCGGCGCCGACCACGCCGCACCTTCCGTAGGCTATGTCGACGTCCTCGCCGCCTATCCGTGCGATGAGTGCGGACGCAAGCTCGCCTTTGGCACCCATGTGGCGCTCGAGATCGCCGAGCAGCGCCTGACCAAGAAGATCGAGGGCAGCGTGATGGGCTCGCGCTTGCTCGACGACCAGCTGCGCATCACGCAGCTCGCGGCCCTTCCCGGCAATGACGGTGACGATCCAACCTGCGGCCTGGTCTTTGACACCTGCCGCGGCGACATCTGTCCCGCGCTCAAGGGCTGGAGCAATGCCACGCAAAAGACCGCCGTCAACGGCATCGCGCTCGAGTACGGCTTCTTTGAGCCCAGCTTTAAGGCCGAGGACTCCGCCTGCTTCAACCCCTTCGCGCCCGAAACGACAGTCGTGCCCCAGAAGGCCCCGCTCGTGGTGTACCTGCACGGCGCTGGCGAGGGCAAGGGCGCCACGCAAGGCGAGGGCGCCACGCGCGCTTATATCGGCAACCGCGTGACGGCCATCAGCCAGGCGCAGATCCAACGCTACTTTGGCGGCTTTGCCTGGGTTCTCGTGCCGCAGTCGCCCACGTTTTGGATGGACAACGGCACTGAGCAGCTCGGCCACTCCAACCAGAGCATCTACTCCCCCGTCATTAAGGCGCTCATCGACGAGTTTGTCGCCGAGCATGCCGACCGCATCGACACCGACCGCATCGTGGTCGCCGGTCTTTCCAACGGCGGCTTTATGACGCTGCGCCTGTGCGCCGACTACCCCGAGTTCTTCGCCGCGGGCCTTCCCTGCTGCGCGCCGTGGTACAACGCCACGGACGAGGACGTTGCTGCCCTTGCCAAGACACCGCTGTGGTTTACGCACTCCAAGGGCGATGAGCTCGTGATACCGCAGGAGACCGTGCTGCCGCTCACGGCTCGCCTGCGCGCTGCCGGCGCCAACGTGCATCTCACCTACTTTAGCCATGTCGAGGACCTGACCGGGCGCTACCGCGAGGCCGACGGCTCGGCCAAAAAGACGTTCAACCACGGCGTGTGGATCCACCAATTCAACGACCTGTGTTATCAAGACTTCGACGGGGGCAACGTACTCATCGACGGCGAGCCGGTGGGCTGCTGGGAGTGGTCGGCCAGGGTCGACAGGTAATCTGTCCCATCGCGGGGCCGAGGGCTTACCTCTGAAAATGTCCTCGGGCATGCGGCCCGGTTGCACCACGCGCTTCGCGCTGTGCAACCGGGCCGCCCCCTGCGGAATATTTTCAGAGGTAAGCCCTCGGCCCCGCTGCGTTGACGTTGCTGTCGGCCCTGGACGAGCGCTTCCGGCGGGCCGCCGGGTCGGTGGCGATGAGGGCGGGGGTCCCGTCTTGCCTTGCGCGTAACTGGCTGAATTGATTTTGATTGGAGCTGTTCCTATGTCCCAGAAGTTGACTCGAGTGATTGTTACCACTGATATGGAAGTCGATGATATGAACTCGCTTGTTCATTTGGCTCTGTATCTCAACTTGCTTGATGTTCAGGCTGTGGTGTATACGGCTTCGCAGTATCACTTTCTTGGGGATGGGGTTCATACGCTCGGCGAGGTGAATCCGCATTGGCGGACTAAAGGGCGTCGCTCTTATGAGTGGAATGTTGTGCCCCATGAACCTGATCCCACGGCTGGGGAGCTTCGTGAGTATCGACCGTTTCCTGAGCATTGGATCGAGAGCCTCTGGAGCAATGAATATGCCCAGGCTTGGCCTCAGCTGCAGGCTAATGCGGCCGCTGCCGGTGAGCCGCCGTTTCCTTCGCCGGCTCAGATGATTGAGCGTACCTTTGTGGGCAACGTTGCCTTTGAGGGCGATGTGCGTGAGGAGACTGAGGGTTCGCGCGTGATTGCTCAGGCAATCTTGGATGATGACCCGCGTACGCTTTGGCTGCTCAGCTGGGGCGGCATGAATACCATTGTTCGTGCGCTCATGAGCATTGCTGAGCGCTATCGTGATACGCCCGAATGGCCTTCTGTGCAGCAGCGTGTCTATCAGAAGGTGCGCGTGATGGGCGTTGCCGATGGCGTGGGGCAGGACAATTCGTGGCTCGACCATGGGCATGAGCTCTTCCCCGATCTCATCTTTTGGTGTGTGCCCTATATGTATGGCGGCTATGTCGATGCCAAGATGGCTCAGCCCGATACACTGCCGCTGTTCCAGGCTCCCTGGCCCGAACAGAATCTCACGCAGGGCAACGGTCCCCTTATGGCGCGCTATATGCTCTATGGCGATGGCAAGGTGTACGAAAACGAGCCCGAGCGCTTTCAGTTTGGCAAGCATGCGCGCTTGGACTGGGGCCTGGAGGGCATGCCTGCGATGCAGTTTGAGCGCGGCGACTTTATGGCCGAGGGCGACTCAATGACCTATATCCCGCTGCTGCCGTTTGGCCTGCGCGGCATCGATAACCGCGACTTTGACACGTTGCTCGGCCGCATGTTCCTCGACGGGCATCCCGACTCGGACGCACCTGCCGGCTTTGCAGCCATAGGCACGCCCGTCGATGGCAATCCTAATCCCCATCTGCGCGCCTATCAGGAAGACTTCGCCGCTCGTGCGCAGTGGTGCGCCCATGGGCCCGCGGACTGCTCGCATCCGGCGTATGTTGCCGAGGTCACGGGCGACATGAGCGCCGCGGCCGGCGAGCGCGTTGCTCTTGCAGCGACCATCGTCGACCCCGATGGTAGGGGCTTCGACGCGCACTGGGATGTCGCCGTGGAGCCGTCGCGCTATGCAGGCGCTCAAGATCTGTCGCTGTGGCAGGAATGCGCGACGAACGCCACGTTCACCGTACCCACCGATGCACAACCCGGTGACCGCATCGTGCTCACCCTCGGCGTGCAGACGCGCGCCGAGCGTCCCTGCACCCGCTACGCCCAGGTCGTTATCACCGTCGCGTAGCAAGCGGCGGCACCCACATTCGGCACGGAGTGTCCCCAACCGCCACTCATTTAAGTACGTCCCCAATGAGTGGCCGAAGACTGCCCCCAACGACTAGTCGTTTAAGAACGTCCCCGATGACTACCCAGAAGTTGCGGTGGAATAGTTCCTGTTTGGCCTTCTAAGGCCGCCATTTAGGAACTATTTCACCGCAAGTTATTTGGGGATGAAAAATGGGCCATGTGTCCCAGTTGTGGAGACCTCTTGAGCCGTCTGGGTATCGTGAAAGATCGTGCGCTCCCCCATCATCAAAAGTGACACACGCTACCTGTTGATGGGAGACAACCATGGGCTTCTTTGACAAGATGTTCGAGAAGAAAGAGTGCGCGATTTGCGGTACCGAGCTGGGACTTCTAGGTAAGACCAAGATCAACGAAGGCTACCTGTGCAAAGAGTGCGTCGGCAAGCTCTCTCCCTTCTTTGGAGGCTATCGCTCTAGCACCGCGGACGACATTCGCGAGCAGCTCGCCTATCGCGAGGCCAATGCCGAGCGCCTGGCATCGTTCAACCCCACGCGCACGCTCTCGGCCGGGCGCACCAATATTATGCTCGACGAGGACGCGGGCCTGCTGATCATTACTTCGCAGACGCGCTGGCGTGACGCCAACCCCGACATCATCGAGTTCTCTCAGGTACTCGGCTGCGACATGGACATCGATGAGCACCGCACCGAGATCTATCGTGAGACCAAGGACGGCGAGCGTGAGAGTTATGACCCGCCGCGCTACGACCTGGATTACGACTTCAATCTGACCATCCACGTCAACACGCCGTACTTTACCGAGATTGACCTGCGCGTGAACGACTCCACCATCGAGCAGCGCGGATCCATCGAGTACCGCGAGGCCAAACGTCAGGCAACCGAGGTTCGCGACGCGCTGGTGCAGCTGCGTCAGGAGACGCGCGATAGCGTCGTTGCCGCCAAGGCCCCCAAGACCGCGGTGACCTGCCCCTTCTGCGGCGCCACCACCATTCCCGATGCCAGTGGGCGCTGCGAATACTGCGGCGGCGCCATCGGCGCATAGCCCTCGGCACGGAAAGGACCGATCATGGCCTTCGAAAGCGTTAACTATCAGTGCCCTGCCTGTGGCGGCCCGCTGCATTTTGCCAGCGCCGAGCAAAAGCTTGTCTGCGACTACTGCGACTCGCGCTTTGAAGTCGAAGAGGTCGAGGCTCTCTATCGCGAGCGCCAGGACAAGGCAGATGCCAAAGCCGATGCGGCGGCCGCAGCATCCAAGCCCGCATCCGACGATGCGGTGCAGGAACTGGCCCAAAACGCCGGCTATATCTGCTCGTCGTGTGGCGCCGAGCTGATCTCGGACGGCACCGTCGCCGTCTCCACCTGCCCGTACTGTGGCAACCCCGCCGTGGCACCTGGTCAGCTCTCGGGCGACTTCTCCCCCGACCTGGTGATTCCGTTTAAGCTCGGGCGCGACGATGTCTTGGCCGCGCTCAAGGAGCACTACAAGGGCAAGATCCTGCTGCCCAAGAGCTTTGTCACCGGCAACCATATCGACGAGGTCCAAGGCGTCTACGTGCCGTTTTGGCTCTACGGCGCCCGCGTGGACGGCGAAGTGCACTTTGACGCAACCAACGAGACCGTGACCGAGGAATCCGACCGTACCGTCACGACCACCGACCACTACGATGCCTACCGCAAAGGCAATATCTCGTTTGAGCGCGTGCCCGTCGACGGATCGTCCAAGATGCCCGACGGCCACATGGACGCCATCGAACCGTTTGACTACGACGCGTTGCGCCCGTTCTCGGTCGCCTACATGCCCGGCTACATCGCCAACCGCTACGACGAGGACTGCGAGACTTGCAAGGCCCGTGCCGAGCGCCGCATGGAAGAGAGCACGATCTCGGCCCTGCGCGAGACCGTCATTGACGAGTACGATGATGCCTCGGTCGAGAGCAAGCAACTCGACTACACCTGGGAAGACAGCGACTACGCGCTGTTCCCCGTCTGGATGCTCTCCACCTCGTGGAATGGCAAGAGCTATCTGTTTGCCATGAACGGCCAGACCGGCCGCATGGTCGGCGAGCTCCCCTGCTCCAAGCCCAAGCTCATTATCGCCTCGCTGTTGTTCTTTGTGATCGGATTCATTCTCTCCCAGATTCTCTTTATGGGCGAATACGCCTTCGATCCGGATTACCTCAGCTTTGATATCGAGGGCATCCTCATTAACATCGTGGCGCCGCTAATCATCGTGATCATCGGAGACGTGTTGCTGGTAGGCCAGCTCAAGACAGCCAACGAGGCAACCCACGCCGACGAGTACTGCGGTGAGCTCGACCTGGTCGAGAAGCACGACACCTTCAGCCACACCGAGACCACCGTTGTCATGAAGGACGACAAGGACGACTAAGCAACCCGATCAACACCACCCGGACTTTGACGAGAAAGGAAGATCACCATGGGACTCTTGAAAGCTGGATTGGGAGCTGCCGGCGGCGTCATGGCCGACCAGTGGAAGGAATTTATCTACTGCGAATCGATGCCCGCTGACGTCTTGGCCTGCAAGGGCGTTAAGCGCACCGGCGGCCGCAGCTCCAACACGCATGGCGAGGACAACGTCATCTCCAACGGCTCCGTCATCGCCGTCAACGACGGCCAGGGCATGCTCGTGGTGCAAAACGGCAAGATCATCGAAGTCGCGCTGGAGCCCGGCGAGTTCGTCTTCGATACCGGCAGCGAGCCGAGCGTCTTTAGCGGCAACCTGGGCGATTCCATCAAGGAGACCTTCGCCAATATCGGCAGCCGCTTCACCTTCGGCGGCGACGCGGGCAAAGACCAGCGCGTCTACTTCATTAACACCAAGGAGATTATCGGCAACAAGTACGGCACCGCCTCGCCCGTGCCCTTCCGCGTGGTCGACAACAATATTGGCCTGGACGTCGACATCTCCGTGCGCTGCAACGGCGAGTATTCGTACCGCATCACCAACCCGTTGCTGTTCTACACCAATGTGTGCGGCAACGTGACCGATAGCTACACGCGCGACAAGATCGATAGCCAGCTTAAGTCCGAGCTGCTCACCGCCCTGCAGCCCGCCTTTGCCAAGATCTCGGAGATGGGCATCCGCTACAGCGCCATCCCCGGCCACACCACCGAGCTCGCCCGCGCGCTCAACGAGGTCCTCTCCGCCGACTGGCGTGACCTGCGCGGCGTCGAGATCGTGAGCTTTGGCGTCAACTCCATCGCCGCTTCGCAAGAAGACGAGCAGATGATCAAGGACCTGCAGAAGGCCGCGGTCATGCGCGATCCCACCATGGCAGCCGCCAACATCGCCAGCGCCCAGAGCGACGCGATGCGCGCGGCGGCGGCCAACCCCAACGGCGCGATGGCCGGCTTTATGGGCATGGGCATGGCAGGCGGCATGGGCGGCATGAACGCCAGTCAGCTGTTTGCCGCCGGCCAGGCACAGCAGCAGGCCGCACCGCAGCCGGCACCCGCCCCGGCGCCCGCTCCGGCGCCTGCCGCCGCGCCCGCGGCCGGCACGTGGACCTGCAGCTGCGGCGCCACCAACACCGGCAAGTTCTGCCCCGAGTGCGGCAGCCCCGCACCCGCCCCGGCACCGGCCAAGTGGTTCTGCCCCAACTGCGGTAGCGAAAACGGCGGCAAGTTCTGCAGCAACTGCGGAACGCCCAGGCCCTAGTCCCTCTATCTGGTAATTGGCGGGGGATCCGCCGCCCCCGCTCCTGCTTCTATGGGTTTCGTTCGATTAAGGAGGACACCATGAAGACAACGTTCAAAAAGTCCGTGCTCGCATTCCTGACATGCGTCCTGGCGCTCGCCTTTGCCCTGACGGGCTGCAGCGGCGGCGCCAAAGACCCCAAGGCCGACTTCGTCGGCAGCTGGGAACTCTCGGGTGGAACCGTGGATGGCGAAGAGCTGACCGATGAGTACATGAAGATGCTCGAGGATTGGGGTGTCCACTGCGTCCTGATTCTCGATGAGGACGGTACAGGCGCCCTCGACCTGTTCCTTGAGGTTGTCGACCTTAAATGGGAGGCAAAGGACGCCACCACCGTGACGATCACCGCCGAAGATGAGTCGCACGACATGAAGCTCAAGGACGGCAAACTCATCCTCGAAGAGGATGACGGCAATCTTGTCTTCACCAAGTCCGACAAGGATCTGTCCGGTACGGTGAAGAAGGATCGCGAGGCGGCCGAAAAGGAAGAGGAGATCGATGAGGCCGTCGAAGACGACGACGTCCAGCGCGTCGAAATCTCCCCCGCCGTCACCGTCGCCGATGACGATCTGTGCACCATCACCATCACCGAGAAGTTCAAGGACGACTGGGGCGACATCGGCTTTGTCGTCAACATCACCAACAAGAGCGACAAGGACCTGACCTTCTACGCCCCCAGCGGTAAGACCAACGTCAACGGCACCATGAAGGAACCCTGGTTCTCGGCTCACCTGATGCCCGGCACCAACGCCACCGAGGAATTCACGTTCTCGAGCGGCGAGCTCGATAGCCTCGACGACCTGGTCAACACGACCATCGGCATCGACGCCTACCTGACCGATTCCTACGAGGACGTCGCCTCCTACAGCGCAACCATCGCGTAGCGGTAGACCACGACAGCCGCGGATTGGCGGGCACATCCGCGCACACCAGACGGGGCCGCAGGAGATGATCCTGCGGCCCCGCCGCTTTATGCCGACAGCACTGCCCATACAAGCAGGCCGCCCGCCGTTTTTAGATGCGAAACGGTGGGCGGCCTATCTTTGCGGCGCCGGAACACGGGTGAGCGCGTCGATTGCGGGCGCTCCATGTTGGGAACGATGCTGCCCTCGGTCACCGCATGCACGGCCAGGCGCATGATGTTGTCGTAGCCGGTCTTGCTCAGGATCTCCGAGATGCGGCGCTTGATGGTGCCCTCACTCATAAACAGCTCGGCCGCGATCTCGCGACGACTTTTGCCCTCGCAGGCAAGGCGCAAAATCGATAGCTCGACATCGTCGAGGGCTGCTGTACCCGAAAAAATGCTCTCGGGCGGCTTGGGAAACGTGCAGTAGCCAGCCAACGTGGAGCGCATCACGGCGAACAGCTCGTCGATACCGACGTTCTTGTACACAAAGCTATCGACGCCCGCCTCGCGGGCCTGATCGACAAAGGTGATCTCGGGCATGCCTGTCATGATAATGATGCGACACTCGAGCAGCTGCTCCTTGATGCGTGCCGCCGCCACGATGCCGTTTGAATCGTGTTCGGTGCACACGTCCATCAGTATCATGTCCGGGCGCTCCTTGAGCGCGACACCCAAGGCCTCGGAGGCATCGGCGATCGCGGCAACGACGGTCATATCGGGCTGGTCGCCAACGGAGCGCGCCAGGCTCTCGCGCAGGATGGCCTGATCTTCGACAATTAACACGCGGATCATGAGTTTCTCCTTTGGGACGTGTCGTTGGCGTTAAGCGGAATGGATACCGTAAGCGTAAAGGGCGGGGTGGCGTGGACCTCTAGGCTGCCACCCAGATCTTGCGCGACATGCCTCATACCTGGGATACCCGTTCCCTCGCGATACGATACGGGGGCCGGGAACCCGTCGTTAGAAATCGTCATGTGCGCGACGGCGTCAGCATCCGTCCCCTCCTGCCACAAGCGCACATGGACCCGATGCGCCTGCGCATGCTTGGTGGCATTGGTCGATGCCTCGCGGATAATCTGCAAAAAGGCGGCAGCGACGTGAGCATCGTCCGGAAGCGATCCATCTACATCGATCTGAACGCTCACCAGGCCAAAGGCATGAACGATATCGCCCAGTTGCTCCGCAGGCTCGCTAGCGCCACCGCTACGCAGGTCGGCGGCAATCGAGCGCAGCAGCGGGTCGATCTGCTCGAGTGACTCGTCATCCAGGCGCCCCTCCTCCAGATAGCGATGGAGGATGGACAGGCGCTGCCCGATCACGTCGTGCACGCGAGCGCGCATACGCAGATAGGCCGCATTGTCGGCAACTTTTTTGACTTCCTCGATCTGGGCCTGGAGCTCTTGACCCGCGAGCTCAAGCAGGTGGTTGGCTTGCGCCAAACGATCGTGAGCATGCGCGTACTCTGTTACATCCAAACCGATAATGCGCTCGAAGAGGCGGCCAGAAACCATAACGTCATCGTGCACAAACAAGCGAATCTCGGCGGGAGAAACCTCGACCACAACGCGCACCTCACCAAAGCGGTCCAAATTGATGCGCACGCGGCTCTGGCTGCTTTCGGGCATTTGCATGCTGAGCTTGCGCAGGTCGTTCCATGTACCGCTCATATCGCCTAGGTCGGTGGGCATATGAAGCTCCACCAGGTTTTTGCGCATGCAGCGGTTCATGAGCAGTGGACGGCCCCTCGAGTCCAGATACAGGATGCCCACGGGAATCACGTTGATGGTTTCGATCGTCGAGAACGCGGTGATATCCTCCTGGCGGTTACGGACGTCCATCAAGAGCGCCGCGACGGAACGGAACAGGAAGAACGCTCCCTCTGCGATAAGGACAACGGCCCACACCGAGCCCATGGCAAAAACCACCGGCGGTGTCACGGCGCCAACAAGCAGCAGCTCGACCAGCATGACAGGGCGACGATAGTGCACCATAAGGACCACGCCATAGGCAAAGATCGCGGCATTGAGCCACAGCACTCCGCCCATTGCCCTGGCGCAAACGTCAAGCGGCGCCACCAGATACGAGCCAGACGACGCGAATAAGATGAGCGCCGAAATCATCAGGTGAAGCACAAGGCTCGTCTCGTAGGCGCAAATCACCTTACGGTTATAGGACGAGCGGCGCGATGCGATGAGCGGGACGTGGATCATCTGCAGACACGCAGCCAGGGCAAAGACAACATCGAGCGCAACGATTTGGGGAAGGATGAACGAAATCTGCATCGTCACTCACCCGCCCTCGGCATCAAGACGATCATGCGCAGCTGGCCGGGCTCGCCCTCAAGGCGGTATGCCACATTGCGCCCTTGCAGAGCGCTTTCGAGCTCTTGCGCAGCGGACGTCTGCGAAAGATCTTCATCATCGTTGGAAAAAAGCGTGGCGCGCAGCTCGACACTGCACCGGTCATGGTCGCCCAAGTGATACATAAGCGCCGGATGGTCGGTGGTGTAGGCAAAAAACGCAAAGTCATACACGCAGTCGTACAGGGCGCTTACCGTACTGGCGTGCATCGGGCGCCGTATGGCGATAATCGAAGCGCAATCGACATCGATGGTGCGCAGGTCGTTTGCGAGCTCATTGGCAATGAGTTGAATGCGGTCGCGATCAAAACCGCTCTCCCCGTGCTGCGCCAACGTGAGCGACCCTTTGCGCTTGCAATAGGCGACGAGCATCTTGGCGCGCTGCAGCATGCGGTAACGCTCGTGTGAAGACGCCTCGTCGGTCAACGGTGGCAGCGAGCTCAGCAGGTCGTACATCTCTTCGAACGCGCGGGCAAGCGCCTGGTCCACGTCTTGGACTAGCAAGGTCTCGGCCTCTTGATCTGCCAGATGCGTCTTAAGATCGTAGTCGGCCGTGAGCAGCTCATTTTGGCGCTGCAGCTCCATGCGACGATGTGCCAGTTCACGGTTAAGCTCGTTGAGCTCCGACACGTCTTGGGCAAGCAGGGCCGATCCGCCCAGCAGCGGAAAGGCTCGGTACATCACATCGGGATCGGACGCCACGGCAAAGGCATGGGCATGCCCGTGTTCCTGGGCCCGCAGCTCTTCGCACACGCCCGCCGGCATTGGCTTTGACACCGGTGTGGCATAGACTTCCTGCAGGTCGCGCGTTAGAACTTTGAGGTCGAGCGGCAAGGTATCGAAGATGCCGGCAATGTCGTGATATGACGGAATGACACCGCAATCGAGACAGATTTCCATCGCCACCACGCACAAGACGCAATAGACGAGCGAGAAGTTGAGCCTCCATGCCCAGGGCACGCGCAGAGCATACGAGATGGCAAAGAACGCACCACCCAACAAAACAAGCGCCGCCGTGCCCGAGAAACGTTGGATGCGAAAGGACGAGGACCGGCCCACCAGGATAAAAAAGGCCACGAAGTTAAAGGCCGTCCACACTAAGACGGCGAAATAGCCCCAGCCGTACGTGTAATCGTTGCTCCAGGTGTCGCTTGCACGGTCAAAGTGGAATACCTGCCGGTGGAAATCGTTGGTGAGCACAAAACCGATAAGTAGGATGGCCACGACCCACAAGATGCTGCGATAGCGACGGCCCGCACGGTGTTGTTCCAGCCCCGCAAGGCGCAGGCCGCACAGCTGGTAGAGCAGCGGAATGAGCGTCATGGGCACGTAGTACAGGTACCACAGCACGGTGGCATAGAACGGTGTGAACGACTTGTATTTGAGGATGACCTCAATCATCCAGAGGGCGCAGATGGTGGCGACGGCAACAAGGCGGCGGCGCAACACATAGTCCAAACAGCGCAGATAGACCGATACGCCCCAGATTGAAAATATAATTGCGGCGACAAGCAGCGGGAGAGAGCTCGAATGGACGAGCGCATCCACGACCTCTTCGGACACCTCACTATAGGCGGGCACGGCGTTAGAAAGCTTGGGGTCGGAGGCAAACAGCGCCGGCAAGACTGCCAAAAGCATGAGGAACAGCACGGTGATGGCGCCGGCGATAGCAAAGACGCGGTGACGGTACACCTGATGTGTTATACCAACAAGGAATCGCGGCATGGCGAAGAGCCTGCCGCCCCTGGGATCCGCCACGGGTGCGGATCGGGCGGCCGCGTGGCCGATATGTCGCTCGCGGGTACCCATAGTGCTTTTAGTGTACCGACAGGCGGGCCCAAAAAGCGGGCCACATGTCCCAAAATCCGTAGACGGCAAAGCGCCCGACGAGCACAAACTGCTCGCCGGGCGCTTTGGTTAGGAGACTATGATTGCCGGGAAAGCCTAGGACAGGTCTGTAAGATTTGAGTCTAGGGTTTTCCAGGTGCCGTAGATTGGGTCGAATGGGGAGCGCCGCGTACTTAAGGTACGCAAGCGACGAATGAGGCCCAAGGTACGGTGGCTGGGAAAGCCTAGGCCAGATCTTCGCCGTTGGAAGCGATTACCTTCTTGTACCAGTCGAAGCTCTTCTTCTTGGAGCGCTTGAGGGTACCGTTGCCGGCGTCGTCGCGGTCCACGTAGATGAAGCCGTAGCGCTTGGACATCTCGCCCGTGCCGGCCGAGACCAGGTCGATCGGACCCCAGGTGGTGTAACCCAGCAGGTCGACGCCGTCCTCGGTCACCGCGTCGCGCATCGCGGCGATGTGCTGGCGCAGGTAATCGATACGGTAGTCGTCGTTGATGGAGCCGTCCTCCTCGACAACATCCTTGGCGCCCAGACCGTTCTCGACCACAAACAGAGGCTTCTGATAGCGGTCGTACAGGTCGTTGAGGGTAATGCGGAAGCCTAGCGGATCGATGGCCCAGCCCCACTGGCTCTGCTGCAGGTAGGGGTTCTTGGCACCGGCGAAGGCGTTGCCCTGGGTCTTCTCGACGTCGGGATTGTCAGCGCCCGCGGAGCAGCGGGTGCTGTAGTAGCTAAAGCTGATGAAGTCGACGGTGTTGTCGGCCAGGATCTCGCGGTCCTCGTCGGTCATGCCCACATCGATGCCCAAGCGCTCGAGCTTCTTGACGGCATAGGCCGGGTAATAGCCACGGCTCTGGACGTCGACGAAGAAGTAGTTGTCTTGGTTGTCGAGCTGGGCCTGGCGCACATCGCCCGGGCGACAGCTGTAGGGGTAGTAGGTGCCGGCAGCGAGCATGCAGCCAATCTTGACCTCGGGGTCGATCTCGTGGGCGATCTTGGTGGCCCAAGCGCTGGCGACGAGCTCGTTGTGGGCGGCCAGATACTCGACGGCCTCCCTGTTCTCGCCCTCCTCAAAAACCAGGCCGGCACCCATAAACGGCAGGTGCAGGATCATGTTGATCTCGTTAAAGGTGAGCCAATACTTCACCAGGCCCTTGTAGCGGGTGAAGATCGTAGTCGCAAGGTTCTTGTAGAAGTCGATGAGCTTGCGGTTGCGCCAGCCGCCGTATTCCTTGATGAGGTGAATCGGGCAGTCGAAGTGCGTGATGGTCACGAGCGGCTCGATGCCGTACTTTTGGCACTCGCGGAACACATCTTCATAGAAAGCCAGGCCGGCCTCGTTGGGCTCAGCCTCGTCACCGTTGGGGAAGATGCGGGTCCATGCCAGGCTCATGCGGAAGGTCTTAAAGCCCATCTCGGCGAAGAGGGCGATGTCCTCCTTGTAGTGATGGTAGAAATCGATGCCGGTCTGCGCGGGATAGTAGTAGCCATCCTCGAAGTCGAGCATCTTACGCTGGCCGGAGACCACCGCGTAGCGCTCAGCGCCGTGCGGCGCCACGTCCACGTTAGCCAAGCCGCGACCGTCCACGTCGTAGGCACCCTCGCACTGGTTGGCAGCCGTCGCGCCGCCCCACAGGAAGTCTTTACGGAAAGCCATACATCGATCCTTTCACACGCTGTTTGTCATAGGCTCAGTATCTCTATAAACGGCACGTCGCTCAACGGCAACGGCGCAGGTCGACACTTCTTTTCGCTCCCGCATATCGGCAGACGGTGCGCTCCTGACACTTTTTGATACCTCGCGTGCACGAAAAAGCACCCGCCCACACGCCGCGAACGTCAAGTGAGTAGACTTTTTGGCAAAACTCAACCAGACCCGCCTTTGACGCCATCAAAACCGCAGGTAGCTTACCTGGCATGTTCCGGCGTGGTCAGACTAAGCCAAAAAGTCTACTCACTTGCAAAAAAGGGCGCCTCCACAACAGCGAAGGCGCCCTCGGGTGGCAGACCATTTGACTGAATAGGAAAGAAAGGAAAAAATAGGAAAGAAAGGAAAGGAGACTTATGACTGAAACCATCTTCTCCCCCTCATTTGGAAATCGCCCATCCTATCTCGTCGGGCGCGAAACTGTAATTTCGACATTCATATCCGGCCTTGAGCAGGAACCGGGCAATCGCGACCGAGCCATGCTCATGCTTGGACAGCGAGGCAGCGGCAAGACAGTTCTTCTGTGGGAACTTGCCGACCGCGCACGCAAGCTCGGCTTTGTTGTCGCCACGCCTACCGTAGCCTCCGAGGATATGCTCGAGCGCATTGTCGAGAAAATCCAAGAAGCAGGCAAACCTTACGTCAACAAACGCCGCCTTCCCAAACTCGCGAGCGGCAGCCTAAGTGTTTTCGGGCTCTCGGCAGGCCTCGAGTTCACACGAGACGTGCAGGAGACCAAGAGCTTTCAGTTCAAGCTCACGCAGCTCGCGCGCAAACTGACCGAGCAGGGGCACGGCATCCTCATCCTCATCGACGAGCTCCAAGCAAATTCACCCGAGATCAGACAGCTCGTCACCGCCTATCAAGAGCTGGTCGGCGAACGACTCAACGTCGCGCTCGTCATGGCGGGCCTTCCGGGAGCCGTCTGCGCAACACTCAATGACCGTGTGCTGACATTTCTCAACCGCGCTCGAAAGGTCACGCTCGAGCCACTTTCGGTCGGAGATGTCGATACCTATTACCAGCGGGCTTTCGATGAGCTCGGCCTTGATATTCCAAGCGATCTTCGCCTCCGTGCCGCTCGCGCAACCCAAGGCTCGCCCTATATGCTGCAACTCATCGGCTATAACATCGCCAATCGCTGCAGGACAGGCGAACGTGCGACGCAAGGGTTAATCGACGGAGCCATCGAGGCGTCGAAAGTCGATTTCGAAAACGATGTGTGCGAAACGACGCTCGCCGCGCTGTCAGACCAAGACGTCGCGTTTCTCTCCGCAATGACTGATGACGAAGACGCTGTGTCTCGCATTTCTGATGTTGCGAAGCGCATGTCAGTCACACCCGACTATGCGCAAAAGTATCGCCGGCGCCTCATCGACGCCGGCGTTATCGAGCAGGCGCGCCGCGGCTACGTGCGCTTCGCCGTCCCCTATATGGCCGATTACCTGCGCAGCCAGCTCTAGGCAACCACCGCAAAGGGGACAGGCACCTTTGTGGTGGGTTGGGCCCGCTTGTCTCGATCTGTAACAGTTAGGCCGTCAAAACCGGGCTTGGCGTTACAGATTGAGATTGTTCGGGCGGCCCCCGTGGTTCGTCTTGATCTGTAACAGATAGAGACGATTTAGCGCGCCAACTGTTACAGATTGAGACGGAAGACCCTAGTCCACGGTGATGTCGAGGTTCTTGCCGACGAGACCTACGTAGCCGCCCTCGGCAGCCTTGGGACTATCTGCGTGGCAAAGAACCCACTTGTCGGCCTTCCAGTAGCAGTAGCTATCACCGGCCGCGGGCATGTCGGCCGCAGCCTCGGGGCGCGGACCGTTGGTGCCGGCGGGCAGCGCAACCATCACCTGGAAGCCACCGTCGTCGACCATGCACGGCGTGTAGTGCAACGTGGTGGCGTAGACCTCGACGAGCGTGCCGGCGGGCGCGCGGAACGCCTTGACCTGCGCGGTGTCGAGCTTGCCGTCGACAATCTGCTCACGCTTGGCGAGCAGCAGAATAAAGTCGCGAGCACCCAGGTTGAACTCGCTCGCGCGGTGATACTCCAAGCAGTTGAGCTTCGTGTTGTGGCCGTTGCACCAGCCCAGCTGGAACGGACGGCCGCCATACATGAGCAGGCCGAGCGCATCGGCGCCCTCGACCTGCTCCAGCTCAGGCGCGGAGGCCACGTACTTGCTGCCCTCGGGGATGGGCGTTGCGGAGAGCGCCTCGACGAGCGGGGCGGTCAGGCTGGACGGGACGTCATCCCACACGCGGCCATAGGGTTTGAATTCGGGGTCGGTAACAGAGTAGATATGCATGTTCGCTCCTGTTCGTTTGTGTGATATTACGAACATTCTAGAACAATCACGCGCGGTTTTAAACGTCCGCCATTTCCGCTCAACAAAAAGGCACCCCCGCATAAGCGAAGGCGCCCAGTGAACTCATTTTGAGCGACGAAACCTTTACGCCTGCTGATAGTGCAGGTGTGCCTCATCGATATCGATCAGATCGCGGTCGAGATAGCGACGCGCGAGCCAATTTGCCATAGGGAGATTCTGGTCCAGGTAGTTACCGCACTCTTCGGGAGCGGCACCGGGGACATCGCCCTCGAAGCCAGCAACAAACTCGAACAACTCGCGCACGAGCGGCAAGATCTCCTCACTCGTCACCTCGCCAAACACAACCAGGTAAAAGCCCGTGCGGCAGCCCATAGGGCCAAAGTAGACAATACGGCTCGACCACTCGGCATGGTTGCGAAGGAACGTCGCGCCCAGATGCTCGATGGTGTGGCACTCGGCCGTGTTCATAACCGGTTCTTTGTTGGGCGTGGTCAAGCGCAGGTCAAAGGTGGTGACGGCGGCACCGGTCGCCGGATCGCGGTCGACGCGGCTCACATACACGCCGGGCTCAAGCAGCAGATGGTCAACGGAAAAACTCGCGATGCGCTCCATGGCAGATCCTCTCGGTAGTCAATTGGGGACAGGGCTCTTTTAGCTGGTCGCAACAATCCCACCCATGATAGCAGTCAAAAAAGCCCCGTCCCAAATGACTACTTTGGGACGGGGCGCCGCGCAGCCGATAATATCGAGCGTTCAGCATCTAGTTTTCTAACCCGGCAGCAACTGTAATCGCCACCGGGTCAATCGCAATAATCGCCACCAGACCAATCGATGGCCTGCACTTACAGCACTCGCAAACAAGTTGCAACGGCACCGTAGATATTGGCGTCGTTACCCAGCTGTGCCGGGACTACGTGCGGACGAGGCATATCTTTCAGAAAACCAGTGTAGTGCGCCATGACGTCATCCATCTTACGGTCGAGCGCCTCGAACAGCGCGGGATGGCAGCTGATGCCACCACCAATCGCGAAGACCGCCGGGTCGATAACGCACTGCAGATTCACAAGCACACGATCAAACAGCTCAGCATAGGCATCCAATCCGCGCTGCACGGCGGCGACTTCGGACGCGCCCCCGCGCTCCAATAGCTCGAAGATCCGTCGGCCATCGAGGGCCTCCAGTTCAGCTTCATCCGAAATGCCAAGTTCGACTGCCACGAGATTCTGCAGGCCGTGCCATCCGCTCGAAGTCGCGAATGTATCGCGATAATCAAGCGGTTCGTTTACGTTGTTGGACAGGAAGCTGAACTCGCCCGCGAAGCCGCCCGCACCCATCAGCACCCGGCCGTCAACCACGATGCCTCCGCCGATGCCCGTACCGATTACCGCCACGCAACCCACGTCCACGCCGCGCAACGCACCAGCAGCGTACTCACCAAGCGCACAGCTTTTGCCGTCGTTGGCAACGGTCACAGGCAGCCCCAGTCGCTCGC
The DNA here is from genome assembly GCA_900542125.1 of uncultured Collinsella sp. GTDB lineage: Bacteria > Actinomycetota > Coriobacteriia > Coriobacteriales > Coriobacteriaceae > Collinsella. Next base: position 15,587 of record UQMO01000022.1, on the reverse strand, counting down.
GCAGCACTCGACCAAGCGGAAACCCGTCCATGTACGGCAGCGCACCACCGCGATGGATCGTCCCGTCTGGATCGGCCTCGTAACCGAAGATGCCACCCGGGGCCGAGATGCCCACGCCTACAACCTGTTCGCGATACGGCTCTACGAGCGCCACGAGCGTGTCGACCAGCTGATCGGCCGAAACGAACGCCGTCGGAACCGAACCACGGTCACCAAACTCGTAGTTCTCATTCACAATCGCCCATTTGACGCTCGTTCCGCCGATGTCGATTCCAAACAGCTGCCTCATGGCCGCTCCCCTCTCGCTCAATGCGTCTACATGCTCGCAGACTCTTCCATAAAGGCCATAAGCCTGCGGTTGAGCAGACGACCCCAAAACGTGCAGATACCGCCCGACAGAAGTACGGCGACTACGGTGCCGACACCGATGCCCACCACAGCACCCGTACGCACAAGCCCGTAGGCCAGCGCGATGCACAGACAGGCACCGTCAAAGAGATACTTCACCTTGCCAAATTCACAGTGAAACACCTGGGAGAGCGTCTGCACCATGCCGTCGGGCGCAACACCAAGCCCCGTGCGTGCATTCATTACAACGCCGCAGCTCAGGAATAGAATCCCACATACGTAGACCATCATTCGACGCGTTGGGCTCTACCGCATCACATCACCCTCTCGTTCGCATCTTCACCTATCGGCACGAATAGCGCTCCGTGACATCGCCCCAAGGCGTCACTCGTACGCAATCGTCGCCTCGACGGCATGGCGCCAGCCGGCGATCTTTTTGGCTCGCTCGCCAGCGGGCATCGACGGCTCCACGATGCCGCGGGCACCGTAGACGTCGACCACGTCGCGCGTGTACATGCCCAGCGCAATGCCGCAGGCCCAAGCCGCGCCCAGACCGCTCATCTCGTCGTTGCTCGCAATGCGGATGGGCGAGCCGACCAAATCGCTCTCAAACTGCATCAGGTACGCGTCGCGCGTGGGGCCGCCGTCAACACGAAGCGCGGCAAGCGCCGCGCCCGAATCCTCGACCATCGCATCAATGACGTCAAAAATCTGATAGGCGATCGACTCGTCGGCAGCCTTTACGAACTCCGCGCGGCCCGTGGTGCGTGTCATGCCAAAAACGCATCCCTCGGCATCACTTGCCCAGTGCGGCGCACCCAGGCCGGTAAACGCCGGCACAAAGTAGACATGGCTCGCCGGGTTGGCGGCGTAGCACAGGTCGGTGACCTCCTCGGGGTTGTTGATGAGCTCCAGGTCGTCGCGCAGCCAGGTCTTGACGGCGCCGGCGTAGCTCACGTTGCCCTCGAGTACATACTCGGTCACGCCATCCATACGCCACGCAAGCGAGCTCGAAAGCCCGTGCGAGCTGGCGACAAACTCGTTGCCGACGTTCATCATGACCGAGCTACCGGTGCCATAGGTCGCTTTGGCCATGCCGCGGCTGTGGCAACCCTGCGCAAACAGGGCCGCATGGCTGTCGCCCAGCACGCCGTGCACCGGCACAGGCGCGGGCAAAAAGCCATCCAGGTCCGTTGTGCCAAACAGACCGTCGGAATCAGTCACCTGCGGCAAGCAGGCCGGATCGATGCCAAAGGCCTCGCACACCGGCTCGCTCCAGCAGCCACGGCGCAGGTCGAAGAGCTGCGTGCGGCTGGCATTGGACCAGTCACAGCGAAACTCCGCGCCGCCCGTGAGCGTCCAGACCACCCAGGCATCGATGGTGCCCAGACACAGCTCACCCGACGCCGCGGCCTCGGCAGCCGCCGGAACGTTCGCGAGGATCCAAGCCATCTTGCCCGCCGGATAGTAAGGCGAGAGCACCAGGCCCGTCGTGTCGCGCACCAGCTCGGTCACGCCCTCGCGGGCGGCCAGCTCGTCACACAGTTCACGGGCGCGGGCGCACTGCCACACCACGGCGTCGCACAGCGGCTCGCCCGTCGCACGGTTCCAGGCAACGGTGGTCTCACGCTGGTTAGAAATGCCAATGCCGGCGACGTCGGCCGGGTCGACCCCGGTCTCCTCCACCACGGCGCGCGCCACGGCCAGAACGTTGGCCGCGATCTCGGCCGGATCATGGCTCACCCAGCCGGCCTCGTTGACGATCTGGCGATGCGCGCGGTCGGCACGATGAATCAGATGGCCGCCCTCGTCCACCAGCAGCGCCTTGGTGCCCTGCGTGGATTGATCGATTCCGATGATGTAGCGGCCCATGGCCACCCCTTTCAAAATGAATGTGACAAAGGGACTGTCCCTTTGTCACATTCCAATTACTCTGCGGGAAGGAACTCGGCGACCGTCTTGGCAATGCCTTCGCCGGTGAGGCCGTAGTGCGCAAAGACCTCGGGGCTCGTGCCGGTGATGACCGGCGCGTCGGGCAGGCTCAGGCACTTGACCGGACGCGGGCAATGCTCGCCCACGACCTGCGCGACCATGGAACCCAGGCCACCGAAGGGGCTGTGCTCCTCGACGGTCACGACGGCGCGCGTGGCCCCGGCGGCCTCAATCACGGCCTCGGCGTCGAGCGGCTTCACACAGTACATGTCGAGCACCGTTGCCGAAATGCCCTGCTCGGCCAGCAGGTCGGCGGCGACCACGGCATGGCGAACCATCTCGCCGGTGGCGACGATCGTCACATCGGTGCCGCGGCGCACCCAGGTGGCGCGATCCATCTGAAACGGGCACTCGCCCTCGGTGTACACGTCCTCGACCGGGTTGCGGCCCACGCGGATGTAGGCCGGCTTGTTGTCGGCGACCAAGGCGCGCACGAGCTCGGCGGTCTGGAAGCGATCGCTCGGCAGATACACGCGCATATTGGGAATCGCGCTCATGGCGGCGATATCCTGAGCGGAATGGTGGCTCATACCCAGGGCGCCGTAGGACACGCCGCCCGAGATGCCGATGAGCTTGACGTTGGTGTTGGAGTACGAAACGTCGACCTTGCACTGCTCATACGAACGCGTGGTCACAAAGGACGCCGGCGAGGCGGCCCAGGCCTTCTTGCCGCACGAAGCCATGCCGGCGGCGATGCTCACCAGGTCCTGCTCGGCGATGCCGACCTCAACGGACTGCTGGGGATACTGATCGAAGAACGGCGTGAGCGATGCGGAGCCGCGGGAGTCGGAGCACAGGACGACGATGTCCTTATCGGTCTCGGCGGCCTCGAGCAGCGTGTCGCAGATAACCTTGCGGTTGGCGATCTTGTTAGCCATTGATGGCCTCCTTATGGGCAGCGAAATCGGCGATGATCTGGGCATATTCCTCGTCGTTGGGCAGGTGGTGATGCCAGCCGGCCTTGTCCTCCATGACGGGCGAGCCGTAGCCCTTCACCGTGTTGAGGATGATGACCGTGGGCTTTCCGCTGGTCTCGGCCGCAAGCGTCAGCGCAGCGTCGATGGCCTGGACGTCGTTGCCCGGAATGGAGAGCACGTTCCAGCCGAAGGCGGCCCAGCGCTCCTCCTGCGAATCCTGCTTCATGACGTCCTCGGTGCTGCCGCTGATCTGCAGGCGGTTGCGGTCCACGAGCGCGCACAGGTTATCGAGCTGGTAGTTGCCGCCGCTCATGGCGCCTTCCCAGACCGAGCCCTCGGCAAGCTCGCCGTCGCCCATGATGGTGTAGACGCGGTAGTCGCGGCCGTCCATCTTGCCTGCAAGCGCCATGCCGACGGCCACGGGCAGGCCATGGCCCAGCGAACCGGAGTTCATCTCGATGCCCTTGAGCTTGTTGTTGGGGTGGCCGATGTAGGGGCTGCCGAACTTGGAGAAGCGGGCCTTGACGTCGTCGAGGTCCAGATAGCCCTCGTGGCACAGCACCGCGTAGTAGGCCTCCATGGCGTGGCCCTTGGAGAGCACAAAGCGGTCGCGGTTGGGATCGTCGACGGTCTCGGGCGAAATGTTAAGGTGGTTGGCGTAGAGGGTCATGAGGGCGTCGATCACCGACATGTCGCCGCCGATGTGGCCGCCGGCGCCGGCCATGATGATGTCGACGCAATCGCGGCGGAGATCCCAGCGCAGGGACTCAAGCTCTTCGATAGTTGCCATTTCTACTCTCCTCGCAGGTAGGCTTTGACGTCTTCTTCGATGGGGTCGTACAGGTCGGGCTGGATGCCGATGTACTTGCATGCCTCGTAGAGCACCGGCACCACGTTGGCGTGGATGGCCACGCAGTGGTGGATGTAGGGGCCCTCGACGATCTTTGCCTCGAGGCGCTTGAGGTTCTCGACCTCGACCCACAGGTAGGTGCCCATACCGGCCGGGCCGTCGATGCCGCGGGCATTGCCAAGCAGCAGCGAGTACTCGCCGTTGTCGCCGTCAAAGCGGGCAAGGGTGAGGTCGCCGTGCTTGGCCTCGGCCGTCAGCGCGCCGGGGTGATCGAAGGCCAGCGGATAGGTGAGCTTGGGCTTGACGGCCGCGCAGCTGCAGGGCCAGGGGCCGCAGTGCTGCAACAGCTCGCCGTTCTCGTTGTCGGGATGGCGGACGGTCCAGTCGGCGAACATGCCGCGGTGACGGCCAAGATCGGCGGCCTCGACCATGAGCGCGGTGATGGCGCCGTGGATGTCGGTCTCGCAGACGACGGGGATACCCATCTCGTTGAGGATGGCGTTGGCGGCGCAGGGCATAATGCCCAGCTCGTCCTGCAGGGCGTTCCAGCACTGGATGGCGCCGGCGTTGCAGCCGTACTTCTCGACCAGACGCTTCATGGCGATGGCGAGTCCTGCGACCGCGGGGACCTTGTCCTCGGGGATGCAGATCTCAAAGCTGTCGGCGATGTGGGCGAGCATGGCGGCCATGGCTTGCTCGTCGGCCTGGGCGTCGCGCACAGCCTGAACAAGTTCGGTCATGGGGATGGGCGAAAGCTGAATATTGAACTTCTCGAGCAGCTCGCCCTCGTTGCACATGGTGGACCAGAAGTCGAACGGACGGGTCGCCATCTGCAGGATGCGCGTGTGCTTGAAGGTCTTGACCACGTTGCACACGGCCAAAAAGTCCCAGACGCCGCGCTCGAACTCGGGATCGGTCAGGCGGCAGTTGGTCATATAGGTAAAGGGAACCTGGAAGCGGCGCAGAACCTTGCCGGTGGCGAACAGGCCGCACTGGCTATCGCGCAGGCGGGTGCCATCGGGCTCGGGGCGCTCGTCGCGCGGGCCCCACAGCAGCACAGGCAGACCGAGCTCGCGGGCAAGGCGGGCGCAAACGTACTCGGTGCCAAAGTTGGCGTGGCACAGCATGATGCCGTCGACGCCCTCGGCGCGGAACTTCTTGACGATAGGCTCGATATGGCTGTCGTCAAACAGCAGGCCCTCGTCATTAATGTCGTCGATGTCCACGATGTCGACGCCGATCTCGCGCAGGCGATCAGCCGTCAAGCCGCGATACTTGATCGCGTCCGGCGCGCTAAAGATACTGCGGCGCGTGGGCACAAAACCGAGCTTGATCTTATCCATGTACGTCCTCCCCTAGTCACATGTTCAGTAAACAGACGCATGTTTCGTTTTGTTCTGTTTACTAAATGTTTTACTCTTCTGTTTAGAAGTTTAACGCGAAATACCCGTAAACGGTAGAGAAATCAGCCTAAACGGTATGTAAACAATCTGAACATACAAGGGGAACAAAAAAGAGGGCCCCGAAGGACCCTCTCTTAGTAGCGTTAGATATGGCTGCCTTAGCGAGCTTTGCCGCCCTGCGCCCCGGCGTTTTCTTCGCCTAGATCTCGCACACGCTCTGGCGCTCGACAAAGTAGGTCGACACGGCCGTCTTGCAGGTATAGCTCTTGGGGTTGCGGATGTTGCCCACCAGGCGACGCACCGCGATCTCGCCCACCTCGTGCTTGGGAACATGCACCGTGGTGAGCGGCGGGTTGGAGAAGGCGCCCAAAGACAGGTCGTCAAAGCCGATGATCGAGACATCCTCGGGCACGCGAATACCGTGCTCGTTGAACGCGCGCATGGCGCCCACGGCGAGCACGTCGTTCTCGGCAAAGAAAGCCGTCGGCAGATCGTCGCGCGAGACGTTGTCGAGCCACACGCCCATGTCGTGATAAGCGCCCTCGAGCGTGGTACCCAGCGTGACGTGCCATGCCGGGTTGGCCTCAAGATCCGCGTCCTCAAGCGCTTGGCGATAGCCGCGCTCGCGGTCCTTAAAGTTGCGGATCCGAAGGTCGCCCGCCAGATAGCCGATTTGCCTGTGGCCTTTCTCGATAAGGTAATCCACGGCACGCAGCACCGAATCGGTGTTGGCGATGACTACGGCATCGAAGTACTGGCGATCGCTCCAGCCGTCGAGCACAATCAGGTGGGCGGCAGCGTCGGCGAACAGGGCGTAGTCCTCCTCGCCCAGCTCGGTACCCATCAGCACGATGGCGGCCGACGGGTCGGCGATCAGGCCCTCGACCTGCGGGCGCACGGCGTCCAGGTCGCTAAAGTCGAGCGAGACAAAGCTCGTGCTCATGCCGTGGCGACGCGCCTGGCGCTCCACGCCCTCGATGACCGCGGGATGGAAGGTGCTCTCGTCCAGGATGGCGCCCGTCTTGCGCGCAAGCACAAACTGGATGCTCTCGAGCTGCGTCGACTGCTGATAGCCAAGCGACTGCGCGCACTCCAGGATGACCTTGGCGGTCTCCTCGCTCACGCTGCGCTTGCGGTTGAGCGCGTTGGACACGGTTGCGGGCGAAAAGCCGGTAATGCGGCTGATCTCGCGGACGCTTGCTTTAGCCATCGTTCCCCCTAGCATCGGTCGCGGCCGAGCATCGTGGCTTGACCGCCCCGTGGCTCGGCAACTAAACGACCGCAAATTCAATCTAAACAGAATAGTAAATGTTTAATAGCTAGTTTAGCCTGTTGTCAAGCGAAGTGGCACGACTATTCCCCCAACGGGCGCATTTGTCCATCTTAACGTTATTACGCAAGGTCTTCGCCATTGCTTGCTATTACGCGTCGGTACCATTCGAAGCTTTTCTTTTTACGTCTCTCAAACGAGCCCGCACCGCTATCGTCTCGATCGACATAGATAAACCCGTAGCGCTTACGCATCTGTCCTGTGGCGACCGAAACCAAATCGATCGGGCCCCAACAGGTATATCCCATGAGTTCCACCCCGTCGAGCTCGACGGTCTCCCTCATCGCCTCGATGTGGGCCCGCAGGTATTCAACTCGATAGTCGTCTTCTATTTCACCCGAATCTTTCGGCACATCAGGAGCACCCAAACCGTTTTCGACGATGAACAGCGGCTTTTGATAGCGATCCCAGATTTCATTCATGGTGACGCGCAGCCCTTTGGGGTCGATAAACCTCCCCCAAGGCTCCTGTTTTAGATACGGATTAGGCGCCGAGCGAAGAAGGTTCGAATCGAACTGACCTTCCGCATGCGCTTTTGCGACGCGCGTCGAGTAATACGAAAACGAGACGAAATCGACCAGGTTTGCAGCCAGTACTTCGCGGTCATCATCCCGATAGGGCACCTCAAAACCATGGCGGGCGTATTCCTTGAGAACATAGCTCGGGTACGCACCGCGCACCTGGACGTCGGTAAACATGTAATGGCTGCGATTCTCAGCCTGCGCAGCCAGCACATCGTCCGGATCACATGTAGCCGGATAGAAGACACCTGCGTTGAGCATGCAACCGATCTTCGCCCCAGGGCACAGTTCATGACACGCCCCGACCGCACGGGCGCTCGCAACCAATACATGGTGCACGGCCGTGTGAACCGTTGCATAGCGATTCTCCCCTTGCTCGAAGATGATCCCCGCCGCCATAAAGCACGCCTGCGTCATGATGTTGATCTCGTTAAAGGTCAGCCAATAATTGACCAATCCCCGATAGCGCTCGAACACGGTACGCGAATATCGCTCGAACAGGTCGACCAACCTGCGATCGCGCCATCCGCCATACACATCGACGAGATGCATGGGGACATCATAGTGGTTGAGCGTCACCAAAGGCTCAATGTCATGCGCGCGACACGTCCTAAAAACATCCTCGTAAAAGGCAAGGCCTTCTTCATTGGGCTCGGCTTCGTCTCCTTTGGGAAAAATGCGGCTCCAGGCGATTGATAAGCGCAGGCATTTAAAACCCATCTGGGCAAACAGTTCAATATCCTGCTTGTACCTATGGTAAAAATCAATGCCCTTGCGAGCGGGATAGAAGCTGTCGGGTGCCAACGCACGCGGATCAAGGTCTCCCCGCATGACGTCCATGCGTTGATCGCCAAACGGCAGCATGTCGGAATTGGCTAAACCGCGACCGCCTTCGTTCCATCCTCCCTCGCACTGGTTTGCAGCCAGAGCCCCGCCCCATAAAAAATCTTCTCTAAACATTATGGTGTCGTCCTTTCTATCAAATTCCCGGCCCACACTGTCGAACGCAACGGACTCGGCAAGTGCCGCGCAACAGCACAGTACCGTTGCGCGGCCAAGGGGTCGGACCGCGCAACGGCTGGGGAGCATATTTGTGTAGTAGCCTCTTATGCCTCGACGGATTCAACGGCCTCAGAATCGCCGCTCTTGGACTTCAACGGTATCTTCTCCTGTCCTTCAAATCCAAAAATCATCGCCAACGCAAACGTCACGGCACCGCCAGCAAGACACCCGATGGTGCCAGGGATGATATCCTGAGCAAACATGAGCACGTTCATCCATGGGAAACCAACGCCAGTGAAGATATAGACGTTGGCATGAAGAAGGCTTACCAGCAGACCACCGACAGCACCACCAATCATGTTCCAGGCAAGAGCCTTCTTGTCGCGAAACAGGATGCCGTAGATGATGGGCTCACTCACGCGACCGAAGGCATAGGTGATGAACAAGTTCCAGCCCGTGGCTCGACTCTCCTTGTCCTTAGCGCGCAGGCCATAGGCGAGCGCGATGGCAAGCGTGGTGTAGGCTACAACCGCGGTGCCGGGGTATAAGATGGCGTCGTAACCGTTCTGGAGCGCGGCGGGCAATATGGCGGTATAGATCGGCACGTGCATGCCGGTGGCGATGATCAGATTCCAGAATGCGCCGATAACCGCGGTCGCAGCGGGACCGGCAACAGAGGCGAGCCAAATGATGAAATCGGCCACAAGGCCCATGACAAATTGGACGGCAGGGCCGCAGAGGCACAGCGCGACCGGCAACATCACGAGCACCGTACCCACGGGTACGATCAGAATGCGCAACATATCAGGCGAGATCTTCTTAAAGAAGCGCTCAACATAGGACTGGGCCCAGGTGATCAAGATGACCGGAAGAACAGCCTGGGTGTAGTTGACGAGCTGCATGGGGATGCCGAAGACGCTGAAAGGCTTTCCGTCCTCAACAATAGCGAGCATGTCGGGATAAATCATCACAACAGCGATGAGCAGTGCCAGCACAGGACTCGTTTTGAACTTCTTAGCCGAGCTATAGGCGGCAAACACCGGGAAGTAGTAATACGCCGCATCGCCCACCAGGGAAAGGATCCGATACAGGTCGCTCGTTTCGGACATAAAACCGGCGCCTTCGGGCCCAAACAGAATGACGAGCATCTTGAAGATACCGGCGACACAAAAGATCGGAAGGATCGGGGTGATAGCGCCGCTCACGGCATCGAGCAGCTGATTGAAGAGGTGCTTAGGCGCCAAGCGCTCCTTCCAGCTAAGCTGAGGGCCATCGAGTTCCTCGTCAATCGATACCGTGACCTCGAATCCGCCCTGCTTACAAACCTCGTCGTAGACCTTGTCGACCGTGGGCCCGACCACCAGCTGCACCTGCCCTCCGGCGTGCACGACGCTGATGATAGACGAGATGTCCTCAAGCTTCTCATCATTCGAGAGGCTTTCATCCTTGAGGTTGAAGCGCAGGCGCGTCATGCAATGCGTAACCGAAGCCACGTTTTCCGCCCCGCCCACAGTGGAGAGAATCTGCTCTGCCACCTTTTTGTAATTTGCCATCATTGGCTCCTTTGCACAATCTTGGCTTACTGTTCGAATCGGCAAAGGTCATGCCCCGAATGGCTACGGGTTACAATCCTTTTTTGGAGATGATCCGGTTGAGATGGATCATCAGATAGAGTTCCTCCTCCTCGGAGAGCGTGGCGTCCCACGTTTCACGACAATAGGAACCGATATGCTTCACGCACTCTGCCAACTGCGGAAACTCCTCACGAAAGTTCTTGTACATCTGCATGTTGGCGCTGTTCAGCGACTCGCCGGCTTGAATGCGCTTGAACAGGTACCGCAGATGCGTGGCGAAGCGGGTGAAATCAAAGGAATCGCGGTCGACAATAATGCGGAAATCGCTTTCGAGAATCTCGATAACGTCCTCGAGCATATCGTCGAACTGCTTTGCGGGCTCGGCCGTGGCTTTGACGGCTTCAACAACCCGTGCGTTCACGAGATTCATCGCAATACTGGCAATCTCATCCTTGGGAAGCCGCTCTCCGAGCTCCTTCTCGAGTCGCATGACGATAAACTGGGCAGCCTTGTATTCCTTCGGATACGTCTCCCGCACTTCATAGGCAAGAGGCATCGCGATGCGGACCCCCTTTTGGGCTCGCGCAACGGCAAACGACAGGTGATCAGCCATGAACAGCGTCGCATTGGTCGAGAGGTCGTAGGGCAGTTCGTTGGCAACGATGTCCATAACTTTCGCCGCAAACATCACGATATCCGAGGGAAGATCCCTCATGACATCTTGTCCTTTAGGATCAATGTCGTAAAACGTATGCTCGATTTTAGAAAGAGGGAGCTCTCGAGGAAAATCTCCGCCGAAACCGACGCCCCTGCCCATGGCGATGACATCTCGCCCCTGTCCGTCACGGCAAAGAACCGCGTTGTTGTTAAGCTTTTTAATTGCAAGCATGGTGAACCTCCTTTCAAGAACACTCACAGAAAAAGGCATGATAGCCAATAGCAGTGCTATTGCGGTCATGCCTTACGTAACAATCCGTGTTGTATTGCTCTTGGGCATGCCTCCACACAGGAGTAACAATCCAAGATGCAGAATGCATTATAGCGCTCTCCCCGCCCCGGGGACCATCGGGCTGGCGAACGGTAGATGTCGGCCCGCCAGCGGCCCGCCAGCGGCCACATCGAGCAGATGGGCGTGCTTCGATCCCGAGCCTAGCCTAGGATGCGGGCCATGCGCGCCTTGAACTCGGACAGAAAGCGCGGGGCGTCCACGGTGAGTGCCACAAGCGCGCTCTTGTCGGGGTCGGACAGGCGATGCTCGTCGCAGATAGTGCGGCCGCGATACTCGCCGAGCAGGTCGACGCGCAAGTTGCAACCAAGTGCGCCCACGAGCGTGGGATCAATCGCCACGGCAACGGCAAGCGGATCGTGCAGCGCGCAGCCGCCCAGGTAAGGGGCGTTCATCTCGTACGAGCCAATGTAGTGCTCGACCATACTCGCAAATGCGCAGCCCGCCATGGTGCCCGAGCCCGTCCAACCGGCAATGTCGCGGCGCGTCAGCACCACGCGATGCGTCACGTCAAGACCAACCATGGTGAGTTTGCGGCCCGAGCGCAGCACGGCGTCAGCGGCCTCGGGGTCGCTCGCCATGTTGGCCTCGGCACCGGCGCTCACGTTGCCGGGCACGGTCAGGGCGCCACCCATCACCACCACGCGGCCGATAGACATCATCGCCGCCGCGTCGCGCTCAAGGGCGAGCGCCAGGTTGGAGAGCGGACCGGTCGCCACATAGACCAAGTCGGGACCATAGGTACGCGCGGCATCAATCAGGTAATCGACCGCCGCATTGCCATCGGCCGACATCGCGCCCACCGGCTCGTACGGCGAGGCGGGCACGCTTGCGCCGCCGATGCCGTTCTTGCCGTGGATAAGCGTGGTGGACGCCGGCGGCGTGTAGGGTTCGGTCGCCTTCACGGGACGATCGGCGCCCAGGTACACCGGCACCTCGGGACGACCCAACAGGTCGAGCACCGCCAAGCAGTTGTGCGCCGACTGCTCGACGCGCACGTTGCCAAAGCACGTGGTGATGCCGACGAGCTCCACCTCGGGGCTCGCGATGGCATAGGCAAGCGCCATCGCATCATCCACACCCATATCCAGATCAAGGATCAGCTTCTTGGTTGCCATTGTTCTACTCCGCTTCTCCGTCTACATCCAAACCGTCTAAACCAAACTTGTGCTCGACTTCCGCACGCGTGGGAATTGATTGCTGAGCGCCCAGGCGCGACACCGTCACCGCCGAGGCGCGAGCGCCCGCCGCCATGCACTCAAAGAGCGGCAGGCCCTCCAGACGAGCTGCCGCCAACGCGCCGATAAACGTATCGCCCGCGGCCGTCGTATCGACCACCGCGCTCGAAAGCGCCGGCATGCGCAGCGGCTCACCGCCATCGCCGAGCGTAACCGAGCCGGCGCCGCCCAACGTGATGACCGCAGCCCCGGCGCCCTTGTCGAGCAGTGCATTGAGCGCGGCGACGCAACTCGCATCATCCGTAGGCAGAACGCCCGTCAGCACCTGGCACTCGGTCTCGTTGGGGCAGACCAGGTCGACCGCTGGCCACGCTCCTGCCGGCAGGTCGCAGGCGGGCGCCGGGTTAAAGATCGTATAGAACCCCAGCTCGTGAGCGCAAGAGAGTGCCGCGGCCGTTGCCGCAAGGTCACATTCGCCCTGGGCAATAAAGACGCTTCCGGCAGCCGGGGCAATCTCGTTGGCATCGCCGTCGAGCTCGTCGGCCACCAAGCGCCTCAGTGCGCGGGCAACGTCCTCGCCCGCAAGCGCATGGTTGGCGCCCGGCGACAGCACGATGCGGTTGTCGCTCTCGCAGCGAATGATAGTCGCGGTACCGGTCTCCACGTCATCGCGACGCGCCACAAACTCAACGCCCACGCCGGCATCCTGGAGCCCTGCCACGAGCGCATCGCCAAAGGTATCGCGCCCAACAGCGCCGATCATGCACGTGCGCGCACCCATGCGCGCAGCGGCAACGGCCTGATTGGCTCCCTTACCGCCGGCGTTGGTGATAAAACCGCTGCCATCGACCGTCTCGCCCGCGCGCGGCATGCGCTCGCACGCCACCGAAAGGTCCATGTTCATGCTGCCGAACACCGCAACGATGCTGTGATCCGCCATGGAAACCTCCTCGCCTTCAGGCTTTGCGCCCACCGTCGACCAACGATTGTGCACTCTCGCACCCCCTATAACTTTAGTCCACTTTGATGTGGACGCGCGCTTGAGCTTGCGCCAGCAGCAAGCATTCACAGGGGCAGGCAGCTACAATGAATACGTGCTGATTATTCTCGTCATTGGATGATGTTTTATGGAACAATTCTCGCAATCGGGCTCGCGCGGTCGACGCCGCACGGGCAACGAGCCGGCGCCGCACGAACGCGTGAAGGGCGAGCGCCGTGCCAACGAGCCGCGACGCACCGCAAGCCCCCATCGCGCTTCTGCCAACAACGCGGGCCGCGCCAACACTCCCGCCGCGGAGCAGACGCCTGCTCGCCCCAAGTCCCGCTACATCCCTGCGCTCGACGGCCTGCGCACGCTTGCCGTCGTCGCGGTGGTGCTCTATCACCTCAACCTCACGTGGGCTCAGGGCGGCCTGCTCGGCGTCACGATCTTCTTTGTGCTTTCGGGCTATCTGATCACGCGCTTGCTGCTCAACGAAGTCGCTAAGACCGGCCGCATCGACCTTAAGAGCTTCTGGATTCGCCGCATCCGTCGCCTGGTCCCCGCCGTGGTAACGGTAGTGTTCGTGACCTGCGCGCTGTGCACCATCTTTAACCACGTGATGCTCACCAAGATGCGTCCCGACGTTCTGCCGTCGCTGCTGTTCTTTAACAACTGGTGGCAGATTGCCCAAAACGTCTCGTACTTCAACGCCCTGGGCGACCCCTCGCCGCTTACGCACTTTTGGTCGCTCGCCATCGAGGAACAGTTCTACCTGGTTTGGCCCCCGCTGCTGCTCGCTATGGTATCCATGCACATGAGCAAGCCCAACACGCGCCGCATGGTTCTGGGCTTGGCTGCGGTTTCCGCCATCGCCATGATGCTGCTCTATAACCCCGCCGCCGACCCCAGCCGCGTGTACTACGGCACCGACACCCGCGTGTTCTCGCTGCTGCTGGGCGCCTGGATGGCCTTTATCCCCGATCGCGACCTGGCGCCGGTGCGTCTCGCTCGTCGTTTGGGGCTCAATCGCCTGGCTGGCGCCGCCAAGCACGGCAAGAACGCCGAGGGCAAGCATGACGCTACGACCGACGGCGCAGCCGAGACCGTCCCGGCACAGCCGAGCGCCCTCGTGCGCTTTTGGTCCTCGCCCGCATCCATCGATGTGCTGGGCGTCGTGGGTCTGGTTGGCCTTGCCGCCATGGTCGCGCTCACCAACGGCTACACCGCGTTCCAGTATCGCGGCGGCACGCTGTTATGCTCCATCCTCACGCTCATGGTCATCGCGGCCTGCGTGCAACCCCAGGGAATGGTTGCCCGCGCACTGTCCGCCGAGCCGCTCGTGTGGGTTGGCAAGCGCTCGTACAGCATCTACCTGTGGCACTATCCGCTACTGTTGCTCATGAACCCGGTCGCCAACATCAACGATACGCCGTGGTGGCAGTACATTTTGCAGGTGTTGTTGGTGGTCGCCGTAGCCGAATGCTCATATCGCTTTATCGAGACGCCGTTTAGAAAGGGCGCCTTTGGGCGCACCGTATCCGAGTTCCGCGACGGCACCACCACGCCCGCCAACTGGGCACGCGCGCATATTCCCGTGTGCGCCACTTGCAGCATCGTGCTTGTTATCGCGCTGGGCGGCCTGATCTTTGTGCCGGAGACCTCCGCACTGAGCGGTGAGGGCGCCGAAGTCCTCAACAAGGAAGCCAAAAACACCGCGCCAACGGACCAACAGGCAGCCGACGACACCGACAAGGACAACGACGGCTTCCCCGATGGCTCCTACGACCTGCTGATGATCGGTGACTCCGTGTCGCTGCGCGCCGTTGATTCCTTTGACGGCGTGTTCCCCCACAGTCACATCGATGCCGAAAAGGGCCGCCAGTTTGATGCGGGCCGCGCGACATTTGAGGGCTATCTCCAACAGAACCTTGCCGGCAAGATCGTGGTCCTTGCGCTGGGAACCAATGGCTTGGTAACCGACGACTAGATCGACGCCATCATGGCCGATGCAGGAGATAAGCGTATTGTGGTGTTTGTGAACACGCGCAGCCCGCAGCCGTGGGTTGGCTCTACCAACCAGGCCATCGCCAACGCCGCTACGCGCTACAAGAACGTGCGCGTTATCGACTGGTACGGATACAGTGCCAATCGCAACGACCTGTTTGATGGCGATGGCACGCACCTGTCGACCACAGGCGTGACTGAGTACCTCAACTTGATCCACGATGCAGTCAAGAAGGACCTGCCCGTGCATCCCGAGGATCACGTCAACGATCCGCAGCCGGCGGCCGTCAAGTCTGCCACCGACGCGCTCGTTAACGCGCTTGCCTACAAGCCACACAAGCTGGGCGCCGATAAGTAGCGCCCCTTCCGGCAGTTAGGGACGTTCCTTTTAGGCCGGCACATAGGGACACTCCTGCAGCAGGCAAAATCAAAACCACCCCTAAAAGGGGTGGTTTGCTCTTAGGGTATAACCCTTGGATT
>UQMO01000021.1 GCA_900542125.1 uncultured Collinsella sp. | reverse complement strand
GCGGGTGGTTTCTGATGCGGCGCGCTGCGCGCCCCGCACAGGCTAAAGCCTCTAACAAAGGCCGCAGCTCATGGCTGCGGCCTGTTTAGAGTCCAAAAGAGGTGCTACGCGCCATAGCCCATCGCCTGCAGGACAAACATGACGACCGTGAGCACCGTAATCACGCCGATGGTCGCCCATGTAAGCACGTTCCACACGCGACCGTTGCGGTTGGCACCCATAATATGACGGTCGGCTGCAATCAGCACCTGGAACACCAGGACCACGGGCAGCAACACGCCGTTAATGACCTGCGAAGTCATCATAATCTGGAACAGATCGACACCGGGCATAAGCACCAACACCGCCGAGATGCCAATGATGGCCGTAATGATGCCGCGATAGACCGGAGCCTCGTCCCAGCTGCGATCGGCACCGCGCTCCCAGCCAAATGCCTCGCAGATGGCGCTGGACGTAACGCCCGGCAGCACGCAAGCGGCCAAGAAGCTCGCGGCGACCAGGCCCGAGGCGAACAGCACCGTGGACCACTGACCCGCAATGGGCTCCAGCGCGCGGGCGGCGTCGGCAGCATCGCTAATCTGGATGCCCGCCGGGAATAGCACCGTACCGGTCGTGATGATAATGAAGCCGGCGATGATATCGGCAGCGATCGAGCCGCTTACGGTATCGATACGCTGCAGCACGATATCGTCCTCGCCCGCGTTCTTATCGACCACGTTATTCTGCGCCAGGAAGATCATCCACGGCGCAATGGTGGTACCAATCGTTGCGACCACGAGCGACACGTAGTTGGGATCGTTTTGAATATTGGGCACGACCAAATCGACCGCGACCTCACCCCAGTTGGGGCCAGCCATAAATGCAGCAACGATATAGGTCACGAACACACAGCTCACCAGCAGCAAAATCTTCTCGATGCGCTGGAAGCTGCCCGACATGGTAAGCATCCACACCAGCAGCGCCACCAACGGCAGCGATATGCTCGCCGGAACGCCAAAGAGCGCAAGGCCACTCGCGATACCCGCGAACTCCGAGATGGTCACAGCCGTGTTTGCAATCAGCAGCGCCGCCATGGCGAGCACGCTCTTGCGCACGCCAAAGCGCTCGCGGATGAGCGAAGCCAGGCCCTTACCCGTGACACAACCGCAACGCGCCGCAGTCTCCTGCGTCACGATAAGCAGCACGGTCATGACGGGAAGCATCCACAGCATCTTGTAGCCATAGCTGGCGCCCGCACTGGAATACGTGGCGATACCGCCGGCGTCATTACCCGAAAGCGCCGCCAGCAGACCGGGGCCCATGGCGCCAAAGATGGCCGCAATGGTTAGCTTTTGCTTGGTGCTCGGCTTTTGCTTCGTGTTTTGCACGCGACCACCTATCCCATGACCGACATGGTGAGCAACACCGCAGCGGTGCAGTACGCCACACACGAGATCATGACGGCAATGACGTTCATGGCGGTACCCGACGTATTGAGGTCGTGCTCGTCGCGCCAGAACAGCACCATCAGATAAATCACGGCGCTCATGTTGCTGACCAGGCAGATGATGGCCGCGATGTTAAAGCAACCGGTAAAGAGCAGCTCCTCGAACATGGGGGCATCGGGGAACGCGGCGGTGCGCACCAGCTGCGCACACAGGTAGGTCACGAGCGACAAGATCAGGCCCATGCCCGTGCTCTGGAAGAAGAATCCCAGGTACGGCTTGGGCTCGTCGTCGTGGCCGTCGTACTCGAGAAAGTAGTTCTTGACGAACGACACCATGCGCGAGGCGGCCAGCAGCACGAGCGGCATGGCGCACATGGGAAACACCACCAGGTGCGCAGAGCCGAGCGCCGTCCCCAGCACCGTCGCCATAATGCACGAGGCGATACCCCACACGGCAACCCAGTACTGACGATGCACGAACCAGCTGAGCACGTTCGTCGAGTCGTCCGATGCGCTGTCGCCCGAGCCGATGCCGGCGATCTGCAGGTCCTCCTGGTGCTCCTCGGCGATAACGTCCATAGCGTCGTCGAAGGTCACGATACCCAGGATGTGGCGGTTCTCGTCGCAGACGGGGATGGCGACCAGGTCGTACTTGGTCATCTCGTCCGTTACGTCTTCCTGGTCCTCGTCGGGCGACACATAGACCAGGTCGCGATAGGCAAGCTGGCCCAGCGTGGCGTCGCGGTCGGCCACGATCAGCGTGCGTAGCGAAAGCACACCCGTCAGCATGCCGCTCGGATCCTCGGTGTAGACGTAGTAGACGCTCTCGAAGTCCTCGTCGAGTTGGCGGATTGCCTCGATGGCGTCACCGACCGTCGCCGTGGCGGGCAGGGAGACAAACTCCGAGGTCATGATGCGGCCGGCGGTGTTGTCCTCATACCCCAGCAGGTTACGAATCGCCTTCTCCTCCTTGACGCCCATCAGGCGCAGAAGCTTCTCGGCCTTCTCGTAATCGAGCTCGTCGATCAGGTCGGCTGCATCGTCCGGGTCCATCATGGCCAGCATCGACGATGCGTCCGTGTCGGACAGGCCCTCGAGCATCTCGGTCATAAGCTCGTCGTCATCGAACTCCGAGATGGCCTCGGCGGCCTGGGCAGTATCGAGCTGCGCAAACACCTGCGCACGTAGGCGCGGGTCGAGCTGCTCGATAATGTCGGCGATGTCGGCAGGGTGCAGCTCGCCGAGCGTCTTGTGCGACACCGAGAGTTGAATGTTCTTGGTCGAGCGGTCGAGCAGGTCCATGTAGGACCAAGCGATGATGTCCTCACTGAGCGGCTTGCCCAGGTGCTTCATAAAGCCTTCGACGATATGCTCGAGCGCGGGGCTGATGGCGCGTAGCAGACCGCGGGCACCGACCTCGGCGCCCAGCAGGCGCAGCTGATTTTCGCCCGACATGGAAAACTTGATGTCGTTTACGCGCACGACCTTCATGCCCTGCGTGTCGACAATCTGCTTGTTGAGCACGTCGCGGGCAAGCAAGAGTTCGGTCGGCTGCAGGTACGAAAAACGGATTTCGGTGGCCGACGTCTTAAGGTGTACACCCGTCTCGTCGATACGGTCGACCCATTTGCGCCAGCTGATCATAAACGGCGTCTTGCCGGGTCCGCGGAACGCGAGCGACGTCACGTGCGGAAAAACTTCGCCGGTAGCAATGCCAAAATCGTTCACAACGCCGAGCTTTTCGCCATCGACGTCCAAGACCGGCAATTTGAGCATCTCACTCAGATAATTCAATGGTGCTCCCCATCATAATTCCTCCGGATGCGGCCGCGCGTGCGGCGTCCGGGGGCTTCTGGATATGTATACGCATGCGCGGGCGGCACGCCGCTCGACGCTCACACCCCGTGCATGCGCAAAAAGCACCTGCATGGGGTCATCGACTGTATGGTCGAGGTTTGGATTTCACCTGTAACCTTTCTCTTGACCCTCATTAACCGCAGTAACTATAGCATCAGCATCGCCCTGCGGCATCGATTTTATGCGCTGCACATTGCAGGCATACCAAACGCTGACGCATCCGTGACATAGTCATTGGGGACGTTCTTAAACGACTGCCCAATGACTACTCTGTGGCGTCGTCGTCCTCGGCAAGTTGGGGGAACACGGCGCCCTTGGGCATGGCGACCTTCGTCAGCGAGGCGAGCTTTTTGCTCAATGCCGTGTCCGTCTTGACCAGGTCGCTGAGCGTCACGATCTTGTAGCCGTCGGCGACAAGGCCGTCGATAATCTGCGGCAGCGCCTCGAGTGTCTGCTCGGCGCATTCGTCTCTATCGGTGAGCAGCACGATATTGCCCGGCGTCACCGAATCGAGCACCGTCGAGACCTGCTCGTCGGCACCGTTGAGCAGCCAGTCGCCCGAGTCAATATTCCACGAGACCACGGCGGAGACCAGGCCCATCGCATCAATCCAGTTTTGCTCGTCAAAGGCAGCGTAGGGAGCACGCAGCAGCATCGTCTTCACGCCGGTCGCCGACTTAATCGCATCGGTGCCTTTCGTAATCTGTTCGCGTACCGCCTCACGGTCCTGACCCTTGAGCGAATCGTCGCTGTAGCTGTTGGATCCGATCTCGCACCCGGCATCGACAATCGCCTTGGCCGTGGCAGGCGAGGCCTCGGCCGCATCGCCCGAAAGGAAGAACGTCGCGGTAACGCCCTTTTCCTTGAGCACCTGCAAGATCTGCTTGGTAGCGCCGCTCGGACCCTCGTCAAACGTCAGCGCCACGTACTTTTTGTTGCCCTTGGGCGCCACGCTGGCGCACGCAACAACGCAATCGGTGGCGGGCACAACCTCGCCGCGGTCTTGCGTCTTGCCCGACTGCTCACCAATCCACACCTCGGAGCGGCCCTGGACACCCCATGTCTGCACATACTCGATAGCGCCCGTACCCTCGACCTTGAGCTTGGGCTCGATAACCGTAGCCTGAACCTCGTGCTTCTCGTAGGTGTTACGGCCATCCTTGACCGTCACCTTCTCGCCGCCCTCAAGTTCGCGGCTATCCCATTTACCCTGCTTCACGCGCTTGCCGTCGACCTTCACCGACAGCTTTTCGCCCCCATGGCGCTTGAGCACGCTGTCATCAACGGCCAGCAGGTCGCCTGCGTCGTAGGTGTCAGTCAACTCCTGGTCATCGATGAGATTCTGCAGCGTAGAGCCCACACGCACCGCGGTCTTCTGGCCGTTGAGATCCACGTCCACACTGCGGTTGACGTAGCCCACGACGGCAGCGATAAACAGCACGAGCGCACAGCCCACGGCGATGAGCGCATAGGGCAGGCGAGACGAACGACGGGGTGTGCGGCTGTTGCCGATGCGCGCGCTGCGATCGCTAAAGCCGCGGCTATGGTTGAGATACATCGCGCCGGGCTTACGGTGACGCTTGCGCTGACCGCTGGGCAGCTGCCCCAGGTCGCGGCGCGCCGTCGGACGCGCACCCGAACGCCCGTTTAAGTTGGATCCGTTTTGGCGCATGTGCCCTCCCCCATAAACACAGCAAGCCGGAGCAACAGGTCTCCGGCTTGCCTCCCATCATTTGGTACGTCGCTATTTTGTAGCTTTTGACGAGCCTCCGCTCGCCTTTTGGTATTCGTCCTTAAAGGCCTTGAACATGCCGCGCGTCTTGCCGAGCTGCTTGCCCAGTGCGCGACTGCCCTTGTCCACGGCAACCGATCCCTTGTCGTCGAGCACCTTGGCGCCCTTTTTGACCTTGTCGCCCACCACGACGCTGGCCTCGGCGGCCTTGGCAGCCGCACCGCCCGAATACCCGAGCGACTTGACCTCGTCCGAAACAATCATCGCGCCGTCCGCATAGCCGCGCAGCATCGTCGGCGGCACCTGCGTGTCACCAACCAAAACACTCGAAGCAGCACCGGCGGTCACATAGAATGCCTGCACGATGCCCGAGCGTGGCTTGAACTCCACGTCCGAGCAATAGCCCACGACGTCGCCCGATTCCGTGCGCACGTCCATACCGACCCAGATGATGCAATCGTCCAGGTTGATGTCGAGGCGCTTGGCGGCGGCGGCATCGTAGGTGCCCTTGACGTCATCGACCGCGATGGCGCCCTCGTAGACACCAATGGCGTCGAGCGCTACGAATCGGTCGGGGCGCTCGATCATGCCCGCGATATCGGACTGGCGGACCATAAAGCCGACCACGCGCGTACCGCCCGGGGTAAAGACCGGAAAGTGAATCTTTCCGAGCTTTTTAGGGCTGCGCGGCGTGCCGTCCTTTTTGGTGCGCTTGTCCTCGGTAGGCTTGCGATAGATCTTGGCACCGACAAAATCCCCGGCGCGCATTATGCCTCGGTCGAGGACTCCGCAGCCTCGGTATCAGCCTCGACGGCGTTCTCGACCACGACGTCGGCGGCAGGCGTCACGTTGCCGCCCGAAATGGCGTCGTTGAGCTGCTCGCGCAGCTGGTCCATGCGCTCGCGGGCCAGGTCGACCTTGGCGCGCAGATCGTCGGTCTTGGCGTCGACCATCGGGCCAAAGTCATTCACCGCAGCACGGGCCTCCTCGGCGCTGTGCTCGTAGGTGTCGCGCATATTGTCCCAGGCGTCGTTGGCGATATCGGCAGCCATGGCGCGGGTCTCGGCGCCCGAGCGCGGGGCCAGAGCAACGCCGACAATAGCGCCGGCAGCGGCACCAAAAAGTGCGCCGGAGACAAAGCTGAAAGTCTTACCCATGATCATTCCTCTCCTGCGGGCACGTCGGTGCCCACCGTTTGAATGCTGTCCATTATACCCGCAGCGCATCACTTGCCGCTCCGCTCATCTGCGTACGGCAAAGGCGCAGGTACGTGATGGTGATAAACGCGTAGGCCTACTCTTGGGGCATAGCCGGCATGGCCACCGTGGCACCCGGGTCCTCGCCGGCGCCGTCCACGAGCGGCAGGCCGCCCTCATGCGCAGGTCCTGCCGGAACCGTCGCAGCACCGCCAAAGACGGCAGCGGAGGCCTCGTGGTTCTCGGCAACCGCGCCCTCGGTATCAATCGCCACCTGGGGCTCGTCGTCAAAGTTGGGGACGCCCTGGGGCTCGGCGGTCGCATCGGCAACGGGCTCGGCGTCGACCGGCACATCGCCCTCGTCAGCGCCCTCGTCCTCGGCAGCATCTTCGCCGTTCGCAGCGGCGACGGCCTCGTGAGGATCCTTGCCCTCGGCCTCGGCGCGCATGCCCAGTACCAGGTTGAGCAGGCCCGCGACCGTGCCCTCCACGTCGGGGGCAGGCTGGTCGGCGTGCAGGTACGCCCAGTCCATCATAAAGGTTGCCGACGACAGCGCACCGATGGCCAGCGCGTCGTCGGGGCACGAAAGCTCAACCTCAAAGACGCGCTCGTCGTGCTCGCTTACGCGCGTGCGGCCGCACGAAATGCTGCCGGCAAGACCGGTCTCGTTCATGAGCTCGACCGTCACATGCTCAAGCAGATGGCAAAGCTCGGTCTGGCCCATGCAGTCCTGGAACTCGCGACCGGAATCACCCAGGCACAGGTGCTTGGCAATCGCCGGCACCAGGTAATACACGCGCGCCGTGGCCTCGATATCCTCCGAGGTCATGAGCGGCATGCCGGGGTTCACCAGCACATGCGCGCAGATCTTGTCCTCGCTGACGGTGACCTTAAGGATGTTGAACAGGCCTGCCATAACTCTCCCCTACTCTTCCTTGCCCTACTCGTCGCCATCGTGCGGATCCACAGAGCCCGCACCCGACGTCGCCGGCTTCTCTGCCGAAGACTCGGAATCCTTCTTATCGGTTTCGGCCGGAGCGATCACGCGAATGAGCGAGATGCGCTGGCCACGCATCGACTGCACTTTAAACTTGTACCCCGCAACCTCAAACACCTCTCCGATGTCGGGCACCGAGTCGCAAAGCTCCAAAATCCAGCCGGCGATGGTCTCATAATCATCGCTTTCCTCGAGCGGCCAACCAAGCTCAATCGCGTCATCGCACGAAAAACGCCCATCAACGAGCCACTCGCGGCGCGAAAGGCGCGTGAGATACTTGTTGTCGGGGTCGAACTCGTCCTCGATCTCGCCGACGATCTCCTCGACGATGTCCTCGATGGTGATGATGCCGGCCGTGCCGCCGTACTCGTCCACGACCACCACGATCTGGTCGTGCGAGGTCTGCATCTCGGACAGCAGCGGCAGGATGTCCTTGGTGTCGGGCACAAAGGTGGCGTCGCGCAAAAAGCCGGCGATGGGCTGGTCGCCCTTGCCGTCGAGCGCGGGCTGAATCAGGTCCTTGATGTGCGCGATGCCGGCGACGTTGTCGGGATCCTCGTGATAGACGGGGATGCGGCTAAAGCCGGTCTGGCGCATGGTGGACAGCACGTCGGCGACCGTCTCGTCGTCCTCGCACATGGTGGTGTCCACGCGCGGCACCATGACCTCGCGGGCAACGGTGTCGCCCAGGTCGAAGATCTCGTGGATCATGCGCTTTTCCTCGTCGAGCAGGTCGTCCTGCTCCGAGACCATGTACTTGATCTCTTCTTCCGAGACGTTCTGGCGGTCGTCGGCACTCTTGATGCGCAGGATGCGGGCCAGGCCATCGGAGCAAGCACCGGTCAGCCACACGAGCGGACGGGCGATCTTTTGGAAAAACGACAACGTCCCCACAACCTGCTTGGACACGCCTTCGGCGTTGGACAGGCCGATGCGCTTGGGCACAAGCTCGCCGATCACAATGGACACGAAGGCGACCGCGACGGTGATGATGACCGGCGCCAGGCCGCGCGCGATGGCGGAGAGCGGCGCGATGCCAAAGCTCATGAGCCACGTGGCGAGCGGGTCGGACAGACTCGTCGAGGCGACGGCGGACGAGGCGAAGCCCACGAGCGTGATGGCGACCTGGATGGTGGCGAGCAGCTGGTCGGAGTCGGCAGCCAGCTTAATGGCACGCTCGGCGCGCTTGTCGCCTTCCTCGGCCTCGTGCTCCAGCACGGCGCGCTTGGCCGTGGTGAGCGCCATCTCGGACATAGAGAAGTAGCCGTTGATGAGGGTCAAAACGAGGGTGGTGATAAGGGAGATGGTTATGTCCATCGGGAGTTTCTCGAACCTCCAAGATTCGGGATGTCGGATTAAAACGTTGACGGCTGATACGGCAATTGCACTGGCGACCGAGCGGGGGCACGGGCGCTGGCGTGGTCGCTAGATTACGAAGAGGATCACCGCCATGAACTGGAAGATGCTGCCGGCGAGTACCCACAGGTGAAACACGCTGTGAAGATAGCGCACGTTTTTGGCGATATAGAACGGCACGCCCGCGGTGTAGCACACGCCGCCGACGGCGAGCAGGGCAAGTGCCACGGGGTTGAGCAGCGCCACGAGCTCGGGCAGCTTAAAGACAACGAGCCAGCCCATCAGCAGATAGACCAGGCCGCTTACCCAATGCGGCTGGCGCTCGCGCATAAAGCACTCGAGGGCGATGCCGATAATGGCGATGGCCCATACGGCAAAGAACAGCACAGCGCCGCCGTCGTTTGCGAGCGTGATGAGGCAAAACGGCGTATAGCTGCCCGCAATGAGCAGGTAGATGCAGCTGTGGTCGATGATGCGAAACACGCGCTTGGCGCGCGCGGGCTGAATCGCGTGGTAGAGCGTGGAGGCTAGGTATTCGAGGATAATGCTGACGCCGTAGACAATTGCCGCGGCCATGTGGGCCGGGCCTCCGCCGCGCAGGGCGGCGAATACGATCAGGAGCACCAGGCCCGCGATACCCAGCAGGCAGCCGACACCATGGGTGACGGAGTTCATGATCTCCTCGCCCACCGTGTAGTGTGGAACGGCCGCGGTCTTGGGTCGCGGCTTAGAACTGTCGCTCGAATCGGACATGCCGGTTACATCCTCCAACGTAAAGAGTTCTCAACACTATATCAAAGCGTCTAGGTACGTGCGAAATTTGCACCATACGTGACCCTTTGTTTACCCATTCTTTGTCTGTTGACGCATCAACGGCGAACGTCCATAATGCGCTTGCATTAAATGTTGATGTATTAACATCTTATAGGAAAGCTTCTTATGTCTCAAAACGCACGTTCCCATCGAAAGCTCAAGATAGCCGGCATCGTTGCACTGGTGGCTGTCGTTGCGCTGCTCGGATTTGCCGGCAACTTTCTGTTTGACTTCGCGCTGAATCCCCGCGCGCCATACACCATGAAGATGATGCAGGATGGCAAAGACGACAAAAAAGGTGAGCAGCCGGATGTCGAGGAAACCGAGGCGTGGGCGTGGTTTAAAGAGAATCGCGAGAGCAGCAACCTCACCGCGGACGACGGGACTGAGCTCGCCGCTTGGTATTTTGCCGCGTCGGAGAGCACGCACGACTACGCCGTCTGCCTGCATGGATATACCAACGAGCCCATCGGTATGGCCCGATACGTCAAGCGATTCCACGACCGCGGCATGAACGTACTCGCACCCGCCGCCCGCGCCCACGAGCGCTCCGGCGGCGACTATATCGGCATGGGCTGGCCCGAGCGCCTCGACATCGTCGCATGGATCGAGCGAATCGTTCAGGCCGACCCCGAGGCGCGCATCCTGGTCTTTGGCGAGTCGATGGGTGCGGCAACCGCCATGAACGTCGCGGGGGAATCTCTGCCCGCAAACGTGAAATGCATTATCGAGGACTGCGGTTATACGAGTGTTTGGGACGAGTTTTCTCTGCAGCTCAAGGACGTGTTCGGCCTGCCCAGCTTTCCCCTGCTCGATGTAGCAAACTTAGTGTGCAACGTGCGCGCAGGCTACGACTTTCATAAGGCGAGCAGTGTGGAGCAACTCAAACACGCGACAGTTCCCATGCTGTTTATCCACGGCGACCAGGACACCTTTGTACCGTACAGCATGCTCGACCAAAACTACGACGCGTGCGCCAGCAAGGTCAAGCAAAAGCTCACTATCCATGGCGCCACCCACGCCAAGAGTGCGCAAGTTGACCCCGAGCTCTACTGGAATACGGTCGACGACTTCCTCGACGAGTATTTTTAGGCAAATTGGACGGTTTACCAGTCTATCTGACCCCTTAGCACTTCCAAAAAGCCGCCCGCGGGCACTGTGCTCACGGGCGGCTTTTGCTAACGCTGCGCTACAAAAACGCTTGATTTGTCCAATAGCTAGACGCTACTTGACCTCGATGAGCTCGTACTTGCTCGTGCCCAGGCCGATCTTCTCGGCATGCGCGATGCACACGCGCCAGTCGGTGTCGGGATGCGTGATGCAGAAGGGATCCTTGGCCTGCTCGCCCTCCAGATGCTCGTGGTTGTGCTCCATCTTGGCCGCGCTATCGGTGAGCTCGGTGTTGGGCAGCGGCTCGGATGCCATGACGGCATCGGCGCAGGCCTGGTCGATGGCGACCGGGTCGAAGCTCGCGAACATGCCGATGTCGTTGACGATAGGTGTATCGTTTTCGGGATGGCAGTCGCAGTTGGGACTGATGTCCATGGCAAGCGAGATGTGGAAGCTCGGGCGGCCGTCGACAACGGCCTTTGTATACTCGGCGATCTTGCAGTTGAGCACGTCGGCCGCGGCGTCATAGCCGGGCTTGATGCAGTCCTGGTTGCATGCCGCAATGCAGCGTCCGCAGCCCACGCAGCGATCGTGGTCGATGGTGGCCACGTGCACCGTGCGAGTAGCGCCGCTGGCAAGCTCGCGCTCGCGGGTGTCGTTGAACGAGACAGCGTCGTGCGCGCAGATCTTTTCGCAGGCATGGCAGCCAACGCAGTGCTCGGTCGCGACGTTCGGCTTGCCGGCGGCATGCTGCTCCATCTTGCCGGCACGGCTGCCGCCTCCCATACCCAGGTTCTTCATGGCGCCGCCAAAGCCGGCCTGCTCATGGCCCTTAAAGTGGGTGAGGCTAATCACGATATCGGCATCCATGAGCGCCTGACCGATCTTAGCCTCGTGCACGTACTCTCCGCCCTCGACCGGGACGAGCGCCTCGTCGGTGCCCTTGAGGCCGTCGGCGATGATGATCTGGCAACCCGTGGCATACGGGGTAAAGCCGTTCTGGTAGGCGGTGTCGATGTGCTCGAGCGCGTTTTTGCGGCTACCGACATAGAGCGTATTGCAGTCGGTGAGGAAGGGCTTGCCGCCCAGCTCCTTCACGACGTCCGCGACGGCGCGGGCGTAGTTGGGGCGCAAAAAGCTCAGGTTGCCCAACTCGCCAAAGTGAATCTTGATGGCGACGAACTTGTTCTCAAAGTCGATCTGCTCGATACCGGCGCGACGGATGAGGCGCTTGAGTTTGTCGAGCTGGCTCTCGCGAGCATGCGTGCGCAGGTTGGTGAAGTACACCTTAGCGGGTGCTGCGGGTGCAGTTGCGGTCATAGATATATCCCCTCGGTCTATATGGCGTTACAGACATAGAGGATGGTACCAGTTAAAGCAGAGTTAAAGTCAAGTACGGCACCTAGTCATTGGGGACAGACTTAAATGACTGAAACCACTCATTGGGGACGGACTTAAATGAGTGCCTCGCCACCTGGCAGCTAGGGACGCGCCGTCACGTTTGTGGCGGCGCGCCTTGGTTTGGTGGCGCGTTCTGGCGTGGCCACAATCTGGTTTGATGGCGTGCCCTGGCGTGACGGAGCGTCCTGGCGTGGACCGCTAGCCCTTTTGCGCGACCAGATGCGCGCGGAATCCCTTCTGTGCCTCGAGCTTGAGCGGGGTGAGCCCGGATTCCTCGACGAGCGCGCGTAGCTCGGACAGCTTGAGGATGCGCACGTCGCCATGGCCCAAGAGGCGTGCCAGCGGTAGCTCGATGTTGTTCATGAGCCAGACCGCGACATCGTTCGAGGTGTAGTCGCGAAGGACCAGTCGCCCGCCGGGCCGAAGGACGCGTGCCACCTCGGCGAAAAACCTCTCCGGATGCGGGTAGTGATGGAAGCTGTTAGAGCAGAGCACGGCGTCGAAGCTCCGGGGCTCGAAGGGCAGTGCCTCCGCGTCTCCGACGACAAAGCTGACGTTATCGAGCTGCTTTGCCCGGGCGACGTCGATCATCCCGGGTGTGAGATCGAGTCCAGTCAAGTGCTTGCTGGGGTACCGGGCGTGGAGCAGTTCTAGGACAGCTCCGGTTCCACAGCCCACGTCGAGCGCGTCCTCGAACGGTTCGAGCTCAAGCTCCTCGAGCATTTGCGGATAGTCGTCCTTGCACATCTCGTAAATGCCGGCATGGCCGGATTCGTAGACCTTTGCCGCCTCGGTGAACTCCTTGATGGAGAGCTGCTTGAGCTCCTCTGCCGATCTTGCCATGGGTCTCCTTCTGTTCGGGGAAGTCTGACGTTGCGCGCGTTTGCCCACGTCAGGCCTGGCGGGCAAATAACGCGGGGGCACCCTTCCTTCGGTTCGTGCCCCGCGTGCGGGCGGTTCTCTATTCCTGGACCTTCAGCGCCTCGGAGAGGCTCACGCGCTTGATGGAGCGCGTGTGCAGCAGCGCCACGACCAGGTAGGTCGCAAAGCCAATGCCGGCGCATGCAACCATGGACCAAGCGGGCACGTAGATCTCGATATTGCCGTTGTAGGCGAGCAGCATCGAGCGGAAGATGGCCGTGAGTGAGCCAATAATGACCGGCAGGCTCAGCACGAGCGACGCCACCACGCACAGTGTGATCGAGCGGATGTATAGATGCGAGATCTCGCCATCGCGATAGCCAAAGACCTTCATGTAGCTGATCGAACGGGCGCTGTGGTCGATCACAGCCTTGGTCAGCAGGTACATAAACAGCAGGAAGATGAACACCGCAAGCCCAACCATCATGCCAATCATTTTGCTCATCATGCCGATGAACTGGTCGCCCACGGCGCGCATGTCGTCGGGCGTGGTGTCACCGGCAAAGTAACGAGCATCGAGGTCGAGCTTCTCGTCGCTCACATAGCCGTTAAAGTAGGCGGCGTCGTTGTCGAACAGCTCGTTAAAGTCGTCGATACTCATATAGATATTCATGTCCGACTTGGAGCCCCAGGCACAGTCCTTGCCCGCGTACTCAAGGGAATAATGCTCGCCCTCGTACTTGTCGCTGAGTATGACTTTCTGGCCCTCGCTCCAGCCAAACTTGTCGAGCAGGCCGCTACCAAAGACGACGCGCTCATCGCCGACGTTGAGGTCTTTCCAATAGCGCGAATCGGGCGAGATGCCGTAGACGGAAATCGTCTCCTGCCCATTTCCATCGCCGCGGTCGTATTGCAGCTGGTAAACGGCGTATTTCTCGGCCTGTGCAATCTTGTCTGCACCGTTATCGGTCGTGTTAACCGGGTGAATGTCGTCGTTGTCAGTGTCGATCTTAGAGGCCTTGTCGATCAGGTTGATAGCCTCGTCGCGGTCGCAGCCGAGGGCATCGGAAAGATCGTCAAGGCGCGCGTAGAGCGCACCCTTCTTGTCCTGGACGTTTGCAAGCGCATCCTGCGCCGCAGTCAGGCTCTCGGCAGACGGAGATGCGGTCGCGGCATCGGCTGCCGCCTGCGCCGCATCGGCCGCGTCGTCAAGCTCGTCATCGGCATCCTGGGCAGCGGTTAGCAGCGCGCCGTCAACCGACTGCAAGCGCTCGAGTGCCGACCACTGCTCGCGCTCCTCGGCGGTGCCCTCGAGCTCCAGCGGCGCCTTGAGCGTGTACTGGTGCTCAGCGACCAGGCTCGTCTCGAGGTTGTCCGCATAGTGCGTCATCGTGGGCAGGATCGCCAGGCCAAAGAGCAGCAGCAGCGAGGCAAACGCAATGCCCACGAAGAGCGTGGCGAAGTTGCCTAGGTTGCGCAGGAAGATACGAAGGCGGAAGCGCGAGACAAAGCCCATGCGCTCCGGCAGCTGCAAGCCGCGCTTGGTGCCCGATTTGCCGCTCGCCTCGTGACGAAGGAACTGCAACGGCGTCTTGCCCATTTTGCGAAGCAGGCCCACCAGCGTGATGAGGATGAGCGCGACGGCGGGAACCACGGCGCACTTCACAAAGATCTCCCAGCTCCAGTACACCTGGAAGGGCGGCAGGCTGTACGAACCGTAATAGAGGCTGCGCATGGGCTCGGTAAAGAACACAACGCCGAGCGCAGTGCCCAAAAGCGCCGCGACCACGCCCACGATGGCGGGAAGCGCCAGGTAGTGAAGCACGATCTCGCGTCGACGATAGCCGCTGGCGAGCAGCGTGCCGATGATGGCGCTCTCCTCCTCGATGGTGGCGTCAGTGAGCACCACAAAGACAAATGCCATGATCACGATGATGATGTCGAGCAACGTCATCCACATCATGGAGTCGCCGTCCACGTCGTCGCGCGCATAGCCAATGCCCTGGTTGGAATCGGCATCGATCAGATCGTCCACGCGCGCATCGGCGTCGGTCAGCGCCTCGACCATATCCTGTTCCGCATCGATGCGATCCGCGGTGGGGAGGTCGCGATCGGCAAAGGTGAAGGAGTAGGTGTAGGCGGGTGCGCCACCGGCATCCTCGAGCGCGGCAAAGCCGGCATCGGTGACCTCGGCCACGCCATAGGTGATGGTGTTCACCGTAAAGTCCGAATTGTTGAGGAACAGCGCCTGGCTATCGGGCTGGGTCATGATGCCGCAGATGGTGTAGGTGCGGCCCTCAAGCTCAACCTTATCGCCCACGGCGAGGTCGTTATTGGTGGCGAAGACACGGTCGATGGCCACCTCGTCATCCGCCTTGGGCTCCTTGCCCTCACAGTAGGACGCGATATCGACCTTGGTGCGATGCGCATAGGTGCGCAGCGTGCGCTTGGTGCCGTCGTCGCCGGCGGTCTTTTTGATGATGGCGTCGATGGAGAAATTCTTGTAGAGCGTGACGCCGCCGACGTCGCCGGCTGCATCCTCGGCGGCCTTGAGTTGATCGTCGGTGGCCTCGAAGGAGGTGGTCACGCGGCCGTCCTCAATCGTGTACGCATCGCGCATGTCGTCGATAAGGCAGCCGATGGAATGCGCTGCGAGCAAAAAGCCCGAGGTGAGAGCGATGCTTCCGCACATAAGCAAAAAGATGCCCAGGTACTTGCCGATATTGCGGCGCAGCTCGCGCGGGAGACGTTTTGCGAGAGGTGTCATGGCGCCGCCTACCAATCGAGCTCGGCGGCCGCAACGGGCGACTCGTTGAGCTCATCCTCGACGATGCGTCCGTCGCGCAGGCGCAGCACGCGGTTGGCCATGCGGGCGATGGCGGCGTTGTGCGTGACGATGATGATGGTGCAGCCGTAGGTGCGGTTGACATCCTCCATGAGCTGCAAGATTTCCTTGGACGTCTTATAGTCGAGCGCACCGGTGGGCTCGTCGCACAGCAGCAGGCCCGGGTTTTTGACGAGCGCACGGCCGATGGCGCAGCGCTGCTGCTGGCCGCCCGAAACCTGGCGCGGGAACTTGTTGCGGTGCTCGTAGAGACCCAGCGAACGCAGCAGGTCATCGATGTTGAGCGGCTTTTTGGACAGGTGTGCCGTGACCTCGATGTTTTCCTTGATGGTGAGATCGGGCACCAGGTTGTAGAACTGGAAGACAAAGCCCAGCTCACGGCGGCGATACTCGCCCAGGTCGGTAGGTTTGAGCACCGTGAGGTCGCAGCCGTCCACCAAAATAGAGCCAGCGTCGGCATCCTCCAGGCCGCCGATCAGGTTAAGAAACGTCGACTTGCCCGAGCCCGAGGGCCCCAGCATGACGCAGATCTCGCCTCGGTTGATGGACGTGTCGATGCCATCGAGTACCGTCAGGCGCGCATCACCGTCGCCGTAGTGCTTTTTGAGATCCTTAACCTGGACGTAGGCTTCCTGCGTTGCCATGGTATCCCCCATTGTTAGCCTAGTACTACTTTATGAACGTAATAGTAAACCTTGGCGAACTATTTTGGGGCGAGAGTGGGGATTTGTTTCAGACTAGTCATTGGGGACGTTCTTAAATGACCAGTCACAAGGGACGCTCTTTCGCCACCCGGCAGTTGGGGACGCTCCTTATCTGCCCCCGATGGCTAGTCATTTAAGTCTGTCCCCAATGAATACTTTTGGTCGTTTAAGTCTGTCCCCAATGAGTAGGTGTCTAGGCGTGGGATTTGTTGTGGGCGAGGGCTAGGCCTACGGCGGCGATGGCCGCGGCAAAGAGCACTGTGACGCCCAGATCGCAAGCGATGTCGCCCAGCACGGTGGACGTCAGGTCCGCGGCGAGCGCCTTGCCAATCGCGTCGTTCACCCAATACGTCGGCACAAAGTGCGCCACCGTCTGCACGGCCGAGCCCATCAGCGACAGCGGCATCCAAGCGCCGCCCAAAAACGTCATGAGCATGCCGAGCAGGTTGCCCACACCGTTAAGCAGCTCCTCGCGCGCACCCAGGCTCGACAGCGCAAAGCCAACGGCCAGCGGCGTGCACGCCAGGGCAAACGTCGCCGCCAGCGCCAGGCACACACGACCCACGCCGACCTCGGCAACCGCGCCGGCAAAGCCCACGACGCCCATCATGCTCGACACAAACCAGATGCAGACGGTGAGCACAGCGGCGGCCGCAAACACGGCGAGCGAACGCCGGCGCTCGGAGATTGGGCCGGCATCCATACGACGCACGCGCTCGGGCTCGTTCATGCCCGAGAACACCAACCCCACCGATACGATGACCGACGAGATAATCGCGTACGCGCCAAAGTTGAAGTACGACTCGAGCGTGGCGGCGACAGTCGAGTCGACCTTGACCTGCTCGATCTCGACCTCGGCACGCTCGGTGGCCGCGTGTTCGGCAGCCTTGGCAACGTCGCCGTTAGAAGCAGCGGGCTCAAGCGCCGCCGCAGCGCCCGCGAGCGAGATCCAGCGCGAGGCCTCGGCAGACGAAAGCGCCGCCGCCATGGTGCCGGAACCGTAGGTCACGTCGAGCTTGGGCAGGGCCTCCCTCGCGCGGGCGGCTGCAACGAGGTCGCCCTCAAACCCCTCCGGGATAAAGAACACGCAGTCGGCGCTACCCTTGGCGCTGTTGCTCTTGGAGAGCGCGTCCGCAAGATCGTATGTATCGTCGCCGATGCCCGTGACCAGCTCAAAACGCGAACCCAGGTGCTTGGTAAGCGCACGCGAAAGGTCGCTATTGTCGCGGTCGACCACGATCACGTTGGTGTCGTAGGGCTTGTACTCGGTGAGCTGCGACGAGTTCCAGCTCACCGATGCCGCGATGAATACGCCCATGAGCGAGATGAACACCGTATAGATGAGCAGGTAGAACGGGTGCGCCAGCGCCATGCGAAGCGCGGTCTTAAAGGTGCTCATAGCGACTCCTTCCAAAGATCAGCGTAGCGGCGGCGACAAACACCAGGGCCATCAGGACGAGCGCGCCCGCGCGAACAGCGAAGGGCCCCAGGTCCTCAAAGAAATACAGGCGATTGAACATGTCGCAGATGAGCTTGACGGGGTTGAACCAGCACTCGGCCGGGCAGGCGCGGGCGACGTCGTCGGCAAGCGCCATCGCCGGCTCGCCGTAGAGGCCGGCGAACAGGGCGCACGTGGTAGCAAAGCCCGTGAGGATGCCGGACTTGGACGCCTTGCCGCCCTTAACGGGAAGTGTGCCCACAAAGAGTCCCAGGCCCGTGGCGGCAAGCGCGGAAGCGGCGCCGCCCACCAGACACAGCCCCTCGCGCCCGCCAAAGTCGACGCCCACGACCAGGCGCACGTAGCCGATTGCGATCGCCATCGAGGCGAAGGAAACCAGCCACGAGCCGACAAAGATGCCGGCCAGCGACGCCGTCTTGGAAAGGCCGCCCACGCAGCGACGCGCGCCAAGGCCCGACAGATTGGGCTGCAGATCGACGACGCTCAAGGCGGCAAACTCGGCAGACATCATCGCGACCAGGCCAAAGAGCGCGTAATAGTAGATGACCGTGCCGTCGGGCGTGGTGCGTGTCAGGTTTACGCGGCGGGTTCCGCCCTCGAGCGACAGGGCGCGCGCAACCGCCTCCGGATCGGCAAGGGCGGCCGGGTTGTCTTGGGCAATCTGGCGCATGAGCTCGGCATTTTGCGTATACGAGCTCGCCACCGTCTCCAGGATGCTGCGGTCGGTGAGCACCGACGAGGCGCGCGAGCTGCCATAGCTCGAAAGCAACGTGAGTTTGGGCGTGCCTTCAGCGTCGGCCGTATAGATGCCCGCGACCTCGCCGGCCTTGAGAGCACGGTTCGCGTCGGCTGCATCGTCGCACTCGTGGATCTCGAGCAGCTGATCGTCGCCTTCCTTAGCAAGCGAAGCCGCCACGTCCTTGAAAGTCGAATCGTCCCAGGCCTCATCGGCGACAACGGCCACCGGCACCGGGTCGACCGTGCCGTCGGAGCTGAGGTTCGCAAACATAAACATGAACATCGTGGAAAGCGCGATGGGAAAGACCGCGCCCCAGACCCATGTGCTCGGCCGACGCAGCAGCGTCTTGAGCGTGGTGATGATGGTGTTGAACATGGCCGCCCCCTAGTCGCGCAGCTCGCGGCCGGTGATCTCGAGGAACACGTCGTTGAGGGTCGGCGGTTCGGAATAAATGCGGCCGAGCGCCACGTCATGCGAGCGCAGCGCATCGAGAATGTCCGTCAGGTTATGCGGGCTCGCCTCGCACGAAAACGTGAGCTGGCCCGCCGTCGCCGACAGGTCCAGGACATGCGGCAGGCTCGCGACGGCACCGAGCGCCGCGCTCGGCACCTCGCCGACCTCGATCACGATCTTCTCGCCCATCTGAATCATGCGCTTGAGTTCGTCGTTGGTGCCCTGCGCCAGCACGCGCCCGCCGTCCATGATCATGATGCGGCTGCAGATCTGCTCGACTTCCTCCATATAATGGCTGGTATACACCACCGTGGCGCCCTCGTCGCGCAGGCGGCAGATGCCCTCCAGGATGGCGTTGCGACTCTGCGGGTCGACCGCCACCGTGGGCTCGTCAAAGAAGATGAGCTCGGGCTTGTGCGCGATGCCGCAGGCGATGTTGAGGCGACGCGCCAGGCCGCCCGAGAGCTTGCCGGGGCGAAACTTGGTAAAGTCGCCCAAGCCGACAAAGTCGATCGCCTCGTCCACCAGCGCGCGGCGGCGCTTGCGGTCGTTGACGTAGAGACTGCAAAAATAGTCGATGTTCTCGCGCACGGTGAGCTCGTCGAACACCGCCACCTGTTGCGGCACCACACCGATGCGGCGCTTGAGGTCGTAGCGAGCGGGCGTCATGGGCTCGCCAAAGAGCTCGATGGTGCCTTTGTCGTAGGCAAGCAGCTGCAGGATACAGTTGATGGACGTGGTCTTGCCCGAGCCGTTGGGACCCAGCAGGCCAAAGATCTCGCCGGGGGCGATGCTCAGGTTAAAGTGGTCGAGCGCGATAAGATCGTCATAGCGCTTGACGAGGTTTTCGACGTGGACGATGTCTGTCATGAGGCGGCCCTTCTGTTGGTCGTGGCCCGGTACGATTGCATCATCGCAGGAGCCGCCGGCGCGCACCAGTGAGCTTTGTCACGAGTGCGGGGCTTGGCCGCGTGGCCCAACCGGCGCCCCCGATTTGCCGCGCGGGAGGAATGTCACGGTTGCGCAGGCGGTCCCTCCACCACGCGCGGCTTCGCGTACAATACCCGTATGAACAGGCTTTTCGACAAATCGATCGTTCTGGCGTGCTGTATTGCGGCCGCCATGGGCCTTGCTGTGGACGCTCACCTGGTCGCGGCGTTTTGCCTTGGCGTTATTGCCACCTCACTGGCCGAGGTCGCACAGGGGGAACGCACCCGGCGCGCGAGCGAGACCGCGAGCTGCGCTTACATCATCGCGGCAGTCGTCGTGCCGCCGTTTGTGCCGTTTGCGCCTCTCGCTCTCTATGACATCGCGCGACGCGTTCGCCGCGAGCACGCCTGGGTCGTGCTGGGCATTGGCATCGCCTTTGTCTTTGCGCTCGTCGCGGACCTTCGTGCCGATGCGCTCACCGCCCGAACGCTCCTGCTGACCGCCATCCTTTCGGTTGCCGCCGCCTTGCTATCGCTACGTACCGCCCAGCTGGAGCGCGAGCAACAACGCATGCGCCGCACCCGCGACGAGCTGCAAGAACGAGCCCTCGCGCTCGAAGCGCGCAACCGCGACCTTGCCGACCGCCAGGACTACGAAGTCGAGCTCGCGACGCTCGCCGAACGCGCCCGCATCGCGCGCGAGATCCACGATAACGTCGGGCACCAGCTCACGCGTGCCTCGCTGCAGGCCGAAGCCTTGCGCGTGGTCCACGCCGACGAGCCCGGCGTCGCCGCCGATTTCGCCGACGTCAAACGCACGGTTGACGAGGCGCTCCAGCTTGTGCGCACCAGCGTCCACGCGCTCAACGACAACGCCGTCGACCTTTCCGTGCAGCTCGAACGCATTGTTGAAGGCGCGCGCTCGGACGGCGGCCCGCAGATTGAGCTTGAAGTTTTGGCCGAGCATGCACCCGCCAACGTCGCCAACTGCTTTGCGGCGGTGCTGCGCGAGGCGCTTTCCAACGCCATGCGCCACGCTTGCGCCCAGACCGTCACCGTACGATGCATGGAGCATCCGTCGTTTTACCAGCTCATCGTTACCGATGATGGCGCGGACGCGACCCCGGCGAGCAGCAGCAACGTCGTAGAAGGCATGGGGCTCGCCTCCATGCGCGAGCGCGTCGAGGCGCTTGGCGGAACCTTCACCGCCGGCCTGCGCGCCGGCGCCCCCGGCTGGCGCGTGTTTGCCACCGTCCCCAAACAGCAAGGAGATGAGGACCGATGAGGCTCATCGTTGTCGACGACGACCGCCTAGTGGTCGATTCGCTCAAGATTGTCCTGGGCGCCCAGCCGCAGATCGAGGTGGTGGGCACCGGCGCCAATGGCGACGCCGCAGTGGCTCTCTATGCCGAACACGCACCCGATATCGCGTTGCTCGACATTCAGATGCCGGGGCGCGACGGACTTTCAGCCGCGCGCGAGATCCTTGAGCACGACCCTGCGGCGCGCGTGGTGTTTCTGACGACGTTCTCGGATGACGAGTACATTGTGTCGGCGCTCAAGCTGGGCGCCCGCGGTTACCTGATCAAGACCGATGTCGCCGCCATTCCGCCAGCGTTGGCGCAGGTCATGGCTGGCAAGCGCGTGCTCGAGGGCAAGGCGATCGGGGATGTCGACTTTGATGGGGCGGACGCTGAAGCCGGCGCGACCCGCCGGCCCGCGGCCTTTGCCGGTCTGACCGACCGCGAGTTCGAAGTCGCCGAGCTCATCGCCCGCGGCCTCGACAACAAAGAGATCGCCGCCACCGCCTACATGGGCGAAGGCACCGTGCGCAACCACATCAGCTCAATCCTGGCAAAGATGGGCCTGCGCAACCGCACGCAGATCGCTATCGCCTACCTGCGAGGGTAGTTGCCCGAAGACCGACCGTTCCGGCATAGCAAAATGGCTGCTACCGATTTAAGGCCATTTCAAAACTATGCCGGTTTACGGGGCCAAACTCAGGACCCCCATCCATACCCGCGTTTTCTGCAAAATGACGGCTCGTCTACCTGCGGTTTTATTTTCACGAATATCGGCATGGTTGGAGACTCGTAACTCAGCCCCGTAAACCGGCATAGTTTTGTTCGGGCGGCCCTGGACGAGTGCCTCCGCCAGCCTCGCGGGACCAAAATGATCCGTTTTCCTCCGTCCCCAAGGGATCAGCCGGAACCGCTCGCCACGAAATCGGCCCATCTACTACGTTTGACGCGATACCCATGACCATACCTTCGTTTTGAACAAAACCACAGGCGTTCTACCTGCGGTTTTGTTTTCGCGTTTTTTGGTATGGTTGGGGGTAAGGGGCTAAACGTAGTAGATGGGCCGGTTTCGTGGCGCGCCCCCGGCGCATAAAAGCGCCGCCACGGAGGAGGGAGATGCCTCCGTGGCGGCTGGGGGTAGGAGTAGGTCGGAATTTAGCCCTGCCGGCCGCCCGGGGCCTTTTGGCCCCAGGCGCTGCCAGCGTGCCTAGCGCTTACGGATACCCCAGACCAGGGCTCCGACGCCGGCCGTGGCGATGACAAATGCCATAAGCAGAGCGGCAGCCTGCTGGTCGCCGGTGGCGGGCAGGAAACCCTTGACCGTCTTAACGATGTTCGTCACGGTCTTGGGCGTGCCGGGATCGGGCGTCGGCACGGGCGTCTCGGGCTTCTTGTACGTGTTGTTGAACACGATACCCTCGACGCTCTTGTCGCCCTTGGTAAAGGCAACGTTCGCCTTGAGGTTGCCCTCGCCGTCGTCGACCACGTTGACGGTCGCGGTAAAGACGGACTTGTCGTAGGTCATACCGGCCTCGTCGCCCTTGACCTCGCTGATGGTGTAGACGTACGTACCGGGCTCGTCGTACTCGAACTTGTCGAAGTTGATCTTGCCGTCGGCATCGTTGGTAACCGTAGACTCGATGTCCTCGCCAACGAGCTTAAAGCTAAACTCGTCCTTCTTGAGCTCGCGTCCCTCGAGCACCTTGATGGCGCCGATGGAAACCTGCGTGGGCATGGCGTGATACTTGTTGGTAAAGCCAGCCGACTCGGTGGTTCCCTCGAGCTTGTGCGTCGCGGTCAGCGTGCCGTCGCCGTTGTCGGAGACGGTGGTCACGACGGTGTAGGTCGTGCCGTCATAGGTGACGCCCTTGTACAGGCCGAGCGCGTTGGGGCAAGCCTCGCGCAGCGTGTACGTGTGCGTACCGGGCGCCTCGTAGCGAATCGGGCTCAGCGTAACGTTACCGTTGGCGTCGTTGGTGCCACTAGCGACAGTCACGCCGTCCTCGAGCAGCTCAAACGTGAACTCGCCAGCTGCAAGGTCGCGGCCGGTCAGACGCTTAACCGTCTTGACCTGATCGGTCACGGAAGAATCGGTAGGTGTCACGCCGTACGTGTTGGTGAACGTAAAGGCCGCACCGTCGCCGCCGTCGCGCTTGACGATCAGATGTCCGGCACCGTCATCGGTCACGGTGTAGGAAACCTTGCGCGTGGCGTTGGTGTCGTTGGTCACGCCAGGGGCGCTACCGGACTCGGCCACCGTGTAGGTAAAGGTGTGCGAGCGCGGGGCAGCGGGATCTGCGGGCTCGGACTCGTCGCTGGGCTCGTCGGCGTTGGCATCAGCGTCGGCGTCGGCCTCTTCAGCCTCTGCCTCGTCGGCCTCAGCCTCGTCAGCTTCGTCTGCCTCGGCCTTATCGGTCGCATCGTCCGTCACGCCCAGGGCGCGGTTGAGGTCCTCGAGCGTAAAGTGGACCTTGCCAAAGTCCACGTTGCCGGCCGCGTCGTTGGTTGCGGTCGTGCGCTCGGGCATCGGGGCACCCGCCTCGTCAGCGGTCACGGTAAAGGTAAACTTACCCGCGATGTCGGCCGGGGCCAGGCCCTCGGCTGCCTGGAGCTTCTTGGTGCCGATGAGTGCGGCATCCACGGCCTCGGCGCCGTAGACGTTTTCGAACAAGGGCTCGACGCCACCGTAGTCGACCGTTGCCGTCAGGGTACCGTCACCGTTGTCGACAACGATAACCTTAAAGCCAAAGCTCCACGTTGTAGCGGAAACGCCATTCGGCAGCCCGAATAAATCTTCGTAGGCCGTGTAGTTAATGGTCCAAGCGAGCTTACCGTCCTTGTCGGTACGATGGGCAAGCCCAGCCGCCTCAAGATTGGCAAGCATCTCGGTGTCGTAGTGCAGCGCATCAAAGCTCACATGCCCGCCGATATTAGGCTTGAGGTTTTCGTAGCCCACAAGCTCGCCCTGATAGGCAATGCCGAACCAGAACTCGCCGTCGGCCATCGGACGACCGGTCAGGGTCTTGGTGGCGACAACCTGAGCAGCGGTACCACCAGGCGTATTGGTCGTAGCGCTGTAGCTGTTGTGGAACGGAACCAGGGCACTCTCGACCTTGTTCTCACCGCTCTTGTGGACCGTCGTATGCGTACCCTCGGGACCGCCGGAGACGGTCGTCGTGGCGGTAAGCGTACCGGCACCGTCATCGGCGACGGCGATCGTCACGGTACGCACGGCGTCGTCGTAGGTGTAACCGGGCTTGCCGTCATTCTTCTCGGCTACGGTGTACGTGAAGGTCTTGCCGGCGTCAGCCTGCGTAAACTTGACCTCATGGCCAGCCAGGATGTCGATCAGGCCGACCGTTGCCTCTGCCGTCGCAGGGGACTTGAAGTTGTTGGCTCCGGGCAGCAGGCCAAGCGCGTTGGCCGAGGCCTCGTCGGCAGGCGTCACGGTAAACGTGAACTGACCCTCGGTCATAGGACGTCCGGAGAGGCTCTTGCTGAGCTTGAGGCCGCCGGCCGCGGTGTAGTTAAGCTCAGTGCGGTACGTGTTGGTGAAGCGTCCGTTTTCCTTCTTGGTGACATTGGCGGTCAGCTTGCCCTCGCCGTCCTCAGTCACGGTCACTTCGGCGGTCGCGACATGCCCGTCATACGCCATGCCGGCCGCGTTACCCGCGTTCTCGCGGATCTCGTACGTGTAGGTTCCGGCAGCCGTGTAGCGGATCTTGCCGAACTTGACGGCAGCGATGCCATCCTTCGCATCGTGCTTGTTCACGGTCACGGTTGCAGGATCGGGCAGCGGGGTGCCCTCGGCGGCGGTGATGGTAAAGCTGAACTCGTCGGAGTCCGTCCAGTCGCGACCGTCGATAGCCTTACTCAGATCAAAGTCGAGCTCTGCGTCGAGCGGGGTCACGCTGTAGGTGTTCTTGAAGGTCGCAGCCGTGGCGTCCTTCAGGACATGCTCGGCCTTGAGCGTGCCATCGCCCTTGTCGGTAATGGTGGTCTCGATGGTGTACTTGGCGTCGCCGTACGTGATGCCCTTGCTGGTGGTTCCGCCGTTGACCTCGCGCAGCGTGTAGGTATGCTTGCCGGCCTCGGTGTACTTCACGGCGTTCATCGTGATGTTGCCTTCGGCATTGTTGGTGCCGGTGGCGACGACCTTGGCGTCCTCGCCCTCGCCCTCGACGAGCTCGAAGGAGAACTCGCCGTCCTTGAGGTCGCGCCCGGTCAGGAACTTGGTCGCGGTGACCTGGTCGGTGACACTGAACTCGCCAGGATTCGGCTTGTAGCTGTTGTTGAACTTCGCCTCGTCGGCTCCATTCAGCTCATGCTTTACCACGAGCTCACCCTTGCCGTTGTCGGTGACGGTCGTCTCGATGGTGTAGGTCTTGCCGTCGTAGGTGATGCCGTTGCCGGCGTCGCCCGGGACCTCGCGCAGCGTGTAGGTGTGCTTGCCGGCAGCGGTGTACTCGATGGGGCTCATCGTGATCTTGCCGCGGGCGTCGTTCTTGCCGGTGGCGACGACATCGTTACCCTCGACGAGCTCGAAGGAGAACTCGCCTTCCTTGAGGTCGCGCCCGGTCAGGAACTTGGTCGCGGTGATCTGGTCGGTGACACTGGAGCTCTTGGGGGCCACCGTGTAGGTATTCTCGAAGATCGCCTCGTCGGCGTTCTGCAGCTTGTGCTCCACGCTAAGGGCGCCGTCGCCGTTGTCCTTGACGATGGTCACGATAGTGTACTCAGAGGTGCTGTAGGTAATGCCGTTTTCGGTGGCGCCGGCCTTGGTCTCGCGCAGCATGTAGGTGTGCTCGCCAGCCGCGGTGTAGGTGACGGAATCCATCACGATCTTGCCGTCGGCATTGTTGGTGCCGGTGGCGACTACGTTATTGCCCTCGACGAGCTCAAAACGGAACTCGCCGGCCTTGAGGTCACGGCCGTCCAAGGACTTGATCGCGGTAATCTGGTCGGTGACGCTGGAGCTCTTGGAGCCAGGCTCGTAGGAGTTGGTAAACTTCGCCTCGTCGGCGCCCTTCAGCTTATGCTCTACGCCGAGCGTGCCGTCGCCGTTGTCCTTGACGACAGTCTCGATGGTGTAGGTCGCGGCATCGTAGGTGATACCACCGACGTTGCCCCTGACCTCGCGCAGCGTGTAGGTGTGCTTGCCGGGCTTGTCGTAAGTGATTTTGTCCATGACAACCGTGCCGTCAGCGGCGTTCTTGCCGGTGGCGACGACCTTGTCGCCCTCGACGAGCTCGAAGGAGAACTCGCCGGCGGCAAGCGCGCGCCCGGTCAGGAACTTGGTCGCCTTGACCTGGTCGGTGACGCTGGACTCAGTGGGGGTCAGATTGTAGGAATTCTTGAACTCGGCAGCCTTGGCATCCTTCAGGACATGCTCGGCCTTGAGCGTGCCGTCGCCCTCATCGGTGATGGTGGTCACGATGGTGTAAGTCTTGCCGTCGTAGGCGATGCCCTTGCTGGTGGTTCCGCCGTTGACTTCGCGCAGTGTGTAGGTATGCGTTCCGGCCTTGTCATACTTGACGGTGCCCATCGTGATGTTACCGCTGGCGTCGTTGGTGCCGGTGGCGACGACCTTGTCGCCCTCGACAAGCTCGAAGGAGAACTCGCCGGCGGCAAGCTTGCGCCCGGTCAGGGACTTGGTCGCGGTGATCTGGTCGGTGACGCTGGAGCTCTTGGGCGTCACGGTGTAGGAGTTCTTGAACTCAATCTTCTTGACGTCCTCGGCGCCCTTCAGCTTATGCGTGGCCACAAGCTGGCCCTTGCCATTGTCGGCGATGGTCGTCACGACGGTATAGACGGTTTTGTCATAGGCGATGCCGCCGGCATTGCCCTTGACCTCGCGCAGCGTATAGATGTGCTGACCGATCTCGGTGTACTTGATGGCGCTGAACGCAACGTTGCCGTTGGCATCATTCTTAACGGTTTCGACAACCGACGCGTCCTCGCCCTCACCCTCAACGAGCTCAAAGGAGAACTCATTGTCCTGGAGCTTATGGCCGGTCAGGACCTTGGTAACTGTAATCTGATCGGTGACGCTCGACTCAGCGGGATTGGCGGTATAGGTGTTCTTGAACTCGACCTCGCCCGAGGTCTTCTTCACAGAAGCCTCGAGCTTTCCCTTTGCGTTGGGTGTCACCGTTACGGTGAACTCTGCAACGTTCTTGCTGTAGGCGATGCCGTCGACCGTGGTCCCGGCATGCTTCTCGCTAACCTTGTAGACATACGTGCCCGGCTTGTCATAGGCAATCTCGCCAAAGCTAATGTCCGCATGGCCCTTGGTTGCAAACGCAGTCGTGGACCTGGGCATCGGGGCGTTGTCCTCGGACGTCAGGCCAAACTCAAACTTGTCCTCATCCGTCCAGTCGCGGCCCTCGAGCACCTTGGTCAGGCCAAAGTCGGCAGTTGTCAACGTTGTCGGCGTGGTATTGAGCGTAAAGCTAATCTTGCCGTTATTGCCCAGGTAGACATTGACCTTCGTCGCACCAGAAACAACCTTCGTGTTGTTCCACTGGGGATTGATCACGTCGCGTGCGGTGTCCGTCGGGTTTCCGCCCACACGCTCCTTGGTGGTGTGAAGCTGGTTGATAAAGGCGAGGCGCGCGGTGCCAGCCTTAATCGACCAGTGATCGCCATCCTTTACCAAAGCACCTTCAAAGTTTTCGAGCTCGCTTCCCTTAACCTGGATCGAAACGGAATCATCGTACGGCGCGCCCGACGAGTTCTGCGCTATAAACTCATCTTTGTACCAATAGGTCTTAGAGCCCGAAGGCTTTTCCGTTGCGAGCTTGGTGCAAGCCGCGTCTGTGTAGACGGGCGTTAGCTTTTGGAAGTAGTAGTAGCTGTTCGTAGCAGCAGGCTCAAAGCTTGCGACCGTATCGCCCGCATCGTCGCCGGTCCACTTGTTGGCGCAGAAGCTAACGGTATTGGAATCGGCGTCCTTGTGCTCATTGATGTAATCCTGCAGTCCCGGTACGTTATTGGGAGTAAACAGGTTTTTGCGCGCAATAGCCTTTACGCTCGATGCATACGCAACGCGGATAGGCGAGATGGCATCCGTGGAGTCAACCACAAACGTGCCCGCAGACTCGTCAACGGTAAAACGGCGCAGCGGAATGAGCGATGCGGGGACCTTGACCGTCACGATGTCGCCGCGCTGCGGATTGTTCTCGTCCGCGCAATCAACCGTAATTACGAGATGGGCGAGCTCGCCATCAAACGTATAGGTATCGATATTGCCATCGGTCGACTTGGTGGCGGCCCCATAGGTCTTGCCGTTGTACTCGGCACCGGTAAAGCTATCGACCTGCATAAAGGCGCCCAGCTCGTCCTCGAATGTGATGTAGCCGGAACCGTTGGGATTGTTGCCCTCGACCTTGGTCGGGAAACCCTTGCCCGACGTAATGGCACTCGAGATGTCCTTAAAGACCTGATCAAGCTCGGCGGCGTTGGTCGCCGACTTGTAGTAGCTAGCACCGGCAACGGGGTTGCCGAAATTGACATTCCACT
Source organism: uncultured Collinsella sp. (assembly GCA_900542125.1). Lineage (GTDB taxonomy): Bacteria > Actinomycetota > Coriobacteriia > Coriobacteriales > Coriobacteriaceae > Collinsella. The sequence goes on along the minus strand of UQMO01000021.1, from coordinate 9,268 downwards.
TCTCAGTTCCAAAAAAGCCATGGCTTACGGACGATGTGGCATCCGGATAGTTACTCGACACGGCATGCATGAATTTATTCTCGTTGCTCGTGCGGCTGCTTGTTGGATCGTCGCCCGGCTTCGCACCGTTGAAGATACCGATGGTATAAATGGTCGCCCCGCCACTCTTTATGGTCTTGGCGATATTGATGGCATCCTTAGCAACCTCGGCCTCAAAACCATTAGAACTCGTAGGAGAGCCATCGGTGAAGAACACAACGATCTTCTGGGCGTCTTCACGACCAGCAATGCCCTTGGCCAGGTCCATGCCATAGTCGGCACGAGTAGAGCCAGCAGGCTCGATTAAATTAACCGTGTTCTTGAGGCTCTTTGCGCCCCCATCCTTGCAGACCGTGAGGCCCAACATGGTCTGGGAGTAGTTGTAGGTGTTGCCGTCGTCGCGATAGGTATCATTACCAACCTTATCGCTCTTCTTGCCCGCAAACTTTACGATGGCAACCTGGTGCTGCTTGCTCGCGTCCTTAACGTTCTTGTTTTGCTCGGCAATGGTGTCGATAAAGTGGTTGGCAGCATTCTTGAGCGCAACGATACGCTTAGGGGACCCTTTACCACCCATAGGATCATCCATTGAGCCAGAGGCATCGAGCACCATCACGATGTCGAGCGGCTTGGAAACCAGCGACGTCGTATCGGATGTCGAAGACATCGCCGAAAGCGTAGTCAAAAAGTCCGATTTCCCGTCATCGATTGCTTGGACCGTCTTATCCGTCCAAATTCGGCCGACGTTTTGCGTCGTGACCTTGCCGCCGTCATAGCCGCCCGCCCAGAACTTCCAATGGTTGCTGGTGTCGTGGTCGACTATCTTTGTCGCTTCCGGTCCGTCCATTCCTGTGCTGGACCTGGCGTTGGCCTCGGGCAGCATGGCAAATGCTGCAGCCGGCAATACCAGCACTACGGCCAGTATCACCGCCAAGAGACCCCTCGTGTACTTACTCATCGCGTCTCCCTTCTCGCAGGCTCAGACCTTGCATCAGCCTAAAGTTACGGAATGAGACACAATTTTAGCAGGTGACACACGTTCCAGATTCGGTTTTGGGCGTGAGACAAATGTCTCACCAAAGTTGAGACACGGCGTTTTCGCAGGAAAATAGGTGCGACTCAGAGCCATCGGGCCAAAATGATCCGTTTTCCTCCGTCCCCGGGGGCTCAAGGGCTGTCACCGATATGGCGCCATTTCAAAACTATGCCGGATTACGGGGCTAAGCTCGGAGACCTCATCCATACCCCCTATTTTTGAAAAACAGCAAGCGATCTACCTGCGGTTTTGTTTTTGCGATTTTCGGTATGATCGGAGGTTCGCTATCCAGCCCCGTAAACCGACATAGTTTTGTTCGCGACGGCACAACCGCGCGTTTAAGCGCGGGGCCGGTGGGGCATTTTTGCCCCACCGGCCCCTATTCCAGCTCTATTACAGCGCTACTCCGGCTTAGTTTCTACTGTGGGAGTCTTGTCCGCTGCGACTGGGGTGCGGGCGGTGTCCATAGTCAGGCAGTGCTTGGGGCAGCTTTCGATGCACTCGCCGCACACCACGCAGGCATACGGATCGATCGACCACGTTCCGCCCTTTCGATCGACCGCGAGCGCGCCCGCCGGGCAGCGGCGCGCGCACATGCCACAGCAGATGCACACGTTCATGTCGTTAACGATATGCCCGCGCAGGCGCTCGGGTGCCGCGAGCTTCTCCTGCGGATAGCACACCGTTACCGGCTGCTTGACCATAGAGCCCAAGGCCGTCTTGGCAAATGTCAGTAAACTCATGCCGCGCCTACCTTTCCGTGCAGCTAATGCAGGGGTCGATGGTCAGGATAATCATGGGCACGTTGGCAAGGAGCACGCCCTGCAGCGCATGCGTCAGACCCGCCAGGTTCTGCGACGTCGGCGTGCGCACGCGGAAACGGTCCAGGTTCTTGGTGCCGTTACCGCGCACATAGTAATATGCCTCGCCGCGCGGCTGTTCAATCACAACCTCGCCGCGCGCGCCGTCGGCCGGCGTGAGCTTGGTACGCCCGCCGATACCGTCGTGCGGAATCTTGCCGACAAGCTCCTTGATAATGTCCATGGCCTGCGTAACCTCGGCACAACGCACCTGGCAGCGGGCATAACAGTCACCATCGGTGGCAACAATCGGCTCAAACGCAGCCAAGTCCGCATAGGCACCGTCACCGAACATGCGCACGTCATAATCCACGCCCGAGGCGCGACCGAACGGGCCGACCATCGACAGATCCAGCGCGTCCTTCTTGCTGATCACGCCCACGCTATGCAGGCGCTCGCCGCAGCTATTGTCGTCCAAAAATGTATGCACCACGGCCTCGTAGTCAGGGCGCATAGCGTCGAGCGTCTGGACAATACCCGCCAGCTCGGAATCCTCAATGTCGTGTTTAAGGCCGCCAATCTCGTTAATCGACAGAATCACGCGACCGCCGCAAGTGCTCTCAAAGATCTTGAGAATCTGCTCGCGCAGCGTCCACGAACGATAGAACAGCGCCTCAAAGCCAAAGGCATCGGCGAGCAGGCCCAGCCACAGCAGGTGCGAGTGAATGCGCGAAAGCTCATGCAGAATGGTGCGGATATACTGCACGCGACCAGGCACCTCGATGCCGAGCATGCGCTCGCAGGCGCTGGCGTAGCCACAGCTATGGCCCACGGCGCAGATGCCGCAGATGCGCTCGGCGATGTAGCCAAACTGATGCATATCGCGCTTTTCGGTGAGCTTCTCGAGTCCGCGGTGCACAAAGCCGATCTGCGGAATTGCTTCGATGACGCGGTCGTCCTCGATCACCAGGTCCAGATGAAGCGGCTCGGGCAGCACCGGGTGCTGCGGGCCAAACGGAATTACGGAGCGATGAGCCATGGACCTTACGCCTCCTTTTTCTGCTTGTCGCGGGCGGCCTTGGCGGCAAGCGCCGCGCGGACCTTGGCCGCTTTCTCGGGATCCATGGCAGCGAGCTTTGCCTCCATCTCGGCAGCCTTGAGCGCGGCCTTGGCAGCGGCATCGTCATGCTGGGCATCGGAGCCGGCAGCCGCAGCGGGCTGAGCGACGGCAGCGCCCGCAGCGCCCTCCCCTGCAGCAGCCGCAGCAGCGGCGGCCTTTTCGGCAGCGGCCCTGCGCGCCTTGGCTTCGGCAGCGGCACGGACCTTCATGGCCTTCTCGCGCGCTGCCTTCCCCTCGGGCGTGATAACGCTCATGGGCTCGGCAGTCGAAACCTGGTAGAAAAAGCCCTTAAAGTCGATCTGCATGTCGGTGATGGCAAGGCCAAACAGGTCGTGGGCCTCATTTTCAAACGGGAACACCGCGGGGTAATACGAGCTGATGGACGGAATCTCCTGGTACTGGTCGATGCCCTCAATCACCAGGTTCTCGATCGCATAGCTGCCGTCCTGCGCGATATGCTCCTGAGCAGCACGAACGTTGATAAACGTATAGACCAAGCGATACGTGCCGTCGTCGACGTTGCGCTCGGCGTGCATTTGCACAAAGCGCGCGCCGACGCCCTTGAGCGCCTGAACATGCGGTAACAGCTCGTCGATCCCGACGGTGGTATAGATAGCCCTTTGCATTACTCGGCCTCCTTTGCAGCGGCGGTCGCGTCGCCGGCCTCCGCAGCAGCCACAAACCCGTCCTTGCCCAGCTCAACGCCACCGTCCCAAGTAGCGGCACCGCCCACGGTGAGCGGATCGCCGCCGGCGCGCATCACGGCCTCCTTCTGGTCCAGGATGCCACACGCCTCCGCGATGGCATCGATCACCGTCTCGGGGCGAATGGCGCACCCGGGCGCGTACACGTCCACGGGAATCGCGCGGTCCACGCCGCCGATCACGTTGTAGGCATCGCGGAACACGCCGCCCGAACACGCGCAAATGCCGCACGCCACCACGCACTTGGGCTCGAGCATCTGGCTGTAGATCTGGCGCACGACGGGCAGGTTCTGGGCATTGACCGACCCCGTCACCAAAAAGATGTCCGCATGCTTGGGGTTGCCGGTGTTGACCACGCCAAAGCGCTCCGCATCGAACAGCGGCGTGAGCGAGGCCAGCACCTCGATATCGCATCCGTTGCAGCTCGAGCCGTCGTAATGAATGACCCACGGCGAGCGCGACATTTTATGATCCATGGATGCCGCCTCCTAAATAAACACGTCAACGAGGATGGGCATAAGGTTGAGCAGGCCAAACACCAGCGCCACGCCCCATCCGAGCCTAAAGCAGCTGCGCCAGGTGCTGCGTGCGAAGGTGTTGTCGATCAGGACCTCGACAAAATACGTCGCGGCCATCACGACCAGGGCTACAACCCAGCTCACGGGGTTGTCCCAAACAAAGAACATGCCCACCCACATCAAAAACAGCACGGTCTCGCACCAGTGCATAAGGGTCATCTTGGCCAGCGTGCCGCCGCTCATCTCGGTGGCGACGCCCTGGACGATCTCCTGATGCGCGTGATGCGAGTACGAAAGGTCAAACGGCGACTTGCGCAGCTTGATGGTAAGCACCGCGAGCAGCGCCAGGAAAATGGGCGCGCTGTACACGATGATGGGGGCCGACTGCCCCGTCACGGCGATGGAATCAAAGCTGTCGGTGGCAAGGTACAGGCCCACGCTCATCAGCAAAACGGCGGGCTCGTAACTCATAACCTGCAGTAACTCACGATCGGCGCCAACCTGGGCAAACGGGCTTTGCGTCGAGGCGGACGCCAACACCACAAAGATCGCGGCGAGCGTCACCATAAAAGCGCACAGTAGCGTGTTAGAGCCCGACACAAAGATGCCGCCGCCCACGACGGTAAAGATGAGCGCGCACGCCATATAGGTATCGTCCATGGTGTTTACGCTGGCAGGGGCTTTGCGCAGCAGCTTGGCAACGTCGTAGAAAGGCTGGAGCAGGCGCGGGCCCACGCGGCCCTGCATACGGGCCGAAAGTTTGCGGTCAACGCCGTCGATCAGGCCACCAACCAAAGGCGCCAGCAGGGCAAACACCACGGTACCAATAAATATGCCCACGACGCCCGAGCCTTCAAAATACTTGCCGCGCAGCACCGAGGGCGCACTCATGGCAAGCCGCTCGGGCCCAATCCACGCGCAACACAGCAGCGCAAACAAGATAATACTGCAGCACACGACGCTACCCGCGGGACCAATACGCTTCTCGCCAAGGGCGTCCTCCGAGTACCAATTGCGCTTTTCAGCCTTTACCTCGTGTCCCATCGAGCCGCGGAAATGGCGATATTTATCGGTTCCCACGCCCGAAAGGTACACGTTGACGTGCGGCTTATTGCTCACGCGGAATGAAGTCAGCAGCACCACGGCGATAAACGCCACGATAACCACCATCAGATACATGGCGTCCTTGCCGATAACGTACGGCACGCGGCCAAACACCATGGCCAAGTAAGGCGACACCAGACCGCTCGAGATAACCGGGAACGCCACGCAGCACAGAATCAGCAGCGCGGCGATGGTGTTGAGGGCCATCCATTCGGTCTTATGAACATTGACCTCAACGTTTTGAGCCGTGGGGTCGACGCCCGAAAGCTTGGCAAGCCACTTGCCCCAGAAGTAAAACGTCGCGGCCGAGCCAAAGGCCAGAACCATGATCATGAGCACGTTGCCGGTCTGGGCAAACGCCACCAGGGCGCCCCACTTGGACACGAGCATGCCAAACGGCGCCACAAACATGCCCATGATGCCCAGCATCATCAGGCGCGTCAGGTGCGGCATGCGGCTGAACATACCGTCCATGTCCTCGATATTGCGGCTGCCGATATGATGCTCGGCCGTGCCCACGCACAGGAACAGCAACGACTTTGCCACCGTGTGGAACAGGATCAGGAAGATGGCCGCCCATACGGCCTCGGGCGCGCCGACACCCAAGCAGGCACTGATGAGGCCCAAGTTGGAAATGGTGGAGTACGCGAGCACACGCTTGGCGTTGCTCTGCGAGATGGCCATGAGGGCAGCGAGCAAAAACGTGATGGCACCCACACTCGTGACCATAAAGCCGGTCACGGGATAGATGGCATAGAGCGGGCTCAGCTTGACCATCAGGAACACGCCGGCTTTGACCATGGTTGACGAGTGCAGCAGGGCGCTCGTGGGCGTGGGGGCAACCATGGCGCCCAGCAGCCAAGTGTGGAACGGCATCTGTGCGGCCTTGGTAAGGGCGGCGAGCGATAGCAGGACGACCGGCATCACCAGCAGTGCGGACTGCGCGGTACCGGCGCCGGAAAGCTCGATCATGCCCGAGATGGTCAGCGGCATGCCGTTGACGTGCAGGAACATAAGGCCCGCCAAAAACGCGATGCCGCCCAGAATGTTGAGGATGATCTGGGTAAAGGCGTTCTTGATGGCCTCGGGCGTGCGCGTGTAGCCAATCATAAGGAACGAGCACACGGTGGTGATTTCCCAGCCGCAGAACAGCCACTCAAGGTTATCGCTCGTCACGATGACGAACATGGCCGAGAGGAACAGAAACATAAGTGCCAGGAACTGCGGGCGACGGTCGGGCGCGGTCTGCCCGCGCAGCGCGGCCTCGTGCTCGTCATGAGCCTGGAAGTCCTTCATGTAGCCCAGGGCATACACGCAGATTAGGCTGCCGACGATACCGACGGCGAGGACCATGATCACACTCATGTAGTCCAGGTAGAGCGGCGTCGCCGTGACGGCTTCGGCCGCGGGCAACGTCATGGCTGCAAAGGCGAGCGAGCCCACCAGCTGGACTATGCCGAGCACCGTGGTGAGCGCGTTCCTATATTTGTACGCGTTGTACAGGATGACGGCGCACAGGATGACGTCGATAACGGAGCTGACGATCGAGAGCACATGCGAGGTGCCGGGGGCAACCTCAAAGCTCTGCGGACCCGTGCCAAAAAACATGACGGCGACTACAACTGTCACCGCCATAATAATGCCGGAGCCTATGAGCCCCACCGCATCGCGAGCGCGGTCACCGCGCGCGAGCAGCATGCCCAGCGCCGGTACCAGCGGAAACAGGGTAAGGAAATACAGTAGCGTCATACCATCACTCCCCCATGCAAAAACGCTGCAATTGTTTAACGTTATAGCTCAATTGATGAGTAGCGGCAGCGGGTTTTCGGTCAACTGGGGAGTTTTAGGCGTACGGGGCAAGGAGTCTGTCCGCATTGGAGTAGAGGGGCGGCAAGAAAAATGCGCCCCTGTGGGCGCACCATCCCGTTCGCTATTCCGCCTTTTTAACGCGCGGCTTGCGACCCCGCGGCTTATCGACCAGTGCGGACTCACCGCTCTCGCGATACTGGCGGCACCAAGCCTTGACCGAAGACTCGCTGGGAATCTTGTGCTTGATCATGGCCTCGCGAACCGTTAAGCCGTTTTCCAAGCGGTCCTTGACCACGGCGAGCTTAACTTCGTACGAATAGGTGTGATGATGCGAACCGGCGTTGAGAACGGCGTCGGCACCGCCCACGGCATACGCGCGGGCCCACTGACGAGCCGTGGCCTGGGGAATGCCAAGCTCCGCGGCGAGGGCGCGATGACCGACCCCCTCTTGGAGGATCTCGACGGCGCGCTGCCTAACCTCGGGCGCATGCGTGCGAGTCCTAGTTGCTTCCGACATACCTGCCACTTCTTAGCCTTAACCGTTAATCTGCTTTCTTACGTGCAAGTTAGATAGTAGCATTTTACTGTTTGCTCAAAGCAGTTAATTAAAATAGACGCGGTGTTATCTGGGCATTTGGCACCAATTTACGACATTTCTTTATCGATTATTTACGCTGGTAGCTGACTCGCAGCTAATCGTCATTCGCTTGTCAACAAAATTGGCATCTCTTTATGTCCTTTGGCATAGAGGATATAGTTATTAACCCCTCCCCCAATAATTTTGAGTAATCGGCAAGGCAGTAGACGTCCTTACTCCTCATGATTACCGCGCATTGCCATCCACCGGAGCAAAACAAAAAGGGCGGGGCCTGCTGCGCTTGCAGGCCCCGCACCGGTTGACACCCGACGGGATACAGCCGGGCGAGGCGAATCCGTGCTACCGCCCCGCCTGGCCGCGATGTTCAACTACAGCTCGTTGGCCGCGTGATACGCCGTGCGAATGGCGCTCGCAATGTCGGCGGTGCGCTCGCCCGAGCAGTCGCCCACGCAGGTCACGGGCACCGTCACGCCATCCAGGTCAAACGCGTTGGCCTTGGAGCCCACGGCCATCACCACGTAATCGCAGGCGATCTTTACCGGCTCCTCGGCGCCGTCCTCGGCGGTGCGAACGGCCTCCACGCCCTCGTCAGTAATGGCGGTCAGGCGGGTCTTAACATGCTGCTCCACGTTGTGCTCTGCAAAGTCGCTCATAATCAGCGGCAGAATGGTCTCGGACTCGCCCGCGGCAATCTTGTCGAGCATCTCCACGATCGCCACCTCGCAGCCGTGCTGCAGCAGGTACTCGGCAGTCTCGGTGCCCACCAGGCCGCCGCCAATGACGGCGACGCGGCCGCTGAGCTCCACCTTGCCGGCCAGCACGTCCCAGCTCGAGACGACCTTCTCCGAATAGGCACCCGGAACGGGGATGACCACGTCGTGTGCGCCCACGGCCACAATCGCAGCGTCGGCGGCGTTGAGGTCCTCAGCGGTAGCGGCATGGTTGAGCTCGACCTTCACGCCCAGGCCGGGCAGAATCTTCTCGTAGTACTCGACCGAGCGCATGATCTCGTCCTTGCGCGGAGGCGCGGCCGCCAGCACAATCTGGCCGCCCAGATGATCGCTCGCCTCGTAGACGGTCACGTCGTAGCCGCGCTTGGCCGCCACGCGCGCGGCCTCCAGACCGGCGATGCCGCCGCCCACCACGGCGATCTTCTTGTCGCCCTCGCCCGGCTTAATGGCGATGGTTGCCTCATCGCCGTTCTCGGCATTGAGCACGCACGAGATGTACTTGCGGTTTTGAATCGCATCGACGCAGCCCTTGTTGCAGTTGAGGCACTCGCGGATGGGCTCACCCGTGGCGGCCTTCAGCGCAATGTCGGGGTCGCACATGAGCGAGCGGCCATAGGCGATGATGTCGGCGGCGCCGTCTTCCAGAATCTTCTCGCCGGCCTCGACCGAAACCACGCGGCCCACGGTTGCCACCGGCACGGAGACCAGGGCCTTGACGCGCTCGGCCACGGGCAGCGTCCAGTTGTAGGGCATGGCACCCATGGGCGGAATGGTGTCGCCCACTGTCTCTTATACACATCTCCGAGCCC
>UQMO01000020.1 GCA_900542125.1 uncultured Collinsella sp. | reverse complement strand
GGCGCGACCAGAAGGTCAGCGCCCTTTCGTTTCACGTCACCTTGTCTCAAATGCGGCCCGCTCGCTGCCGTTGCCAAGACATCGGTGTTGCCTTGCTTCGGGAATGCGGCAGATGGGGACGTTCCTTTTTTGCCGGCAGTTTGGGACACTCCTTACGGGGCACCCCCTCCACAGCGCCTATGCCAGCTTGTCGATCTGCCCAATCTCCCAAAGCGGAATATTGACGAGCATGCCCTCGTCTCTATATGCCGCCAGGGAGCTCCTCACGCAACGCTCGAGTTTGAATTTTTCGCAGGCTACTTTCAGACTCTTCGCTTTAAGGTTCTCTGCCGCCTTGACCTCGAGCGGAAGCACGGTTCCCGCATGGTCGACGGCAAAGTCGGTTTCGGCATTGCCGGAGGTAGAGGACCAATACGCGGGAGTTTTGTCCTGGAGCAAAAGCTCCTGCTCGACGTATTGTTCGGTCAGCGAACCTTTGAACTCGGTAAAAACAGCGGATCCGTTAAGAACGATGGCCGGAGAGAGACCGGAGAGCGCTCCGAGGATGCCGGTGTCGATGCAGAACAGTTTGAAGCCCGAGAGGTCTTCGTAGCTCGAGAGCGGCGCCTTTAGAGCGGAAACACGTGGCACCTTATGAACGATTCCGTAGTCCGTGAGCCACTGGAGGCTTTCCTCGAAATCGCGTGCGCGCGCTCCGGGACGAAGGGCGCCATAGACAAACTTCTTGTTCTCCTTTGCAAGCTGGCCGGGAAGGGATTTCCAAACCAACCTCATGCGCTCGACGATGCGGGCGGGTGCATGTTTGCCAAAATCGGATTCGTAAGCCTCGATGATTTGCTGTTGAAGCCTTCGGGCTTCGATGAAGTCGCGTGTCTCGGCGAAAGTGGAGACAACTTCGGGCATACCGCCGACAACAAGGTATTCCTTGAGCAAGTGCTCGAGCTTTTCGGTAACGTTTGCTAGAAGGTTCATGTCTGCGGCAAGGATGGCGTCGGCGAGCGGGTTGCCGTCGACGGCACGAACGAACTCAGCAAACCCCATGGGACGCATGGTGAGCTGGTCGATTTTGCCGACGGGAAATGACTCGTTTTCGCGTCGGAGCGCGAGGCCCATATAGGAACCGGCTGCTACGATGTGGTATTCGGGCGCAAGCTCGTTGAAGTATTTGAGCGAGGTGATGCCACGCGGTGCCTCTTGGATTTCGTCGAAGATGATGAGCGTGTCTGTCGGCGTTATGGTCTGGCCGCGCAGGAGCTCTATCTGGGAGATGATGCGTTTGGGGTCAAGGCTTCCGTCGAACAGCGAACGTGCGCCCGGTTCGAGCATAAAGTCAAAACGGATGACGTTTTGATACTGCTGGCCTGCGAATTCGTTGAGAAGCCAGGTTTTTCCCGTCTGGCGGGCCCCCTTAAGCAGGAGGGGCTTGCGGTTTGACCTAGATTTCCAAGCGATGAGTTCGTCCATTAGCTGTCGCTGCATACTGCCCCCTAACGATCATGGTTAGTATAAGACCGTCTTGGTCTTTCCATCGAAAAATGTGGGAGTAAACCACGTTTTTCCATCGAATAATGTGGGAGGTAACCACGTTTTTCAATCGAATAATGTGGGGTTTAGGTCGGCACCTGGGGCGCTCCTTCTCTGCCGGCAGTTTGGAACACTCCTTGTTTTGGTGCAAATTAGCTACCCTTGCATCAGAAAACGGCGCCCGCCGGCGATGTTGCCGGCGGGCGCCGTTGTCGTGTAGGTGGCTATGTCGTGGGGGCTGCCGTTGAGCGTCCGGGTCTGTGCTCTACAGCGAGTCGATAAAGCGCTGCTGGGCGGCGCGGCCGGCTTCGTCCCACTTAAAGACGCCGGCGTTGTCGAGCACGTGGCCAAACACCACGCCGACCTCCTCGTGCAGGATATCGATGGCGTTATCCGCCGTAAGCTCGTCGGCGCGGCGAGCAAAGACGTCCTCGGCCCACGCGGCATGGCTGCGACAAAGATCATCGCCCTCGAGCGCACCGGCAAGATCGTAGCTGGCATCGACCTTGGCTGCCAGCAGATGCTCACGGACAGCGCCAAGCTCGGGAACCAGGCGCGGCGGCAGAATGGCCAGGCCCATGACCTCGATCAGGCCGATGTTCTCCTTCTTAATGTGGTGGTACTCGGCATGCGGGTGGAAAACTCCTAGCGGGTGCTCGTCGGTCGTGATATTGCAGCGAAGCGCCAGGTAGGCCTCGTAGATTTCGCCGCCGGCATTTCCGCGAGAGTCGACGCGGCGGATGACGGGCGTCACGGTGTTGTGCGCCACGCCATCGGCTGTGTACGCGATGACGCCCACAGACTCATCGGTCCACTCGCGCCAGGCGAGGATAATCTTCTCGGCAGCGTCGAGCAGCTGGGCGCGGTCATGCGAGCGCAGGCGCAGCACCGAGAGCGGCCACTGCAGCACGGTACCGCTAACCTGATCAAATCCGGGCACGCTAAACTGCGAGATCTCGGCGGCGTGCATCATGGGGAACTCGTGCGCGCCGCCCTGGAAGTGGTCGTGCGACAAGATCGAGCCGCCCACGATAGGCAGGTCGGCGTTGGAGCCAATAAAGTAGTGCGGGAACAGGTCGACAAAGTCAAGCAGACAGGTCAAACTCTTGCGGTCCACGTGCATCGGGCGATGCTCGGAGCTCATAGCAATGCAGTGCTCGTTAAAATACGCATACGGGCTGTACTGGAAACCCCAGCGCTCGCCGTCGAGCTGGATGGGAATAACGCGCAGGTTCTGACGGGCGGGATGAGCGCCGCCGTCGGCTGCGGCGGAGCGTCCGGGGTAGCCCTCGTTTTCGATGCAGAGCTGGCAGGCGGGATACTTCTCGCTCGTGTTTTTGGCGGCACCGGCCGCGGCGATATCGCGCGGGTCCTTCTCAGGCTTGGACAGGTTGATAGTGATCTCAAGATCGCCCCAGTTGGTGGGGGTGCTCCATTTGATGTTGCGCGCGATGGCGGCACGGCGCACGTAGCCGGCGTCGCAGCACAGGCCGTAGAACCAGTCGGTTGCGGCGCGGGGCTCGTTGACGCCCATACGTCCGTTGAACTCTTCGTTTACAACCGAAGGCCTCGGCGTGAGCACGCCCATGATTCGCATGGCGATGCGGTCGCGGCCCGATGCTGTGTCCTCGGCGGCACCGTTGGCAACGGCGGTCTCGGAAAGCGCGGCAAGCGTGCCTTCAAGGTCAAAGTCGGGCAGGGTATCGGGGTGCAAGAGCGAGAGTTTCTCAACCTGGAGCGCCCAGGCCATATCGAGCGCGGGCCTCGTAGCGCCGATGCACTCCAAAATGGTGTTGTATGCCCAGATGCGGTCGTCCTGGCCGATCATCGATCGGTGGATGGCGTACTCAATCAGGTTCTGCGCAGCTTCGCGCACGTCGGTCGTTACAGCCATGCCGCGTAAGCCCCCTTGTCAGAAATTGCGTAGTGACGGGCAGAGCCCTCGCCCAGCCAGCCGTTCATCTTGGTAATAAAGGTGTCGACTAGGTCGAGCGGCACGAAGGCCTGGATGGTGCCACCAAAGCCGCCGCCGTGGATGCGGACGGCGCCGCGGCCGTCGAGCACATGCTCGGCCAGTGCCAAGGCATACATCGAAGGCTGCTCGGAGCCCAGCTTGGCAACGACATTCTGCAGGTACATGGCAGAGCTGGCGCCGGACTCGCGCGTCAGGACCAGGAACTGGTCAATGTCGCCGGCGTTCAGGGCTGCCCAGCGCTTGTCGACCAGGCCGTTCTCGTACCAGTAGTGAACGGCGCGCAGGCAGGCGCGGTCGCCCAGCTTGGCACGCAGCTCGGGGAGCTTGGCGTCAAAGTCGGCAACGTTTACCTCACACAGTCGTGCCTTGCCAAACTCGGCGGCGACGTCTTGCATCTCGCGCGGAACGGCAGCGTAGTCGTCGGTGGCGGCCACGTGGTCGGCACCGACCTTAACGAGCACGAGCGCATAGCCGTGATCCTCATAGTTGAGTTCGAGCTTCTGGGTCTTGGGCTGGGCTTGATCCTCAAAGTCCATGTAGGCGAGTCCGCCCAAGCAAACGGCGGCCTGGTCCATCAGACCGCAGGGCTTGCCGTAATAGTTGTTCTCGGTGCGCTGGCTCATCTGAGCGAGCGTGACGGGCTCAATGGCGGGCGCGCCCCAGAGCGTCTCCATGGCGCGGCCGTATGCGGCCTCGACGGCAGCGGAGCTGGAAAGGCCGCCGCCCGAGGGGACGGAGCAGGTGAAGGCGAAATCGAAGCCGTGAGGCTCAACGCCAAGGGCTGCAATCTCGTGGGCCATACCGCGCACGAGGCTTGCGGACGTGCCCTTCTCGGACTCCTGAACGTCTAGCGTGCCGAGCGCGATTTCAAACGTGGGATAGCCCTCGTCGGCTACGCGAACCTTGTTGGAATCGGTTGTCACGGCGATGCCGTCGACAGCGACATCGAGCGAGCCGGCGATAACGTGGCCACCCTCGTGGTCGGTGTGGTTGCCGCTGATCTCGGAACGGCCGGGCGCGTGCACGTAGAGCACCTGGCGGTCGCCGATGGGGCCAAACTCCTCCTCAAACAGCTTGGTAAGTGTGGCAAATGTCTTTTCGTCGGGCGTGGTCATGGGAGTCCTTTCCTTGGCGCGCACGGGGAGTTTTGCGTCGTTATGAGTACGTTAACAACTTGAAGCGGAATGAACCAAGTGTTCACGATGCCGCACGTTGTGGGCTATGTTAACGTACTCATAACACAACGTTTGTCACTTTTTGAGAATCTGGTAATCGGTAGAAAAACAGCCGTGAACGGTACTGCTGTATGGACTTATAAAGCAGAAGAGATGCAGATAGAAAAAGTAGAGTACGTTAACATGCGTCCGACGATAGCAGGCCTCGGCGCGGGATGTATTTCTGCCCGGGCCGGCATGCACGCTATTCAGATCTCGCAAGGGTGAAGGTGATCCTGTGGCAAGGCGCCCGTCCAACGATGCAGGTACGCGTCCGGTCTCCATGGCCGACGTCGCCCGTGCTGCCGGCGTTTCGCAGCAGACGGTTTCGCGCGTCGCCAACGGCTTGCCCAACGTTAACGAGCAGACGCGCCAGCGCGTGCAGGCCGCTATGCAAGAGCTCGGCTTTCGTCCGAGTTATGCCGGTCGCTCGCTGCGCGACGGCCGTTACCATTCGGTCGGCCTATGCATCAACGATGTCACCAAGTTTGGCAACCTCTCAATGATCGACGGCATCGCCAGCGCTGCTCGCGAGCATAATTGCGCCATCACGCTGGTCGAGATGTCCAAGACCGAGGAGTTTTCGCTTGCCGAGGCCACGCGTCGTATGGCCGCGCTGCCCGTGGACGGCATCATCATCGGCATGAGTCGCATGGCGCCCGATTTTGAGACGTTTGATCCACTGCCGGGCATTGGCACGGTCATCGTTACCATGCATGCGCATCCGCGGGTGACCACGGTCGATTCCGACCATTACGGCTGCTCGCTATTGCTTGTGGATCACCTGTTTGAGCTGGGGCACGAGCAAATTCGCTATATTGGCGGCCCGTCGTTCTCGGTCGACGAGCAATTTCGTCGCGCCGGTTGGCAGGATGCGCTCGAGCGTAAACACATCGAGCCGGTAGAGCCGCTCGAGGGCGACTGGTCTGCCAACAGCGGTTACGAGGCCGGCAGGTACCTGGCCGAGCATGATCGCACCATGACGGCGATTTACGCGGCAAACGACCAGATGGCAAATGGCGCGATTGCCGCGCTGCGCGATAGCGGTCTGCGCGTGCCCGAGGACGTGAGCGTGGTGGGTGTCGACGATTCGCTCGATGATTTTGTGGCACACAACGAGCTCACGACCGTGCGATTCGATTTGCATCAGCGTGGACGCGAGGTGTTCGAGCACGCGGTTCCCAAGGCGGGGGCAACGGGCAAAAACGTTGCCATTCGTATTCCCGGTCAGCTCATCGTTCGACATAGTACGGCGGCACCGCGCGCATAGTTTTCGCAGGTCAACGGTGATATGTTGAACATCAATAACAATCAGTAAGGATGTCGGTAGATAGCTGTTGGGATGTAGCCGAGTGCTATGATAGACGGGCTCTTTTGTCTATCTAGGAGGCTTTGCCTGATGGAGATCACCAAGGATATCCGCTACATTGGCGTCGACGATCACGACATTGACCTGTTCGAGGGCCAGTACGACGTGTCCGAGAACGGTATGGCATATAACAGCTACGTTATCTTGGGCGACAAGATCGCTGTTGCCGATTCGGTCGACGGTGGTTTTGTTAACGAGTGGCTTGGCAACCTCGAGGCCGCGCTCGATGGACGTACGCCCGACTACCTGGTTATCCATCACATGGAGCCCGATCACTCTGCTGGCATCGCCGCCTTTATGGAGCGCTACCCCCAGGCACAGATTGTAGCCAGCATGGGCGCCTTCCGCATGATGGTCAATTACTTTGGCACCGACTACCCCGAGCGTAAGATGGTCGTCAAAGAGGGCGACGTGCTCGACCTGGGTGGCCACAGCCTAACGTTTGTCGGCGCCCCCAACGTGCACTGGCCCGAGGTGATCTTCTCCTACGAGTCCACCGACAAGGTGCTCTTTAGTGCCGACGGCTTTGGCAAGTTTGGTGCTAACGACATCGAGGACCCGGAAGGCTGGGCTTGCGAAGCGCGCCGCTACTACTTTGGCATCGTCGGTAAATTCGGCAAGTTCGTGCAGGCCGTGCTCAAGAAGGCCGCCGACCTGGACATCCAGATCATCTGCCCGCTCCATGGTCCTGTTCTTACCGAGAACCTGGGCTACTACCTCGACACCTATAACACCTGGTCGAGCTATCAGCCCGAGGACGAGGGCATCACGATCGCCTATGCGAGCGTGTATGGCCATCTGAAGGCTGCCGTTGAGGAGCTTGCATCTGCGCTCGAGGCTCGCGGCCAGAAGGTTTCCGTCTTTGACCTGGCTCGCGACGACATGGCCGAGGCCGTTGAGGATGCGTTCCGCTATGACCGTCTGGTACTCGCCTCCATCACCTATCAGGGCGAGATCTTCCCGTTCATGAGCACCTTTATCCACACGCTTGCCGAGCACGCCTATCAGAACCGTACGGTGGCGCTCGTTGAGGCCGGCTCCTGGGCGCCCACCGCTGCCAAGGTTATGACCAAGGAGCTCGAGGGCATGAAGGATATCACCCTGGCGCAGAACAAGGTGACCGTGCTGGGCTCGCTCAACGACGCCTCGCGCGCCCAGATCGAAGCCCTCGCCGACGAGCTGTCCAAGTAACAACGGCTCGCTTCTACCGTCAAAACCACCACAAAGGGGACTCAGGCACCTTTGTGGTGGTTTTTGTTCAAAGAACTCAAGAATGCTCAAGAAACTCAAAGGTGCTCAAAAAACTCAAAGATGCTCAAAGAAATCAAGAGCTGTGGGGCATAATGGAATTACGTGAGTTCAAGGGAGGCTTTATGGCGGCGGCGACAGCGTACAGGCAAGCAAATCCGTTCACGCCGATGTTCGGACGTGTACCGGCATACATGGCCGGCCGTGAGCAAATCATTGATGATATGGTGCTGGCGTTTGAAAGCGCCGATTCCGACCCCAACCTATGCTCGATTTTCTACGGAGCGCGCGGGACGGGCAAAACGGCCCTTTTGGCATATCTGTCATACCGCGCCCAGCAAGAAGGCTGGATTACGGCGAATGTGACGGCTTCGGACGGGATGCTCGAAGACATTCTGCAGCGCCTCAACGAATCGGCTGCCCATCTGATCGAAAAGCCCGCTTCTAGGCGTGTGAACAGTGTTGGGATTGCCCCCATAGGTAGTATGAGCTGGGAAAACGTTGATATTGAATTTGAGGGCGCCAACTGGCGTACTAAGATGAACGCTCTGTTTGCTCAGCTTGAAGCGACTGGCACCGGGGTGCTTATCGCCGTTGACGAAGTTGATGCATCGTTTGCTCAAATGACCGAGCTCGTTACCACCTACCAACATTTTGTGAGCGAGAACAAAAAAGTAGCTTTGCTTATGGCGGGGCTGCCGTTTCGCGTGCTGGCGTTGTTGACGGGAAAATCGACATCGTTTCTTCGTCGTGCTGCCCAGCATTCGCTGGGATCTATTTCGCCGACTGAGGTAAAAGAAGCGTTTCGGCTGACGATTGAAGACGGTGGCAAAACGATTTCCGATGAGGCGGTCGACCGTGCTGCCGAGGCAATCGATGGTTTTCCGTTTATGTTCCAGTTGGTGGGATATCGGGCGTGGAACGCTTCGCGCCAGGCGGCTGATGTTTCCCTTGAAGACGTCGAACGTGGCGCGAAGCTTGCGCAAGAGGAGCTCGAATCGCGCGTTTTTGCCTCGACTGCAGCGGAACTTTCACAGGGGGACTTGGATTTTCTTCGTGCAATGAATCCGGAGGGGACGACGACCAGGCAAGAATTGGCTGCGCGGCTTAAGAAAAGTTCCGGTTCGATCTCGACGTATAAAAAACGTCTAATTGAGGCAGGGGTGATTGAAGAACCCTTACAGGGACGTTTCGAGTTTGCGCTGCCGGGCTTCGGTCGATATGTAGCGTCTCTTTGCTAGAGGGCCACTTCTGCCAAGACCGTTTCGCGTCCAACTGTCTCAATCTGTAACATCTGGGCGGCTAAATCGACTCTATCTGTTACAGGTTTAGATTAAGGGCGGGGGTCGAGCGGAATTATCTCGATCTGTAACAGTTAACTGACTTTTAGGGGTCTAGTTGTTACAGATTGAGACAAACTGGCGGAGCGAACCGCCGTGCCGTTCAAACCACCACAAAGGGGACTCAGGCACCTTTGTGGTGGTTTTTGGTTTTAGGCGGTGGCGATGATGAGGGCTGGACGTGCGCTGTCGGCGGCCTCGGCGATTGAGGTGGCGACGGCATGATCGGGGTCACGGTCCATCACGATGGCGTCGACATCGGTCAGCTCGGCAAAGCGGTACATGCCGCGTCCGTTTACCTTGCTGGCGTCCATGAGGGCGACGCTTTGATGGGCCGCGGCGATCATAGCCGTTTTGGTCTCGGCCATCTGCGGAAAGTCGGTCGTAAAGCCGCAACCGGGAACAAAAGCGCCAGGGCACATGACGGCCAGATCGGCATGGACCATTTGGAGCGCCTGCATAGTGAGCGGTCCGTACAAATAACGATGGCCTTTGCGCAGCGCCCCGCCCAGCATGACGACATCGACTGAGGGCATGCTCTCGTCGATGTAATCGGCAATGGTAATGTCGGCCGTGATGACGGTGATACCGTCGCGCTGATCGAGGAGCCGGACGAACTCGAGCGCCGTGGTGCCCGAGTCGACGAGCAGCGTGTCGCCGTCATTGACGAGCTCGATGGCGCTTTGCGCGATGGCCTGCTTGGCGGCGACGTTGACATTGATGCGGCGATCCTGCGTGGAAACGGTTAGGCGTTTGTGGAGCGATACGGCACCACCATGTGTGCGGCGCAGCTTGCCTGCTTCGGCGAGCGCGTCAAGGTCGGCGCGGGCGGTAACGGAGGACACGCCAAAGGTCTGGGCGATTTCTGACACCTGCACCGAGGCGTTATGATCGAGCATTTCCAAAATGGCGGTACGGCGTTCGTCGGCAAAGGCACGGTTGGTGGCTTGGGCCATGCTTGCTCCATTCTCGGCTAAATTTGCAGGAATTGTGTTGACTCTATTTTCGTTCATTTTCTTTTTCAGTAAGAAAACAGCTTTCGATTACTTATCTTTTCTATAAAAGAAAGACGCTGAACGTCCAAAATTCAATATCGAACATGTCCACTCGGCTCAAATTCCTTCCGTTTACTTTTCAAAAACGACTGTATTGACCTGCATCGGCTCAATATCTCGCGCGTGCAAAGCCGCTGAATTTCATACAATGAACGCAGCAAAACGCAAGGTAAAACGCCTTGTGAACAACTACGCCCGATGTCCAGATGCGGGCGAGGGAGAGGAGCAAACGCTCATGGCACTTGTTACCACCGAAAAGATGCTCAAGGACGCTCAGGCCGGTCATTACGCCGTTGGCGCGTTCAACGTCGAGAACCTCGAGTTTGTTATGGCCGTTCTGGCCGCTGCCGAGGAGACCAAGTCCCCCGTCATCATGCAGACCACCCCGGGCACCATCAAGACCGCTGGTCTGGACTACTTCTACGGCATGGTCAAGGCTGCCGCCGAGCGCGCTTCCGTGCCCGTTGCTCTGCACCTCGATCACGGCGATGGCTATGACCGCTGCATGCAGGCTTTCCGCACTGGCTACACCTCCGTCATGATCGATGGCTCGCACGAGTCCTTCGAGGACAACATCGCCCTGACCAAGTCCGTCGCCGACGCTGGCCGCGCCATGGGCGTGCCTGTCGAGGCCGAGCTCGGCAAGGTCGGCGGCAAGGAGGACGACGGCCCCGCGGTTGAGGGCGAGAGCCCCTACACCGATCCTGCCGAGGCTAAGGAGTTCGTCGAGCGCACTGGCTGCACCTCCCTCGCTATTGGCGTTGGCACCAGCCACGGTGTGTACACGAGCGATCCGCACATCGAGCAGTCCGTGGTCAAGGCCATCCGCGACGCCGTCGACGTGCCGCTGGTCCTGCACGGCACCTCCGGTGTGCCCGATGAGCAGGTCGCCGAGGCTGTGAAGAACGGCATCTGCAAGGTTAACTACGCTACCGAGTTGCGTCAGGCCTACACCAAGGGCTTCATGGCCTACATGGCCGAGAACCCCGCCTGCTTCGATCCCAAGAAGCCGGCCAAGGAGGGCATGCGCGAGATCACCGAACTGGTTAAGATCCGCATGACCAACCTCAACTCCGTGGGCAAAGCAGAGTAACAGCAAGGGTACTCCGACTCGCTACATATCCCGGGGAGGGACGAGGGCTTAGTTCCCCAATCGTCCTCGGGCATGCAAAAAGCCTCGCTGCGCACTTCGCGCGGCGAGGCTTTTTGCCCCCTGCGGAAAGATTGGGGAACTAAGCCCTCGTCCCTCCCAAGTTGACCTACTCGAGGTCGTCGCCCTTGTGGCGTTGGGGCTGAAAGGGTGGGGCGCGGGGGTTACTTGGTTGTTAGGGTTAGCAGGTCGTTGGGGGTTTTGAGGTTGTAGGTGGCGTTTGGGATATCTTGGTGTGATCCCCATGCTGCTTGGGCAAAACTGACCCCTGCCGAAGTTGCGCATTGTTCGTCGTAGACGGTGTCGCCAACGTAGACGACGTTGCCAGGATTCGCGCCCGTACGCCGGAGATATTCGAGCATGGGAGCGGGTGCGGGTTTATGTTCGGTTGTGTCTTCGACAAGGATGATGTGCTCAAAATACTTATCGAAGCCAAGGGGTGCAATTTCTTCTGCGTATTCGTCGCGCGCACGTGAGGAGACGATGCCAAGTTTGCAGCCATTGTCGGAGAGTGTTGCGATAACTTGGTGCAAGCCGGGAAACACGCTGATGGTGCTTTTAAAGCTGGCGGCAACTTGGCACCAGCGATCCAGCGTTGCCTGTGAGTAGATCCCAAGTTTCTCAAGGGCGTTCTTGCCGGGTATGCCGAGGGCAAAGTCAAGCTCGTGTCGGGGAAGCGTTTTACCGGTTTCTTCTTGGACAATCTGGACAAGCGATGACAGAACGCTTTCTTCTGTATCTGCCAATGTCCCATCAACGTCAAATACGATATGGTCAAAGTGCTTCATATGATTGCTCCTCTCTGTTGTTTGCCTGCAAGTTTGATGCAGTGACAGAAGAAGGGCTAGCGGGATTTCTGCCTGGTGCTATCGAGATTCTGCCTCGCTGCTCGATAGCTCGAAGGAGTGCACCCCATTTGTTCTTTAAATACCTGGCCAAGATGGCTTGCTGTTATAAATCCGCATTGGCGCGCGACTGTCTGGACCGTTCACGTGGTGTGTGCCAAAATTTCGCAAGCACGGTTTATGCGGTATGCGCGTAGATATGCCGCCGGGGTCGTTCCTGCACAAGCTTCGATAATGCGGTAACACTCTCTTTCGCTTACGCCGGCTGCAGATGCCATCTGGGACACATCTATAGCGGCTGCATAGTTTGCGCGGATAAAGTCCAGGATTGCCTTGAACTGTACGTCGCGGTTGGTCATCCAAGAGGCGTTGTCGGAGGAAAAGAGCGGTTCGGTCTTGGCGTAAATCTGAATCCAGAGCTCTGACAAGTTATTTCGAAGCGCCATCTCGTTCTGCGGCCGTTGAAGGTCGTGACTAAAGGAGCTCTTCAGCAAATCGATAAAGGGCATATCGTCGGGGTTGGTGGGCGACCATTTGAGCACATCGACGCCTCGACATTGAAGCAATGGGTTGATGTAGCGCTTTTGGAGACGTCCCGCGGGATCGCCGAGCATCGACGGCTGAAAGATATGCAACATTTGAATGGCTGGTGCCGAATTGGGTGATTGCAGCGTGCTGTGCAAAACGCCGCCGTTGATAAAGCCGGCGGACCCTTCCTCAAAGCGCACGTGTTCATGAGCCGCGCGCGTTCGATAGTCAATCGCTCCCTGCTCCATGTAGAAAAGCTCAACCTCGGAATGCCAGTGCCAGGGGACGGAATTGCCCGGATAGCGAGCGAATTCTGCGCGTTCGGCAATATAGGGCCAGTCTTCGGCGGTCTCGGGAAATGCTTCCTTGCGTCCTCCGCGGTGCAATTCTATGTGATCCATGTTTCGCATGGCATCAGTATAAAGCGCGATGGGCCTAGATTGCTCTTGCCTGTTCGGGGAACGCCTTGTCTAGGGATGCTTGGAGCTTTTCGAAGGATGTCTGCAGGTTGAGGTGTTGGTCTGCAGAGCGTTTGGGTTTGGGAGTTGGGGAGTCGAGGAGACCGTTTCTCTGTGTCGGGGGGAAGGAGAAAAGGTTTGCATGTGTTAGGGATGGCTGCTGTGCTGCGTCGTTGGAAGAATGCATGCTTATGCGGCCTCCTCGATGTCCACCAAAAGGTTGCGCACGGGGTGTGCTGCTAGGTCCCGTGCGTTGGCAGTATTATGCCGCGGACGTCGCAAAGAAGCGCTAAAGAAAGGCTTAACCTGGTTTGACGTTACGATGAAACCGCAGGTCAAAGCTATCGCATAACACTCATGAAAGGTTGGGGGCTTAAGGGCTTTCTAAGGTTTGTGGCGCGGATGTGGCTCGCCTGTGTTGGACGTGTGACCGGATCGTTCCTAGCGCTGCGGTTCTGCGGCGCGTACTTGTTCGATGACCTTTTCCATCGTGGCGTCGATGCGGTCTTTTTTGAGCTCGCATTCCCAGATGGTTATGGGCGTCCAGCCCATTTGAATGAGTGCTGCCACGGCAGCGCGGTCGCGCTCGACGTTGCGGCGAAACTTTGCCTCCCAAAACTCAACATTGCGTTTGGGCTGACTTGGGTTGCATTTGGGGCAGCGATGCCAAAAGCAGCCGTTGACGAAGATGGCGATCTTGCGTCCGGGGAAGGCGATATCGGGTTTGCCAGGAACCTTCCATTCCAAGCGATAACCCGTAAGGCCCGCGGCGCGCAGGCGCTGGCGAACGAGCAGCTCGGGCTTGGTGTTGGCGCGCTTGTTGCCCTTCATGGACTTTTTTATAGCGGCGCGACGGCGCACGAGCTCACGCTCGTCGGCGGAAAGGTCCGAGGTATCGATGCCGTCGAGTAGGCCGGGCTTGGGACGCTTCTTGCTGCGGCGCTTAGATGCGCGCTTGGGTTTGGTGGCGGGCTCGTTGGTCGTGGTGGCCTCGGCGTCGTAGGCAGTGCCGTTGGCCTCAAGCCGATCTTCCTTCAACTCAATCAGAGCATCGATAAGTCCTTTGTCGGCGGGCATCCACTCAACGGTGGCAAGCGAGGTGCGCGGAATCCAGCGGATATCGAGTTGGCGGTCATGCTTCTGGGGCTCATCGGATTCATCGGCCAGCGAGCAGTAGTAGTACTCCATGGAGAGATGAAAATCGGGGTAGTCGTACTCAACGGTGTAGAAATCGCGCAGGTTGGTGACCTTCACCTGCAGCTCTTCCATGAGCTCGCGGCGTACGGCGTCTTCGGGCGTCTCGCCGCGCATGAGCTTGCCGCCTGGGAACTCCCAAAGTCCCTGCATGTCGCCATAGCCGCGCTGCACGGCAAGCAGCTCGTCAGATCCTTCCTTGCGAATGATCCCAGCGGCAACATGAACAGTCTTCAACAGGAGTCCTCCCTCAACATCAACACATAACAGGGCGGTTACCCGTACCTTACACAACGGTAAGGCAAGCGTAAGCCATATCGATGGTAGCCGACTCGTCTTCTTGCGACTATAGATGCCGTAGACTAATTGCAAGAAAGGACTCGGTATGCAAACCACGCACATGGCGACCCCGGTACTGGAGGTCGCGCATCTCGAAAAGGTATATGGAGCGCTGGGCAACGTGACCCGCGCGCTCAACGACGTCAGCTTTACCGTCAACCGCGGTGAGTTCGTGGGCATCATGGGCGCCTCGGGCTCGGGCAAGTCGACGTTGCTCAACTGCGTTTCGACCATCGATAGCGCCACGAGCGGCACGATCCGCATCAACGGCCAGGACGTGACGCGCATGAAGCAGGCCAAGCTCTCGCAGTTCCGCCGCGAGGAGCTCGGCTTTATCTTCCAGGACTCCAACCTG
The DNA here is from genome assembly GCA_900542125.1 of uncultured Collinsella sp. Classification (GTDB taxonomy): domain Bacteria; phylum Actinomycetota; class Coriobacteriia; order Coriobacteriales; family Coriobacteriaceae; genus Collinsella. The sequence goes on along the minus strand of UQMO01000020.1, from coordinate 23,854 downwards.
CTCGATACGCTCACGGCACGCGAGAACATCGCCCTGCCGCTCACCATCGCCCGCACAAACTCGGCAGAGATCTCGACTCGCGTGCAGGATGTGGCCGCGCGCCTGTCCATCAGTCAGGTGCTCGACAAGTATCCCTATCAGATGTCCGGCGGTCAGCAGCAGCGCGTTGCCGCGGCTCGCGCGCTCGTCACCGACCCCACCATGATCATGGCCGACGAACCCACCGGCGCCCTCGATTCCAAGAGCGCTCGCCTGCTGCTCGAGAGCCTGGAGGCCCTCAATCGCCGCCTGCGCGCCACCGTGCTCATGGTCACGCATGACAGCTTTGCTGCCAGCTACACGAGCCGCGTGTTGTTTATCCGCGACGGCAAGATCTTCACCGAGCTGCGCCGCGGCGACACCGACCGTCGCGAGTTCTTCGACCGCATTATGGAGGTCGTTGCCATGATGGGCGGTGAGGGCTCCGATGCTCTGTAAACTCGCTTGGGGTAACGTCCGCCGCGCCGGCCGCGACTACCTCGTCTACCTTTTGACGCTCACCCTGGGCGTCACGGTCTTCTATGCTTTTAACACCATCTCGATGCAGGTCGACATCGCCGGAATCGATGAAGAGGGCTTGGCGCAGGTTATGGGCAGCATGCTCGGCGACCTGACGTACTTTTTGGCCGGTGTCATGGCCTTTTTGATGGTGTACGCCAATAACTTCATCATGAAACGCCGCAAGAAGGAGTTTGGCCTGTACCAGGTGCTCGGCATGGGGCGCGGGCGCGTCGCCACGATCATGGCGCTCGAGACCGTGATAGTATCGGTCGTGGCCTTTGTCGCCGGCATTGTGCTGGGTGTGGGACTCTCTCAGCTCATGACGTTCTTTACGGCCTCGCTCTTTAAGACACAGATCGCCAATTTCCACTTCTTTTTCTCGGTGCATGCGTTCAACCTGACCCTTGTCTGCATGCTCGTGATGTTCGTACTCACGCTACTGCTGAACCTTCGCGCCGTGCGTCGTACCAAACTCATCGAGCTTATGGGTGCCGAGCGTCGCAACGAGAACATCAAGACACGCAACCCCTGGATTGCGATTGCCATCTTTGCCGTGGGCGTGGCGCTTGTGGGCGTGGCCTATTACCGTCTGCTACGTGATGGGTTCCCGCTAACCGCGACGGACAGCAAGCTGCAAGAGGCCATGAACCAGTTTGGTATTACGACCGCTATGGTTACCGTGGGCACCTTTGCCCTGTTCTGGGGACTCTCGGGCATGCTCATCAAGCTGCTGCAGAGCCTGCGCGGCGTGTATTGGCGCGGCCTCAACATGTTTACCGTGCGCCAGCTTGCGGCCAAGGTCAACACGGTGTGCTTTTCGATGGGCGTCATCGCGATGCTCCTGTTTTTGGCCATCACCTCGGTGACGTGCGGTATGTCAATTGCCAACGTGATGAATGAAAACCTGGAGCGCTATAACCCTGTTGACGTGTCTCAGACGTATGTCTATTACACGCCCGATACGCTCGACTACTACAAAGAATATGTCAATCCGTCTGAAGCCGACCGCATGGTGCTAGCCGATACAACGGTCGATTTGTACTCCGCATGGCACGGCAAGGGCAAGTCGGCGGACAACAACGACGAGACCGGCAAGAAGGTCAATATCGCCGATGTTGCCGGTGAGCATGTTCAGATCGATTCGTATCTGAGTTACCCGTTTGGCGGTTCGAATCCTTCGGTGTCTGCGGGTGAGATGTGCAAGACCATGGGCGAAAAGCTCCCCAAGGCGCTCGGGGGTAGCAATGCCGATACGATGGGTCTGTTTGTGACGCCGGCGAGCCAGTACAACAAGCTGCGCCAGATGATGGGCGAGGAGCCGGTGAGCATTGGCCGCGACCAGTACCTGCTTACGTGTGATATGGGCGGTGAGCTGGGCGACCTGTACACCAAGTACATGGCCGGCGGCCATACCCTCACCTTGGGCGGGCATGAGCTCAAGCCCGCAACCGATAAGTCGGACAAGGACACGGCGGCCATCGCCAACTCGGCGATGGGCAGTAACCCGGGTACCGTCGTCGTTGCCGACGAGCTGTTGTCCCAACTTAATCTGCAGCCGTATTCCAGTAGCCTGCTCGTTAATTACAAACAGGGGATGGATACGACCGAGGCAGACGAGAGCATTAAATACACTTTGCTCGACAATCTGCTCGTTGACGGCAAGGAGCCAGGGTCATGGGGAATCTTCATCACACGCTCCGAGATGTACACGCAAGCAGCGCAAATGAACGGCATGATTAGCTATCTGGCCATCTACATTGGCTTTGTACTGGTCGTTGCGTGCGCGGCGATACTGTCGATCCAGCAGCTCTCCAATGTGGCCGACGGCAGCCGCAGCTATCGTGTGCTGGCGCAGATCGGCTGTGACGACCGCCAGATTCGCCATTCGGTGATGGCGCAGCAAGCGGTATTCTTCTTGTTCCCGCTGGCAGTGGGCCTGGCGCACTCCTTTGTGGCGCTCAAGGTGATTATCGAGCTGGTGAGCATATTCGGAGATATGAGCATCGGTGGCACCGTGGGCCTCACCTGTGCAATCATCCTGGCAGCATACGGTGGCTACTTCCTGGTGACCTACCTCATGAGCGCCGGCATGGTACAAGCTGCCATCGCTACCCGCTACAGCGAATAACAAGCGGGCAAAACGGTCGCAAAACCAGAGGCGTGTGACCGCCGCGAAGGGGCTGGGGACCTCTTGCGGCGGTTATTTTTGCCTATCTGGTGCGTTTCGGATGCAAGTGAGTAGACTTTTTTGAACCTGCCGAGCACATCGCGGCAAGTGCTCAATAAAATCGCAGGTCAGGGCTGTGGCGTTTTGAGGTGTGCTCGGCATCCCGCCAAAAGCCTACTCACTTGGTTTTTGGCGTTTGCCCAGATAAAACCTGCCAAAATAAACCTGTCCCTTTTTGGCAGGTTATCGCTTCCAAAAGTGGAGGATGAGCGTCGTGCGGTTTTGCTGTTCGGTTTTGACCAGGATGTTGTGGATGTGGGTCTTGACGGTGCCCACGGCAAGGAATAGCTCGTCAGCGATCTCTTGGTTCGATTTGCCCAGTACGACCAGACGCATAACTTCGGTCTCACGGTTGGAGAGCTTGTAGGCGTTGCGATAGAAGGGCATCTGCTCTTCGATGTGTCGATCAAGATCGCTGACGTTCTTTTCCTCGGGCGCCTCCTGCATGCGGATTGAAAGCACGTGGTAGGAGTAGATGATCAGCAGAATCGCAAAGTAGCAGGCAAAGACGTTTTCGCTAAAGTTGCGCTCGGACAGATATAGTTGCAGCCAAGAGGGCGCCAGACTCATGGGGACAATCAGAATGTTGTAGAAATCCTCGGCAACGATGCAACCGACCAGAATAGCGCCGATAATCAGGTGCTTTCGTTGGTTGTTAACGCGTGCCTTCAGCTCGACTTGCGTGCTCTTGCGTGCCGTCCAAAAGATATATAGCCCCACGAAAACAAGGAATACCTGACGCATCGTGTAGTAGAGCCATTGATGAATGGGGCCGTAGGGGACAGCGACGATAATCAGCAGCTCGCTCAGCAAGAACGTTGCGACGGGAATGACAAACTGCTTTTTTGAATGCTTGTCGAGCAAATCCATGGCAATGAGCCAAATAAAAGCCTGCGAAGCGGTCGCCACAAAGGTCCGCAACACAGGCATGGTAATTGAGTAATAGTCGCTGGCTGGAAAACTCTGGTTTTGCAGCGTGTATTCAAAAAAGAAAATCTCGGTCATCTCGATGGCATAGCAGATAAATACGCCGCTGCCATAGATAAAGAAGCGTCGACGAGACGAGGCATAGGCGGCAAGCGAGAGCACCGCCGTCACAATACAGATCACGAGTATCGCTAGGGTATAGAAGAACATCAGGGTGTTCATCTGTCACCGTCCCATCTCATTTATTCTATGGCCGAGCTCTGTATACCTTGTGGGATATAGACGTCTCAACCCTTCGTTTCATTGCGGATTAGGCGCCGAGATACAGCATAGCCGTATACCGTTCGCGGTTCTAGATGGTAGACCCCCTGTAAACTCTTGACCTGCGGGTTTATATTGGTTTAGAGGGGGTGTAACTCCGTGAACGGTCTTTAATCCCGAATAAACTAGGTAAAAATTGCATACGGGTGAATGATGGTCTTGTCAACACGAGGCGTGATGTTCGAGCGCCTCATAGTAATAGTCGGCAAGACCGGCGGAAAGGAAATCGACATGGCACTGCCTAAGGATTTCATCGACACCAACGACTTCACCAAAGAGCAGATCCTGGCTATCGAGGATCTTGGCCTGGCAATGAAGAAGGCCATCAAGGTTGACGGTTATTATCCGCACCTGCTCCGCAACAAGAGCCTTGGCATGATCTTCCAGCAGGTCTCCACCCGCACTCGTCTTTCCTTCGAGACCGCTATGACCGACCTCGGCGGCCATGCTCAGTTCTATGGCCCTGGCACCATCCAGCTCGGCGGTCACGAGTCCCTGGGCGACACCGCTCGCGTTATGGGCTCGCTGCTCGACATCATGATGGCTCGCGTTGACCGTCACAAGGACGTCGTCGGCCTCGCCGAGGGCTCTGCTGTGCCCGTCATCAACGGCATGTCCGAGTTCAACCACCCCACGCAGGAGATGGGCGACCTCATGACCATGCTCGAGAACCTCCCCGAGGGCAAGAATATCGAGGACTGCACCCTGGCCTTCATCGGCGACGCCACCCAGGTCTGCGTCTCCCTCATGTTCATCGCCTCCAAGGTCGGCATGAAGTTCGTCCAGTTTGGACCTAAGGGCCACCAGATCCCCGACGGCGGCCTGCACGTTGGCACCGTCGAGGAGCGCGCCGAGTTCGGCAAGCAGATGATGGCCATCGCCGAGGAGAACTGCAAGGTCTCCGGCGGCTCTGTCGTCATCTCCGACGACATCGAGTGCATCAAGGGCGCCGACTTCATCTACACCGACGTGTGGTATGGCCTGTACGACGAGGAGGTCTCGGGCGAGAACTACATGGACGTGTTCTATCCCAAGTATCAGGTCACCATGGACATGATGAACTTCGCCGGCCCCAACTCCAAGTTTATGCACTGCCTGCCGGCCACCCGCAACGAGGAGGTCGTCGACGAGGTCATGGACGATCCCGAGCGCTCCCTGTGCTGGGTCGAGGCCGAGAACCGCAAGCACTCCATCCGTGCTCTCCTTGCCGCCCTGGGCAAGCGCACCCCGCTCAACGACGAGGGTGTCGAGTACTCCGCCAAGGCTGAGCTCCACGCCGCTCTCGAGGCTCTCGAGCAGCTCTAAGCCTCAAGGCTTCTAAAAGCACGTTTGCGGGCGGCGGATGCTCGTCTCCTGTCGCCCGCTCACCGAGGCCCAAGCAATTGCCTTAATACCTTAGGGCCTCGGATCTGTCCAAGACTGAGCGAAGGAGCTCATCATGAGCGACGGAAAGAAAAAGCTTTCCTTCTTGACGGTCATTTCGACCATCATCTGCGTCGTCTTCGTTTGCGAGGCCGCCGCTCCTGCTGCCGCCATTGGCAACCAGCAGTTCTTCTGGTGGATCTTCCTGATCCTGACCTTCCTGCTTCCCTACGGCATGGTTGTCGCCGAGCTCGGTACCACCTATGACGGCGAGGGCGGCATTTACGACTGGGTACGCGATGGCCTGGGCGACAAATGGGGCGCCCGCATCTCGTACTACTACTGGGTCAACTACCCGCTGTGGATCGCCTCGCTGGCTACCATGTTCCCCGACATTTTGGGCATGGTCTTTGGCGTCGAGTTCAACTTGATCGCCAAGATGGGTATCGATCTTGCCTTTGTGTGGATCGTCTACCTCATGGGCCGCTCCAAGGCGGCCGACTCCGAGTGGGTCCTTAACGGTGGCGCCATCATCAAGGTCGCCGTCGCCGTTATCGTTGGCGCTTTGGGCATTTGGTATGCCATGGAGAACGGTTTTGCGAACGACATGTCCGCTGCCACCTTCCTGCCCGAGCTCACCAACACCAACGCTCTCGGCTACCTGTCGATCATCATCTTTAACTTCATGGGCTTCGAGGTCATCTGCACCATGACCGACGACATGGCCGATCCCGCTCGCGATATCCCCAAGGCTATCATCGTCGGTGGCCTGTCCATCGCCGTGATCTACCTGTTCGCTGGCTTTGGCATCGGCGCTGCTGTGCCGGCCGATTCCATCGACCCCGACTATGGCATGATTGTCGCAGTCCAGACCATGGTGGGCGACTCCATGATCTTCAAGGTCATCTGCATCGCCTTCCTGATCACCCTGTTCGCCAACATGGCCGCCTGGTCCTTCGGCGTCAACTCCGTCGCCCGCTATGCTGCTGAGCACGGCAACATGCCCAAGGTCTTCGCCTCGATGATCTCCGAGGACGACATGCCCAACGGCGCCAACCTGGTCAACGCTGTCGTTGCCTCCCTGGTGCTGTGCTTGCAGCTGGTTCCCATCGACGCCATCTCCAACGGTGTTTTCTGGATGCTCTTCGGCACCTCCGTCGTCTTCCTGCTGCTCACCTACATCCCGATGTTCCCGGCATTCCTCAACCTTCGTAAGAACGACCCGAACCGTGAGCGCATCTTCACGTTCCCGTTTAAGGGCGCCATGATGAAGGTCATGCTGGCCATCCCCTGCATCGAGCTGGTTCTTGCCATCGTTGCAACGCTGGTACCGTTCTCCGCCGCTGAAATTGGCGACAAGGTCCCGATGATCGTCATCTTCATCGTGCTCGTGCTCATCGGTGAGGTCGTCCGCGTCGTCAGCGCCAAGGGCCGCGAGACCGAGTACAAGGGTCTGACCCCTGAGCTCGCAGCCCAGCGTCTCGCTGAGGAGGCCGCCGAGGCCGAGGAGAACTAGAGCACCCGGTTCTGGGGCTCCAACCCTCCTCGTGTACCAACGCGCGCTTCGTCGGGCTTGTCGCTCCCGACTCCGGGCACTCTAGCCTCTTCGGAGGCGTGCCCAAGCGACAGTTTTGATAACCATTCCCCCGGGGTGGGTGTGAGCGATAGCTCCGGTAACTACCGCCCACCCCAATCTCTCTTCCGTATCCTTCGTGCGTTTTGTCTCCGCGCACTTGGTTACGTCGTCGCTTGCCGGTGCGATTCCGTGAAAACCGGCACCGGGCGCCCCGACCTTTGCCGGGGAACGGGCGCCTACCATCTCTTGGTTTTAGGCTGCGGGTAACCCGCCCGCAGCAAGCGATCGTTCGATTTGGAGGAAATCTTATGCGTACGATCACCGAGTCCGAGTCCACCCCCAAGGCCGACGGCTTCTTCATGCCCGCCGAGTTCGCCCCGCAGGATCGCGTGTGGATGGGCTGGCCCCACCGCACCGACACCTGGGCCCACGGCGCCAAGCCGGCCCAGAAGCAGTATGCCGCCATCGCCCGCGCCATCTCCGAGTTCACCCCGGTCTATATGTGCGCCAACCAGGTCGACTACGCCAACTGCAAGGCCGTCTTCGAGAACGACGAGAACGTCACCGTCATCGAGATGACCACCGACGACGCCTGGTTCCGCGACACTGCCGCCACCTACGTCATCAACGGCAAGGGCGAGAAGCGCGCCAACCACTGGCACTTCAACGCCTACGGCGGCCTCGTCGACGGCCTGTACTTCCCGTGGGACAAGGACGAGCAGATCGCCCTCAAGATGGCTGAGCTCTCCGGCTGCCGCCGCTATCGTCCCGATGACATGATCCTCGAGGGCGGCTCCATCACCGTCGACGGCGAGGGCACCCTTGTCGTGACCGACCAGTGCCTGCTTTCCCCGGGCCGCACCTGCTCTGCGGTTCTGGAGGAGGAAGAGGATCCCGAGTCCATCTGGCCCAAGTACCACAAGAAGTTTGAGCCCTGGAGCGAGGAGCTTCGCGCCTATATGGACGAGCACCTCAAGGATTACCTGGGTGTCGAGAAGGTCATCTGGGTCAAGGAGGGCATCGACCCCGAGGAGACCAACGGCCACATCGATGACGTCGCTACGTTCATCGCCCCGGGCGTCATGGCCTGCATCTGGACCGACGATCCCGAGTACCCGTTCTATGATCAGTGCCACGCTGCTTACGAGACCCTCTCCAACGCGGTTGACGCTAAGGGCCGCAAGATGAAGGTCTACAAGCTCTGCATGCCCGTGAACCCGCTGTTCATGGACCAGGCCTCCTGCGACACCATCGACGCCGACGAGAACGCCGAGCCGCGCGTCCCCGACGAGCCGCTGATCGCCTCTTACATGAACTACCTGGTCACCAACCACGGCGTTATCGTCCCGCAGTACGGCGACGAGAACGACCAGCTGGCCGTTGACACGCTCCAGAAGATCTACGACGAGGTCTGGGGCGAGGGCGTCTACAAGTGCGTCGGCGTTCAGTCCGAGCAGGTCGTCTTCGGCGGCGGCAACATCCACTGCATCACGCAGCAGGAGCCGTCCGCGTAACTGTCTGGCTTCCTGAGGCACGGCACCTTCCCGTTCATTCGTTGCTTGCGTACCACAAAGTACGCGGCGCTCCTCTTTCACGGGAATCTGCCGCACCTCAGAAACCCAGCCGATCAATCGGACAGTCGGTGAATCGCACCGTGACCATCTCGGGGCATTGATGGTCTGGCCACTTGATGTCTTGGTCGGCTGGGTTTTTCTTTGGGCACTCCGTTGCCTCCACTTCGGAGTGCCCGCCTCTTTGATTGAGTACGCGTCTGATCTGGGATTTATTGCGGGTTAGGCCAATTGTTCGCTTGAATATCCCAGGTCAGACGCGTCTTCAATTGCCGAAAGTTTCCGGTTGCGAGCGCGACCGTTTTGATCGGAGTATCTATGTACCAGCGTATCGTTATCTACACGCGCCTGTTCCGCGAGCGTTGGTCCAACAATTGCATCCTCTCTTCTCTTTGGGATGGCACCTGCACCGGTGACGCGGCCTGTAACCCTACCTTGGGCTGCGCCTTCGGTACAGATGCCATCCTTTTTGCTGTAGGGGGAGCGTGCCGTGGCAGGTAAAAAGTTCTCCCTGTTCGAGGTCATCCTCTCGGTTATCTGCGTTGTCTTTACCATCGAGGCGGCCGCTCCGGCATCTGCCATGGGTAACGTGCAGTTCTTCTGGTGGATTTTCCTTATCGCTACGTTTTTGCTTCCCTATGGCCTGGTAGTTGCCGAGCTGGGTACGGCGTTCGATTCCGAGGGCGGCCTGTACGATTGGGTTCGCCTGGGCTTGGGCGACCGTTGGGGTGCCCGCTGCTCCTGGTGCTACTGGGTCAACTTTCCGCTGTGGGTGGCAAGCATCGCCTGTATGTTTCCCAGTGTCATCAATGCGGTATGGGGTGTCGAGTTTTCGCTCGGGGTCCGAATTGCCATCGAGCTTGCCTTTGTGTGGGGCGTCACGGTCATGGCAATGCAGCCGGTGGCCGAGGCCGATTGGGTCATGGATGGCGGCGCCGTCATCAAGGTGCTCATTACCGCCGTGGTGGGAATCGTCGGCATCTGGTTTGCCTGCAACAACGGCTTTGCCAACGATATGTCGTTTAAGACCTTTGTCCCCGATCTGGGAGACACTAACTCACTGACGTATCTTTCGATCATCCTCTTCAATTTTATGGGCTTTGAGGTGGTCGCGACCTTTGCCAGCACGATGAAAAACCCGTCGCGTGATATCCCCAAGGCGGTTACCGCCGGTGGCGTTGCCATCGCGGCGATCTACATTATCTGTGGCATCGGTATTGGAGCCGCGGTTCCCACCGAGCAGCTTTCACTCGATTCGGGCATTGTGGACGCGGTTGCCGCCATGGTGGGGCGCGCTCACCCGCTGACGATGGTCGTGGGCATGGCCTTTTTGGTAACGCTGTTTGCCAACATGATCTGTTGGAGCTTTGGCGTCAACAACGTGGCGAGCTATGCCGCGCGCCATGGTAACATGCCGCGCCCCTTTGCGCTGGTGTCCAAGAAGACCGGCATGCCTAATGGCTCGGCACTCATTAACGGTTGTTTTGCCAGCTTGGTGCTGCTACTTCAGATTCCGCTGGGCGAAGGTTCCGACGTCTTTTGGGTCTTCTTCTCGATGAACGTCGTCTTTCTGCTCATGAGCTATATCCCGATGTTCCCGGCGTTTTGGCGCCTGCGTAAATACGACGACCGCCCACGTGTGTTCCGCGCGCCCTTCGAGGGCAAGGTGCTTGCGGTAGCGCTTGCGGTGCCGGTGGTAGAGCTCGTGCTTTCGATTGTTGCGACAATCGTGCCGCTTAACAGCTCGCCCGCCGAGATGTCAAAGTTGCCGATCCTCATGGGTGTGGTGATCGGCGTGTTGCTGGGCGAGGTTTCGCGCCTCATATCGCGCCGCGGCCGCAGCATCGACAATCCCGGCGTTGGCGCAAGGGGGACAGGTCGCTTTGCACCAAAACAGTAGCGCCGCGAGTTGTGCGGTGCTAGATGCATCTTGGATTACTGCTTACGCTGCTCGGGATCAGATGCGAGCTTGGGTGCAAAGTAGGGGACGTGGCCCAGGTAGGGGCAGCTGTCCGAACGTGCCTCGACGGCGCAGGGGACATCGTCGTAGGTCATGGAAGAACCGAGTCGGGTGATGGCCTTGGCGGCGGGCGCGACGAGCATCTTGAGCGGAGCGATCGGTGTCATGGCATCTCCTTTCATCGGTGAGACACAGCTTGTTTATCTAAACGATACAGTACGTTTAATCGGTGAGTCTAATCTTGCGGCAAAGAATCTGTCAACATCCTCACAGCATCTAGACAGGGGAGGCGGGCATGAGTTTCGCGTTCTATATCTACACCACGATTATCATGGGTGTGGCTCTGGTGACCAGTGCCGTGGCATTGGTGGTTTGGCTCATGACGCGCCGTCGCGACAGCCTGGTGGCCGCGGCGGGCTTTTTGCTCTACATGCTCGATATGTCAGTCATCTTTTTTGACGAGTACAATCGGCTCAAATACGACTACGCTGTTACCTTTAGCGAGCCGTTGCAGCACCCCTTGCTGCGCTGCGTGCTCGGTATTGCCATCTATGCCTGCGTGGTACTGTGGATGTTTGCGCGCTTGCGCAAAAGGCCGACGTCGCGCATGCTCGTACTCGCTATCGTGCCGTTTTCAATCTTGCAATTGCTGCTGGTGCCTCGCAGCGGCGCTGCCGGAGAGATGCAGCAGTATCTCTTTTGGCTCACGCGTGACCTGGGCAATGTAGGATGTCTTGCCTATGCCGCCTGGCATTACCGGTACAGAGCCACGCGTGTTGAGAAACTCGACCTCGACCGCTCAAAGCTCTTTTGGAAGGTGGCCTTCGTTCTTGTGTTTTGCGTGATCGCCGAGGACACCTACATGATCTTGTTCTGCCGCCCCGACTCCCAAAACCCCGTCATCGGCCTCTTTTTGTGGTATCTGTCCGAGCGCAATATCTCCGAAAACGTGCTGCTCGTGGTATGCGCGGCTCAGCTTTTTTGCCAGTTTAGCCATATCCTGCGTGTGTATGCCCGTCATCCGCGTGCCGATGAGGACGTGGCAGCCGAGAGCGCAAGCTCTGAGGACGATCTCGCATCGCGTGTGGTGATTTATGCCGACGCCCATAAGCTGTCACGGCGCGAGCAGGAGGTGCTCACGCTGGTGCTGAAGGGCAACGACGCCCAAAACATCGCCAGCGAGTTGGTCATCAGCCCTGGCACGGTCAAGGCACACTTGCATCGCATCTACGTTAAAAGCGGCGTCTCCAACCGAGATGACCTTATAGATACCTTTTGGCGTTCCTAGCCTCATTCTTCCTCGCATGCGGGTCTTGCTGTGTGGGCGGTCACACCGTTGGGCGTAATGAAGCGGTAATAATCTCAGACAATAAACCTGCAGGTAAAGCGTGTAAACCTGCTTAAACTGACCGTTTGCGGTCCCTGGCCTTGGCACGGATTTGCCCCTGTGTATCAATGGGTGTAGCGCGAAGCCGCGGACGTGGGACAGACGTCCGAGCACGGCTTGTAGGCACGCGCCGATGCGGGAGCGCTACGCTCCCAACCGAGTGCCCACGCGGGCGGTGCGTCCGCGTTGCAACCAAAGATGCCTGAGGAGGCTCACATGGACAAGGCTGATGTAGTTATCAAGAGCGACGCCGTCTTTACCGGCGATGGGCTCGAGCCGTTTAAGGGCGGCGTTGCCGTGCGGGGCGATAAAATCGTTGCCTGCGGTGACGATGCTCACCTGGCACCGTTTATCGGTCCCGATACCGAGGTGCGCGACTTTGGCGACCAGCTCGTCATGCCCGGCCTGATTGACTCGCACACGCATTTTGCCCAGGGCGCGTTTATGACCGACCCCGATTTTGCCGTCAACCTCATCGACTGCACCAGTTTTGAGATGGCGATGGAACGTGTCGTGGCGTTTGCGGCCGACCATCCCGATAACGAGTGGATTCTGGGCTGCCAGATTATCCAGTTCCAGTGGGATGTCCCCGAGATGCCCACGGCCGCGATGATCGATGAGTACATCTCCGACCGCCCGGTATTTCTGCAGCAGGTTGACTTGCATACCTTTAGTGCCAATACCTGCGCCATCAACAAGGTGGGAGTAACTTCGCAGACGCCCGATCCCGCAGGCGGCAAGATCCTTAAGGATGCCGACGGCAATCTGACGGGCGTGTTTTCCAACAACGCCGGCGCCTTCTTTATGGACGAGGTCTACGATCCAGCGCCCGAGGTTGTTGACGCGTCGTTTGCAAAAACCGCCCGGCGCGCCAATGCCCTGGGAATCACTACGGTCGGCATGGTCAATCCTACGTTTGTGAGCATGGAAAACCCGTATGCGGTGTTGGCAGGTCTTAATGCCAAGGGCGACTTGCCGCTGCGCGTGTTCCTGTACACCGACCTGTTCGAAAACGAGTCCTTGACGCTCGAGCAGATCAAGGAGAAATACGCCTTCCCGGGTACGCAGGTGGAGTGGCACGGCTTTAAGCAGTTCCTTGATGGTGTGTGCTCCGACCATACCGCCTGGATGCTTGAACCCTATAGCAACGCACCCGACACCTGTGGTGAGCCCGCGGAGGAGCCGGAGCGCATCCGTGCTGCCATCCTGAGGGCGCAGGAATGGGGCGTTGACACGCGCATCCATGCAATCGGCGATCGCTCGGTGCGTTTTGTGCTCGATTGCTTTGAGGAGGGCGAGCGCTTGCATGGCAAGCGGGATTGTCGCCACTCCATGGAGCACAACGAGACGGTTCAACCCGAGGATATGCCGCGTTATGCCGAGCTCGGCATGTGCCCCGGCATGCAGCCGTGGCACATGCTGCTCGATATGGCTGACCTTGCCAAGGACGAAGCCGTGGGTCCCGAGCGTGCCGCGCTTTCGTGGCCCCTGCATAGCCTGCTTGCCAGCGGAGCCGTGGTGCACCTGGGCAGTGACTTCCCCGTTGTGGGCTTGGAGCCCATGGAGGAGGTGTACGGCGCGGTCTTCCGCATGCTCGAGGACGGTTCCAACCCTGAGGGCTGGTTCCCCCAGGAGCGCATTACCATGGCCGAGGCTCTGCGCGCCTACACCTATGGCAGCGCCTACGCCATGCATGCCGAGGACCGCATCGGCACGCTCGCGTGCGGCAAACAGGCAGATATCTGCGTGCTCGACCGCAATCTCTTTGATTGCGAGCCGGCCGAGGTGCTCGAGGCTACCGCAGCCCTCACGATGATCGCCGGCAAGGTGGTCTTTGAGGCATAGCGCCATCGTTTGATTGGGCGGCTTGGTGCCAGTTGTCAGTCGCCTGACATCCATTCAGCACTACTCTCTCAAGGAAAGGGGAGAACAATGGCAGAAGAAGTAACCGCTGCCGTGGAGGAGGAGCGCGAGCTCGCCTCCCAACCGATTCCCGGTCTGGTGCGTAAGTACACCATCGTCACCGGCCAGGGCATGCTCGCCCAGATCATCATGGTGGTCCTTGAGGGCCTCGTGATGGGTTGGGGCCTAGGTGCCCACGGCCTGGCCTGTGTCTCGATCATTATGTCGGTCGAGTACATCAACCTGGCCTTTGGCAACCTGTTTGGCACCGGCGTGCCCGCCGTGGTGGGCAACCTTTTGGGTGCCGGCGACATCAAGGGCGCAAGCAAGGCTTTTAGCCAGGGCTTTTGGCTCACCACGATCGTGAGTGTGCTGCTTGCTGTGGTGATGGCAGTGTTTACCGAGCCCATCTGCACATTCTTTGGCGCCACGCCCGACATCATGGCCGATACCGTTGCCGGCGTGCGCACCTTCGCCGTGCTGCTGCCGCTCACGGTCATTGGCCAGATGATCACCGCTGTGATGCGTGTGGACGAGAAGGTTCAGATCCAGGCCAACCTCATGACCGTTTCGGCCATCGTCGCCATCTGTTGGCTCGCGCTTTCCACGTTTGTGCTCAAGTTTGGCGTTATGGGCGCCGGCGTGTACTACGGGCTTTCCATCGGTATCTGGGCCATCGGTATCTTCTGGTTCATCGGGGGCAAAAAGTCCCAGCTCCAGATTAGCCTGGCCGACCTTAAGCTCGACCTCGCCATCTGCGGCCAGATCTTCAAGATCGGCTTCCCGTTCTTCCTGGTCCAGGGTGCGACCTTTATCTTTAATACCGTTGCCAACTCGCTTTTGGGTTCGCTCGGCGGCGACATGGGCTCGCTCTACATCGCAGCCTTTGGCGTGATCAACGGCTACATCCTCTACATTACCATGATGGTTGCCCAGTGCTTCTCCTACGGTCTGCAGCCCATCGCTGCCTTCAACGCCGGCGCAAAGGCTTGGGCACGCCTTAAGGAGACGCTCTCCTGCACGCTTAAGTACCAGGTTGTGACGCTGGCGCTGGTCACCGTCGCGCTCTGGCTTGCCGCCACCCCGGTGTGCGCCTTCTTTGCCGGCAGCGATCCTGCGCTCGTTGAGGTTGCCGCCAACGCCACGCGTACTGTCATCCTGGCTGTTGCCCTGGGCTATCTTGCCATGACCATGTCGATGTATTTCCAGGCGGTCGAGAAGGTGGGTGTCGCCACGTTTACGGGCCTGCTTCGCTATGTGATCTGCTCGGTGCCGCTTATGTACCTCCTCGGCAACATGATGGGTGTCGAGGGCGTGTGGATCGCCCTGGTGGTGGCCGATGCCATTACTGGCATCATCTCCATTGCGCTCGCCGCGCACGAGTCCAAGCGCCTTGCCACGCTCTAGGCTCGGACATGGCTGGCGTACGATAGTCGAACAAGTTAACTCGCCTGCAAGCCACCACAATGGGGACAGCCCCCATTGTGGTGGCTTTTGTTATTTAGGGTCTGAGATTTCGGCTCTATAAATAATGCTTTTGAACTGGGTTACTATAAGATTATGGTAAACGCTACTATAAGATTATGGAGAATGAAACTATTCGATTATGGTAACAGCGTAATAAGGGGCGTTGATATGGCTGAGTTCATTAACAGGGATTTGCATGAGTTGCTCATTCGCATGGCAGGCTGGTTTCCTGTTGTGTCGTTGACAGGGCCTAGGCAGAGTGGTAAGTCTACGCTGGTTCGGCATGCCTTTCCCGACTATTCCTACGTCACGCTTGAGGACCCTCAAACGAGGCGCGCGGCCTTGGAGGATCCGGTGAGTTTTATCCGCAACCGAAAGGGCGGACTCATCATCGATGAGGCGCAATACGCCCCGGATTTGTTTTCAATGATCCAGGTTGTTTCGGATGAGCGGGAAGACGCCGGTCAATACATCCTTACAGGCTCGCAAAACTTTTTGATGATGAAAAGCATCGGGCAGTCTCTTGCCGGGCGAGTCGGGATCTTAAAATTGCTGCCATTATCGTTTCGAGAAGCGGAGAGGGGCCAGCAGGGGCAGCTGGAAGTGGATTTGTTCGCGCTCGAAGGGGGATACCCTCGCCTGCGTTCCGCCGGAATGCCGTCCTCGGTTTATTTTCCCAGCTATATCGATACCTATGTTGAGCGCGATGTTGTGGGCTTGCTTGATGTGCGCAATAAGGCGGAGTTTCATAAGTTTCTGTCCATAATTGCTCAGAGCGTCGGTGCCCTCATCAATATATCCTCGCTTTCTCGAGATACGGGCGTGAGCGTATCGACCATTAAAAGCTGGTTGTCCATCCTGGAGCAGAGCTACCTGACGTTTTCGCTGCAGCCCTATTATGCAAATGCCAAGAAGCGTCTAACTAAAACGCCCAAGCTCTATTTTTACGACACGGGGCTGCTCTGCTACTTGCTCAAAATTGGATCACTGGAGCAACTATTGGAGAGCCCTTATCTGGGGGCCGTTTTCGAAAACCTCATCGTTTCCGAAACGGCGAAGAGCCATCTCAACGTGGGCGAGAATCCCGAGCTGTATTTCTATAGGGACGACAGCAAGCGTGAAATCGATTTGCTCGACTGTACAAACTCAGGGAGTCCCAAGGCTATCGAAATAAAATCATCCAGAACGTATCACGATAAGTACGCCCGCCATCTACAGACTGTATGCGATGAGATCGACATTGCAAAAGATGCGCGCTATGTTGTGGCCCGCGTGGACTCAACGTATGAGTCGAAAGACTGTAGTGTGGTTTCGGCGCGTGATTGGCTTTTACGATAACAAGCTCGGCGTATTAACGGCTGCCGCGAAGGGAACCGGCCCCCTTTTTGCGGCGGTTTTTGCCTATCTGGTGCGTCTTAGATGCAAGTGAGTAGACTTATTTGGATATGCCGAGCACATCGCAACAAATACTCAATAAAACCGCAGGTCAGAGCTGTGGCGTTTTGGGGCGTGCTTGACCTCCTGCAAAAAGCCTACTCACTTGGTTTTTCTGCTAGAAGACCGCCGCGAGGGAAGGCAGCTCCCTCGCGGCGGCTGACATTTGCCCAGATAAAACCTGCCAAAATAAACCTGTCTACTCTTTGAGCCAGAGCCGACACTAATTCAAATGGCGAAATCAAAGGGCGTTCTCTGCATGGAGGGCGCCCTTTTTTATCGCGGGATGTTTTGCGTGGCAGTCATGAGGCCCAGGCGGTTGCTGACGCCGAGCTTGCGATAGATGGCGTTGACATGCTTCTTGACGGTTGACTCGCTTATGAATAGCTCGTTTGTCATCTGTTTGTTCGTTTTGCCGTCGAGCATGAGCCGCATGACTTCGGCTTCGCGCGGTTGGATATTGTGTTCTGTAATGAAAGCATTTAGCTGGTTTGTGTCTTCTGTCTGGGTGAGTTTAATGCCCCGAGGATAGAGGTTGGCGAGCGCGAGGCTCGCGTGCCGAGCGACTTCGAGCAGGATTGCGAGCTCGGTGTCGGTGAAGTCTCCGGCCGTGCGTTCACGAAACAGGGTGATGCTTCCTAGCGGGCTGTCGTTGTGCGCGAGCGTGGCCGTACAGCCAAAGTAGACGCCCTGCGGTTCCATCCATTTGCGATAGATGGGCGTGGCATCGCGTCGCTCGACGTCGACGAGGTCGAGGTCGCGGTAGACGCCGACCTTATGTAAGTCAAAGCTCCATGTTATATAGTCCATCGCGGCGTAGCGGTTGTAGTAGTCGCTCAGTGCGCGGTCGTCCATTCCGCTGCTTGCGGGGTGGACGTAGCGTGGGGCATCACTGCCCGCCGCCTCGATCAGGTCGAACATGGCGATCCGATGAGGCACGAGCCCTGTCGTTCCCTCGAGGGTCTCCTTTTGCAGCTTATCGACACCGTGTGATGCGTGGATTGCAAGCGCGAGCTCGTTGAGAGCAGTCCAGGTCGTACTGTCCAACTCAATAGTCTGCTGTTTATTGCATGGGGGCATAGGGCATCCTTTCCATTGTGGAACCCAGTATGTCATGTTCTCGGCCTGAATAGAACTTTAGGTCAGCGAATGGTATACCGTCGGTCGCTGAAAGGGGCTCGAGGGACCATTGAGAACATCTCGGTGCTGCCGCATCATGGTCTCGTCAAGCAAAAGCACCGAGATTTAGGAGCTTGAAATGAAGACCATCTACGAGAGTGAGTCCACACCTAAGAAGGACGGGTTCTATATGCCCGGCGAGTATGAGGAGCAGGAGCGCACCTGGATTTTGTGGCCGCACCGCTCCGACGTGTGGCGCTGCGGCGCCAAGCCGGCGCAGAAGGTCTTCACCGAGATCATCAAGACCGTTGCACGTTTTCAGCCCATCACTGTGGGCGTCAACACTGAAGACTTCCCCGCGGTGTGTGAGATCTTCGACGGCGTTGAGAACGTGCGCGTTATCCACATGGAGTACAACGACAGCTGGATTCGCGACCCCGGCCCGGCGTTCCTCGTTAATGACAATGGTGAGGTTGCTCTTTCGCACTTCCACTTTAATGCTTACGGCGGTTTCATTGACGGCCTGTATTTCCCGTGGGACAAGGACGCTTCCATTGGCCTGCAGGTGGCACAGCTCGAGCAGGTTAACCGCTATCGTCCCGAGGATTATATCCTCGAGGGTGGCTCGTTTAACTGCGACGGCCAGGGCACCGTGGTGACCACCGAGATGTGCCTGCTCAATGAGGACCGCAACCCCCAGTACACCAAGGAGCAGATCGAGGGGAAGCTTGCCGAGTACCTGGGCATCGAGAAGGTCATTTGGATCAAGGATGGCATCGACCCGTTTGAGACCAACGGGCACGTGGACGACGTCGCATGCTTTAGTGCGCCCGGCGAGGTCTGCTGCATGTGGACCGATGATCCCAACCATAAGTTCTACAAGGAGTGCCAAGAGGCGTATAAGACGCTTTCCGAGACGACGGATGCCCGTGGCCGCAAGCTCAAGATCCACAAGGTGATTATGCCTGCGACCTCGGTATATATGACCGAGGAGGAGGCATCGACCATCGATCCGGTCGAGGGTGTGCTGCCGCGTACTCCCGAGGACGCCTTTGAGCCCAGCTACCTCAACTTCTTGCCCATCAACGGGGCGGTGCTGGTGCCACAGTTTGGCGACCCCAACGATGCCCAGGCACTCAAGGATATCCAGGCTGCTTATCCGGACCGCGAAGTCATCGGTATCATGACTCGCGAGGTTATTTACGGCGGCGGCAACATTCACTGCATCACCCAGCAGCAGCCCAAGGCGCGCTGCAAGTAGAGGCGGTTGCAGGCACACGGGGTAGTGTCGATATGACCTGGGGCCCGCTGGCGCACACGCTGGCGGGCCCTTTTGCGTGCGGCGGGCAGCGTTGCACGCGGGCACTCGGGTCTAAGCGAGGGTACCAGGGGCCTTGCTTATCGTCGATAGTTGGTCTAGAATCGTCGATAGTCGATGATGGGGGGTAGCATGCAGCTTGTTGAAAGTGAGACCGTGGAGTTCAAGTGCACATTTACCCCTAAGCTGCTCAAAGCTGTGGTGGCGTTTGCCAATTCGAATGGCGGTACCTTGTATATCGGAATCGACGATTTTGGCAGCATCGTCGGCGTGGACGATATCGATGCCACCATGCTTCAATGCTCTAATGCAATAACCGATGGCGTGTATCCCGACGTTTCTGAAATCACGACGGTCTCCGCATTGGACATCGATGGCGCAGCGTTGGTGAAAATCGAGGTGGAAGCGGGTCCTCACAAGCCGTACTGCCTGTGCTCGAAGGGATTTGTTCCCGCCGGGGTATATCGGCGCCTAGGTCCTGCCAACGTGCCCATCGAGATGGCCCAGATCCGCTCGATGATCAAGCGCACCGACGGCGATTATTTTGAGACCGCGCGCTCTCATGAACAGAGCTTGACGTTTTTTGAAGCCGAGCGGGTCTTTAGGCGCGCGGAGATTACGTTTGACCAAACCTCTCAAAAGAATCTCGGCCTTATCGATGAGCTGGGCTTTTACACCAATTTGGCACTGCTGGTCTCTGACCAAAACCCCTTTGCAGTCCGCGCTGGCCTCTTCAACGACGATGCGTATACCGAGTTTATCGACCGTCAGGATGGCGAGGGCTCGATCTTCAGGCAGATAGAGGATATCGAACGGTTCCTCAATATATCGAACGCAACGCGTATGTACTTTGTGCCGGGAAGGCTCGATCGCATAGATAAGGACGACTATCCCCGCGAGGCTGTTCGAGAGGGAATTCTGAACCTGTTTATCCATCGCGACTACGAATCTTCGGTGGCGTCTCTTATCAAGATGAGCCGTACGGCGCTTGAATTTACCAATGCGGGAGGGCCGCAGCACATCAGCGTCGAGGAGGCGCTTGCGGGCGGCTCGGACGCTCGGAATCCAAAGCTGCAACTGCTCTTTTTGCGTCTGGGGATGGTTGAGGCGTTTGGAACGGGCCTCAAGGGGATCCGTGCGCTCTATGAGGCGGAAGGGTTGGAACCCGAGGTCTGCGCCTACCCTGCAATGTTTAGGTTGTCGCTGCCCAACGTCAACGCCGTGCGCAATTCCTATCTGACGCCTCGTGGCAATAGCGGTCCCAACTTGCGTGGGGATTACAGCGATTATGAGCAGCTCGAGCGGGAAGGGGCGCTGCCGCCCGATGTTTCGCAGGCGTTTGCATCCGTGCGAGCGCAGCGAGAGGGGCACGTGTCGATGAATGGCGACTGCGGCCACGAGGTGCGTGCCAAGCTCGTGGAGGAGCTTGGCTTTGATGTTGCGTGCAAGGCGTCCGCGATGCTACAGGATCTCTCGGACGAGCGACGTGGCGGATACGCTCGCACCTTGATTCGCTTTGCCCTTGAGCGGCCCCGCGGTTTTACGCGCCAGGATGCTTCGGACGCTCTGGGAACTGGGCGCGACGTGACGCTGCGGGTTATCAACGGTTTACTTGAGGAAGGCGCACTCGTTAAAGAGGGGCGTGCTCGAGCGACGAGATATCGCGCTGTCGGACAGGTTTAGGGACGGGCGGTCCGGCCCCCTGGGTTATTCCTGGGCAGAGGCCAAGGGCCGGGTGCCCGGCTCGCCTTGATTGAAGGGGTACTTAGAGCGTGCCGCCGTACATGTAGACGATAAAGCCGTCACCGGTGTCTTGGCTGTGGTCCTCTAGGATGCGCTTCATGTTGAGGTGCTCGTAGAACTGCCAATCGGAGTTGCAGTCGCTCATCAGGAAGAATTTGGTGCACCCGGCTGTGGCGAGTTCGGCGCGCGCAAGGTCGATGAGCGCACGGCCGAGCCCCTTGCCCTGCCACTCGGGCACGATGATGATCAGGTTGAGCTGGCCCTGGGCATATTCGTTGCCCGTGGCGGCAAAGCGGTCGGCTGTTGCCTTCTCGCGGCTATCGCCAAAGAGCGAGCCTTCGAGCTTGGCATCGGCGGTCTTTGCCATCTCGGTTGCCTGGGCGAACATCTCGTTGTAGCAGGGCTCCCACATGGGATTGGTGCGTGGTTTGCCGTCTTCGAAGATGCCGATGCAGCAAGCGGCGATGATGCGGCCTTCAGCTTCGGCAACGAGCGCGATGGGGGAGCGCTGCAGCTGCATGGCGATGTTAAAGCGCGCGCAGAAATCGGCGGCTTCGACGTCGCCTCGGTTGCGCAGCGTGTTGCACCACAGCTGGTTGTAGATGGCGGCGATGCCGGCTAGGTCATCGAGCGTGGCGGCACGCAGAGTTACGTTGTCAAGGCTCATGGGGGCTCCTTCCAAGTTGGGTCAGGCCACTTCTGAGTGTGACATGGCCGCAGGGCGCCCGCATCAATCATTCGGCAGACGAGCCCCGATACCTCGGGGACGGAGAGGTGGCAATTGGGTAGTCATTGGGGACGTTCTTAAAAGACTAGTCAAACAAGAGCGTCTCCAACGACTACCCCAAAAGGAGCGTCCCCAAGTGCCAGCTTTGGCAACGACGCTGGCAGAAAAACGTCAGCGAAAATCCGCCAGAGCGAGCAAGGTGCCTTGAAGCGAGGCGGCATTGACCTTTTGGTCATGCCGTCGAAGCTGAAAGGCAGATTGCCGCTCTGGCGGGTTTGCAGCGTCGGCCGGTTACGGCGTTTGGTAAAACGCCGTAACTCTAAACCCGCTCTGCGATCTCGTGGATGAGGTAGTCGGTCTTTTCCCAGCCCAGGCACGGGTCGGTGATCGACTTACCAAAGACACCGCCATAGACCGGCTGGTTGCCGTCCTCAAGGTAAGACTCGATCATAAAGCCCTTGACCAGCTTGGAGATGGACTCGTTGCGGCGGCAGCTGTCGAGCACCTCCTTGCAAATGCGGTACTGCTCCAGCGGGCGCTTGCCCGAGTTGTCGTGGTTGCAGTCGATGACTGCCGCCGGGTTGGCGTAGCCGGCATGCTCGGTATAGCGCTCGGCCAGGCGCTCCAGGTGCTCGTAGTGGTAGTTGGGGTAGGTGCGACCGTCGAGACCGATGTAGCCACGCATGACGGCGTGTGCGAGCGGGTTGCCGTCGCACTCAACCTCCCAGTTGCGGAAGATGAAGCTTTGATGTGCCTGGGCGGCGTAGATGGAGTTAAGCATGACGGTGGTGGAACCGGCGGTGGGGTTTTTCATGCCCACAGGCACCGAAATGCCGCTCGACACCAGGCGATGCTCCTGGTTTTCGACCGAGCGCGCGCCCACGGCAACGTAGCTCAGCAGGTCGACGAGGTACTGGTAGTTGGACGGGTAAAGCATCTCGTCGGCGGTAAAGAAGCCAGTCTCCTCGATGACGCGCAGGTGCATGTGGCGGATGGCCTTAACGCCTTCGAGCAGGTCATCGGGCGCCTCGGGGTCGGGGTTGTGCAGCAGACCCTTGTAGCCGGTGCCCTTGGTGCGCGGCTTGTTGGTGTAGACACGCGGAATGATGATGAGCTTGTCCTTGACCTCTTCGGCGACCTTGGCCAGTCGGTTCATGTACTCAAGCACCGAGTCCTCGCGGTCGGCAGAGCACGGGCCGATGATGAGCACCTTGCGTGCGTCCTCGCCGGTAAAGACCTTGGCGACCTCGGCGTCGAATGCCTGCTTTTTGGCGGTAAGCTCGGCGGAAAGCGGCATTTCCTCGCGGATCTCCATGGGGATCGGCAGCCTGCGCTTGAATTCCATGGCCATATGGGGCCTCCTTTATCAATTAACGGCAACAATTGGCGAATTCTCGAATGCTCGGCATTATCCGCTGTCGCACGCTAAAGTGCAAGTGAAACCTGCCGAAAAGGGACAGGTTTATTTTGGTCGGTTTTATCTGGGGAAATGTCGGCGCTTGCCGGAAGGGGAGGGCCAGCGTACGGCACGCTGGAGCAAGTTGGATCTTCTGCGGCATACCCTGTGGACAAAAAATGGCAAATATGAGTACTGTTGCTAGCGTAGTATCATATTGATCTTACAAGATAATAGACACAACAGTAAATATGTTCATTAACGTTGGCACACAGAAGCATGCACCGGGCATTTTGATCAATTTGAAGGCATATCTAGGCCGCAAAGAGGTCGTTTGGGGCAGTTTTGGCTGTTACTAAAAAGGTGACAGTACTCATATTTGCCATTTTTTGTCCACGGGGCCTTGAGGGAGGCCGTTAATCAGGTCCCGGGGGAGGCGGTTCGAGGGCCGCAGAACAAAAACGGGGGCACAGTTCATTCTGCGCCCCCGTTTTTGGGTATTGCGGTTGTTTGCCGCCGGTTTTACGCCGCCTCGTCGAACTGCGAGTTGTACAGGTCGGCGTAGAAGCCGCCTTGGGCGAGCAGCTCGTCGTGCGTGCCCTTCTCGACGATGTCGCCGTCGCGAATCACCAAGATTACGTCGGCGTTGCGGATCGTGGACAGGCGGTGCGCGATGACAAAGCTCGTGCGGCCCTGCATCAGCGCATCCATGGCACGCTGAATAAGCTCCTCGGTACGAGTGTCAACGTTGGAGGTCGCCTCGTCCAAAATCAGCGCCGGACGGTCGGCCAAAATGGCACGGGCGATGGTCACGAGCTGGCGCTGACCCTGCGACAGGTTAGTGCCCTCCTCGTTGATCATAAAGTCGTAGCCGCCG